>JADCGG010000317.1 GCA_020249125.1 Roseomonas sp. | reverse complement strand
GGGTCCAGCACCATGCCGGCCTCGGCTTCCAGCGCATGCAGGCTGGAAAGGCCAATGATGGAAACCACCTTCATCGCCACATCGGAAAAGCGATGGCCGGGGGCTTCGATGAAGCGCGGCTCACCCCGCGCTTCGGGGCCGAGGAAATCAGTGAGGTAGCGCGCGATGGCGGCCTTGCCTTCCTCTGTCCGCGTATCGCCCAGAAAGGGCGCGGCGCCGGGGGCGCGGATGGCGAGGCTGCCATCATGCGGGTCAAAGGCGGTATGCAGCAGGGCAAGCCGTTCATTGGCCATCAGGCAGCCAAAATTGCGCTTGGAAAGCCAGCGCGGCGCCGCCACATCAAAAGGCGCATCACCCTGGGCGAGCGCGAAGCGCCGGTCATGTGCCAGCATCTCTCCGGGGGTCAGCGCCACGGCTTCCATGGCCTCGGCTGACAGCCCCTTCACCGGGTAACGGTAGATCTTTTCGATACGCATCGGGCACCCCCTTGAAGCAGATCAAGGCCAGATACCACATAACAAGCATTCTGGTGTCATTCGTTGCCCATTCGGGGGCGAGGGGCATCGTCCGCTCAAGAGAGGGACCACATGGACATCGAAAAGTTTACCGACCGCGCCCGCGGTTTTCTGCAAGCGGCGCAAACCATCGCCATTCGCGAATTTCACCAGCAGGTGACGCCCACGCATCTGTTGAAGGCGCTGCTGGATGATGCGGAAGGTGCGGCCAGCGGCCTGATCCGCGCCGCCGGGGCTGATCCGATTCGCGCCAAGAACGCGGTGGAAAACTTCATGGCGCGCCTGCCGAAAGTGACCGGCGGCGGTGCTTCCGCGCAACCCAGCTTCACCGCCGATATCGTGCGCATCCTGGGCAATGCCCAGGAACAGGCGAATCGCGCCGGCGATAGTTTTGTCGCGCAGGATCGCGTGCTGGTCGCGCTTGCCGGCAGCGAAGGCGATTCGGGCCGCGCATTGCGGATGGCGGGTGCCGAGCCTGACAAGCTGGAAAAGGCCATTGCGCAAATCCGCAAGGGTCGCACCGTGCAAAGCCAGAACGCCGAAGACAGCTTCGATGCTTTGAAGAAATACGCGCGCGACATCACGGAAGTGGCGCGTCAGGGCAAGCTTGACCCGGTGATTGGCCGCGATGAGGAAATCCGCCGTGCCATTCAGGTACTTGCCCGCCGCACCAAGAACAACCCGGTGCTGATCGGCGAACCCGGCGTCGGCAAAACTGCGATTGTCGAAGGCCTGGCGCTGCGCATCGTCAATGGCGATGTGCCGGAAGCGCTGAAGACGAAGCGCGTGATGGCACTTGACCTTGGCGCCATGGTCGCGGGCGCCAAATATCGTGGCGAGTTTGAAGAACGCCTGAAGGCCGTGCTGGCGGAAACCACGCAGGCGGAAGGCGAAATCATCCTGTTCATTGATGAAATGCACACGCTGGTTGGCGCGGGCAAGGCGGATGGCGCCATGGATGCGTCCAACCTGCTGAAGCCTGCCTTGGCGCGCGGCGAATTGCATTGCATCGGCGCCACCACCTTGGATGAATATCGCAAGCATGTGGAAAAGGACGCGGCGCTGGCGCGGCGCTTCCAGCCCGTCTTTGTCGGTGAGCCGAGCGTGGAGGACACAATCTCCATCCTCCGCGGCATCAAGGAAAAATACGAACTCCATCACGGCGTGCGCATCGCCGATGGCGCGCTGGTGGCGGCTGCGACGCTTTCCAACCGCTACATCACGGATCGCTTCCTGCCCGATAAGGCGATTGACCTGGTGGATGAAGCTTCATCGCGGCTTCGCATGCAGGTGGACAGCAAGCCTGAGGAACTGGATGCGATTGACCGCGACCTCATGCGGCTCAAGATCGAACGGGAAGCGCTCAAGAAGGAAGATGACGCGGCGTCGCGTGATCGGCTGATGAAGCTTGAAAAGGAATTGGCCGAGCTTGAAGAAAGCTCCGCCGCCATGACCGCGCGTTGGGAAGCGGAAAAGGGCGAAGTGGTTGAAAGCCAGAAGCTGAAGGAAGAATTGGACAAGGCGCGGACGGAAGTTGAACTCGCGCAGCGTCGCGGTGATCTGACCAAGGCTTCCGAATTGCTCTATGGCGTGATTCCCGACATCGAAAAGAAACTCGCCGATGCCGGCAATGGCGATGCCAAGCTGGTGAATGAGGCGGTGACGGAAGAAGGCATTGCCGCCGTCGTCAGCCGCTGGACCGGCATTCCGGTGGAAAAAATGCTGGAAGGCGAAAGGGCCAAGCTGCTCCGCATGGAAGACCAACTCCGCAAGCGCGTGGTGGGTCAGGAAGAAGCGTTGGAGGCGGTTTCCAAAGCCGTGCGCCGGGCGCGTGCCGGCTTGCAGGACCCCAATCGCCCAATCGGCAGCTTCCTGTTCCTGGGCCCGACCGGTGTTGGCAAAACGGAATTGGTGAAATCACTCGCGTCCTTCCTGTTCGATGATGATCGCGCCATGACGCGGATAGACATGTCCGAATACATGGAAAAGCATGCGGTTTCGCGGCTGATTGGCGCACCGCCCGGCTATGTCGGGTATGAGGAAGGCGGTGCGCTGACGGAAGCCGTGCGCCGGCGGCCTTATCAGGTGATTTTGTTCGATGAGGTCGAAAAGGCGCATGATGATGTCTTCAATGTGCTGTTGCAGGTGCTGGATGATGGCCGGCTGACGGATGGCCAGGGGCGGACGGTTGATTTCCGCAACACCATCATTGTTCTGACCAGCAATCTTGGCGCGCATGCCATCGCGGAATTGCCGGAAAGCGCCGATATTGAAGCGGCGCGGCCCGCGGTGATGCGCAGCGTGCGCGAACGCTTCCGCCCGGAATTCCTCAACCGGCTCGATGAGATTGTGCTGTTCCGGCGCCTCGCGCGCGGGGATATGGCGGCGATTGTGGATATCCAGCTGCGCGGCCTGCGCCGCTTGCTGGAAGATCGCAAGATCACGCTGGCCTTGGACGAAGCCGCGCGGGAATGGCTGGCGGAAGCGGGCTATGATCCTGTCTATGGCGCGCGACCCTTGAAGCGCGTCATTCAACGCAACCTGCAAGACAAGCTTGCCGGCTTGCTGCTGGAAGGCAGCGTGAAGGATGGCGAAAGCCTGACGGTCACGGCCAGCCCCGATGGGCTGGAAGTGCGCCAGGCACCGCCGGAAGCGACACAAGCTGAAGCCGCCTAAGCGGGCTTGATCACGCGCCGCATTCGGGCAAGCTTTCGCCAGTTCAACGGGGGCAAAACGAATGCGGCGCAGGATTTTTCTCGGAACCGGGGCGGCAATGCTGGCAGGCGCGGCTGCCGCGCAGCATCACGGGCATCACGGGGCGAATATCCCTGCCGATCAAATGTCCGCCTTGCGTGGGCCAAATCCGCAGGCACTGACAGCAGAACAATTGGCGCAACGTGTGGTGACCAGCCCTGCACCCGCTGGCCCGCCGGGGCGCTGGGTGTCTCGTGCGCCGCTGCCCTTGCCGCGCAGTGAAATGGCCTGGGCGACCGCCTGGGCGGGCAAGCTGCATGTCATTGGCGGCTATGCCCAAGGGCAGGTGGATAAGCCCTATCACCATGTCTATGACCCTGCGGCGGATCGCTGGCAGGAAGCGGCACCTTTGCCGCGCGGCGCCAATCACGTTGGCGTCGTGGCTGATGCCGGGCGGATTTATGCGCTGGGTGGTTTTACGGAACAGAACCGTGCGTCCGACAATAAGGCCTTTGTCTATGACGTAGCGGCGGATCGCTGGTCCGCCATCGCCCCCATGCCGCGCGCACGCGGCGCCGGGGCGGTTGCCGCTGTTGGTGGCAAGATTTATCATATCGGTGGTGCAACAGACCCCGCGCCCGAACGCGCCAGCATTTCCTGGAACGAAGTGTATGATCCGCAGACCGATAAATGGACTCTGCTGCGCCCGCTGCCCGCCGGGCGTGATCATGCCGGCGTGGTGGTCTGGGAAGGGCGCATTCACGTCGCCGGCGGGCGCTTCAACACATTCGAGAATAATACCGGCCTCCATCATGTTTATGACCCGGCCAGCGACACCTGGCGGCTGCGCGCCCCCATCCCCACGCCGCGTTCGGGCCATGGCATGGTGGTCTATCGCGGACGCTTCTGGTGCATGGGTGGCGAGGAACGGCTTTATGATGCGCAAAACCGCCCGATTGATCGCGTGATCGGCACGGTGGAATCCTACGATCCCGGAACGGATAGCTGGCAGCATCATGCGCCGATGCCGACACCTCGGCATGGTTTGGGCGCGGCGCTGATTGGGGATACGATCTATGTCGCGGGCGGCGGCCCGATTGTTGGCGGTGGCATCCAAACCGCGGTGCATGAGGCTTTCATTCCGGGGTAAGGCGCCAGTCAAAACCCCGCGAATTTCAGCACCAACCCCGCAATCGCGGTGAAGCCAAGGCTGCGCGTCAGCCCTTGCTTCATCGGAAACAGCAGCACAGCGGCGAAAAGCGCAAGCGCCAGCGCGGCAGGATCAAGGCTTGCCACCACTGGTACATCAAGCCGCATCGGTCCAAGGTGCAGGCTATGCACATCGCGGAAAATCACGCGCAGGCCGAACCAGAGTGCGAGGTTCGCGATCACGCCCACCACCGCCGCGGTCACCGCGCCCAAGGCGCCCTTCAGGCGCGGCGCGGCGTGGAGCTTTTCAACGAAAGGCGCGCCCAGAAAAATCCAGGCAAAGCACGGCGCGAAAGTCACCCACAGCGTCAGCACGCTGCCCGTGACACCACCCAGCACGCCATCGGCGCGATACCCCGCGAGGAAGCCCACAAATTGCAACACCAGAATCAACGGCCCCGGCGTGGTTTCCGCAAGGCCAAGCCCGGCCAGCATTTCAGGCGCTGACAGCCATTCGTAATGCTCCACCGCTTCCTGCGCGGCATAGGCCAGCACGGCATAGGCGCCGCCGAAAGTCACCACGGCAAGCTTTGAGAAAAACCAGGCAACATCACCATAAACGCCAGACCCCATCAGCAGCACGACCGGCCAAAGCCAGAGGGCCAACGCGAATAGCCCCGCGCGCCGCGCCGCCCCCGCCATGCGCGGGATGCGTTCCGGATCGGCAGCAATGGCCGCATCCAACAGCGCGGGCGGGCCATCCTTGGCCGTGCCATGGCCCGCGCCGCTGAAGGCATCAGGCAGCGCAAAGCCAATCGCCAAGGCGCCCAGCACCACCAATGGAAACGGCACATTGAACAAAGCGAGCGCCGCAAAAGCCGCGACGGCAAGTGCGACAGGCACCGGCCCTTTCAGCGCGCGTTTTGCCACGCGCAGCAGCGCTTCCACCACCAGCACCAGCACCGCGCATTTCAAACCGAAGAACAGCGCCGCCACCAAGGGCACATCGCCAAGCGTCGCGTAGATGATGGAAAGCGCCAGCATCACCGCCGCACCAGGCAGGATAAACAGCAACCCCGCCACCAGCCCGCCGCGCACGCCATGCATCAGCCAGCCGAGATATGTGGCCAATTGCTGCGCCTCTGGCCCCGGCAGCAGCATGCAGAAATTGAGCGCATGGAGAAACCGCGCATCGGAAACCCAATGGCGCTGTTCCACCACTTCGCGGTGCATTACCGCGATCTGCGCCGCCGGCCCGCCAAAGGATAGCAAACCGATGCGGAGCCACACGCGCAGTGCCTCGGCAAAGCTAGGAAAGGCGGGAAATGAGGTCTGGTTCATTGGATCCTCGGTCCGGGCCAGTTATGGGTTTCCGCTACCGCGTCTCGCGCCCAACGATAAAAGGCATCGTAAAGCGCCAAGCCAGCGTCCAATTGCTTCAAATCATCGCGATACATGCGCGACAAGCCAAGTGATGCGGCGAGCAACCCCGCAGCTTCTGGCGCCAAATCCAAGCGGGCGGTATCAGCGCCGCGAATGATCATCGCCAAGCGATCCAGCGCCGCTGTGTGCAAGCCGAATTCATCCAGCATGACGTCGAAGGTACAAAGGGCTCCTCGATGGGACCAGAATATGCCTTCAATATCGAAGGGCGTCGCGCCAAAGCGATCGGCCACGGCGGCGACTTCAGAGGCAGCGACGAAAAGAAAAACCGCGCCGGGATCAATGAACCGGCGAATCAGCCAGGGGCAGGCGATGCGATCCACCTTGGGGCGCGCCCGCGTGACCCAACGCGTATGGCCTTGCGCAAGGCGCGCCGGCACATGCTCAGGCTTCACGAGAGGCAATTGTGCGGCCGCCCACGCATCAAATCCGCCCTCAAGCTTTTCGGCGGTAATCCCAGCATGACGTAGCCAAGCGGCCACACCCTCGCTCAGCTTGAGGCCCTTTTGGCACACAACAACCACGTCCCGGCCAGCGAAATCGCCGGCCCAGGTGGCAACACTGCGGAAATCGCGCGCGATGGCGCCTGGAAGGCAGCGGGGATCAGCGGCAATATCTTCGGCGATCCGGACATCAAGAATAACAGGCGCATCAGGCAGTCCAATGCGCCTGGAAAGATGCAACGCGGTCATGGTCGTGGGAGACGGCATGCTTGCGTCCTCTCCAAACAGGAGGATGGGACGCGATTCTTGGGCCTCAGCCTCACGGGGCGATCGCGACTTGCCCCTAAATTGAGGGTAAGGTGATGCTCCGACAAAAGTCAAGCGCAGAATTACTCCGCCGCGACCGGCGTGAGCAGGCTTTCGCCCGGCTTCAGGCGCGTGAAGTAAACCTTCTGCCAATCCAGCGCCACGCGCCCCGCTTCCAGGCGCACGCATGTCGCCGCCAAACCCGCCGCATCATCGCGGGTTTCGGGGAAATCCTCGCGCCAATGGGCGCCGCGCGATTCATCCCGCGCCTGGGATGCCACCACAATCGCGCGGCTCACCAGCAGCAGGGATTTAAGATTGAGCCAATCATGCCAGGTCATGTTGAAGGCACGGTTGGTGCCATCCACGCCGGAAGCATCCAGCTCAGCCTCAAGCGCATCCAAACCACTTGCGGCATCAGCAAGCCCCGCCGCGTCACGCAGAATGCCGGCCTTGTCCCACATCAATTCCTGCAACGCATCGCGCAGCGGCGAAAGATTGCGCGCGGGCCGCGCGAAGGGTGCTTCAAGCGCGGCTATGGCGGCATCAAGCGCAGTGGCATCCGGTTCCACCAGCGCGCCTTCGCGCGGCACCCAGGCCGCCATGGTATCGCCGGCAATGCCGCCAAAAACCGTGGAATTGGCAACACCATTGCCGCCGAGGCGATTGGCGCCATGCACGCCGCCGGTATCCTCACCGGCGGCGAAAAGCCCGGGCAGCGCGGTGCTGCCATCTGGGCGAAACACCAGCCCACCCATCATGTAATGTGCGGTCGGCACCACCGGCACGCGCCCGGCGGCCAGGTCAAAGCCCATATCGGCGCAGCGTTCCACCATACCCTTGAATTCGCGCCGCACACGATCCGGGCCAAGATGCCCCATTTCAATCCAAAGCCCGCCCGCGTCATTCACATTGCCGGCAAGGATTTCGCGCTGCATGGATCGGCTGACGATATCGCGCGTCGCGCGTTCGGCGCGCCTGTCATATTTCGCCATGAAGCGCTTGCCATCACCGCCGAGCAAATACCCGCCCGCGCCGCGCAGCCCTTCTTCAATGATGGTGCCGGTCATGCGCGTGCCGGGGCCGGCCAAAACGCCGGTCGGGTGGAATTGCACCATTTCCATATCGCGCAGCGTCAAGCCCACGCGCAGCGCCATCGCCATGCCATCGCAGGATTTATCGCCCGATGGCGTGTGGTATTTATACATGGTGGGCCCGCCGCCGGTGCCGAGCATCACGGCCTTGGCCTGCACAAACACCAGGCCGCCGCTTCGCATATCAATCAGCAGCGCACCCGCAAGCCGCGCCCCATCCGCGCTTGGGATCAGCGCGACCGCGCGATGTTCTTCCAGGCGCTGAATGCCGCGCGCCCAGACCTGTTCCGCCAGGCGATTGACAATCTCAATCCCAGTCAAATCACCCTTGTGCACCGTGCGATCAAAAGTCTGGCCAGCGAAAGCCTTTTGGTGAATCGTGCCATCGGCATTGCGATCGAAAAAACAGCCCCAGCGATTTTCCAATTCCCGAATGCGCCGCTGCGCGCCCACCACCAGCGTCCATGCCAAATCCTGATCATTCAGCCATTTGCCGCCATCAAGCGTATCCATGAAATGGCGTTCAGCGGAATCGCCTTCCGCAATCGCGACATTATAGCCGCCTTGCACCATGCGCGTGCAGCCGCATTTGCCAAGCAGGCCCTTCACCGCAATGGTGACTTCCAGCGCCGGATTGCCGGCCTTGGCATGCAAAGCGGCGAGCAAGCCCGCGCCACCCGCACCCAGCACCAGAATATCCGTGCTGCGCCGCATGATGTGCGCGGCCATCACGCCGCCCCCAGTTTTTCTAGCACCGCCTGGCGCCGGCGCGCCGCTTCATCATTCACCTTGGCGAAAAGGCTGCCGCCATGGCTATCCATCGCCACCAATAAAGGCCCGAAACCCTTGATGCGAAATTTGTAGAGGCTTTCAGGATTGAGATCATCCATATCCACATCCTCCACCGCCTCAATCCAGGTGGTCTCCAAAGCTGCCGCGCCGCCAACCACGGCCAGATAGGCACCGCCCAGATCGCGGAAGGCCTGCAACGACCCATCACGCAGCCCGCCCTTGCCGATGATGATCCGCACACCTTCGCGTTCCATCAGCGGGCGCGTGAAGCGCTCCATTCGGTCTGATGTGGTGGTGCCAACACAAACGGCCTCATAACCCGAATGATTATTCCCAACCCGTTCCACCTTGCGCAGATTGGGCGCGGTATGGATCACGGCATGGCCTTGCAGATTGAATTTGGTGCGCCGGCCATGATCGAACATATGGATCTGCGTCGCATCCCTGATGCCATAAAGCGTTTCTTCCAGCGTCACCGTATCGCCCACGCGAAGCGCGCGCACTTGGTCTTCCGTGATCGGCATGGGCAGGATGTGATGGGTCATGCTTCTTCCTCCGGCACGGGCCAACGCCCTTCGGCGGCGTCTGCCAGGGCCTGATCTTCAAAACGATAGGAAAGCCGCACCAAGGGGGTGGCGCCCAGCTTGGCGAAAAAGGCGCGGGCGCGCAGGTTTTCCTCGGGGGTGCCCCATTCCACGCAGCTATAATCGCCTGAGGCAGCAAAACGCATGGCAGCGCGCATCAGCGCACGCGCGGCGCGTGTGCCGCGATGCGCTTCCATCACGAAAATTTCGCGCAGCAATAGCCCCCAGGTGAAATCCCGCGCCGGGAAAAATCCGGCAAGCACAACTATGCCCACCGGTTCATCCCCCGCGCGTGCCATCAGGCAAAAGGGGCCCGCGCGATTGGCGGGTGAGGTCAGTGCCTCTGTCGCCGCAATCAGGCGCTTATGGCCCAGAAGCTCATCATAATAGGCGCCCATTTCCGCCAGCACGCGCCTCAGCGCGGGCCGATCCGCGACTCCCGCAAGTGCCACATTGATGCTGGCGGTTGTCATGCGTCAGAACCCAATACTGATGCCGGCGGGCGTGAAGGTGGCACTTGCCCGCCGCGCGCTATGGCATTGGATATTCACCGCCACGGGATTCATGGTGATGTGCGTGGCCGCCGTTTCCACATGGACAGCGAAGGAAGTGCTGTCACCACCCAAGCCCTGCGGGCCAATGCCAAGCGCATTCACCGCTTCCGAAAGCGCTGCTTCCAGCTTTGCCCCTTCCGCATCCGTGCAACGCGAACCAAGCGGGCGCGTTGCCGCGATCTTCGCCAAATGCATGCAAAGATCAGAAGTGCCACCCACGCCAACGCCCACAATCGTCGGCGGGCAGACCTTGCCGCCGGCCTGGATCACGCGGTCCACCACAAAGCGCTTCACGGCGGCAAGCCCATCCGCCGGGATCAGCATTTGCAGGAAGGACCCGTTTTCTGAGCCCGAGCCTTTCGGGATCATTTCCAACCGCACTTCACGATCCGCATCGGTGAAATCAATATTGATCACCGGCACGCGTTCCCCGCAGGAAGTATGTTCGTTCTTGCGCGTGATGGGATGCACCACGGAAGACCGCAGCGGGTGTTCGCGCGTGGCGCGCGCCGTGCCGCGGGCAATCGCTTCCTTCAGCGCAAAACCATCCACCGCCACATTGCGCCCGATCAGCAGGTTGAAAATCGGAATGCCAGTATCCTGGCACAATAAGTTATCCATCCGTTCCGCCACGCCGATATTCTCAATCATCGTGGCCAGGATGGTTTTCGCCGTCGCATCGGTTTCGCTTGCATCCAGCCGCGTGAAGCCAGCCTTGATGTCATCGGGCAGGATCTTGCAGGCGCGAATATAAAGCAGCTTGGCCGCTTCCTCGATCGCCTCTGGCGTTACGACCAGCGGCGCGATTTCGGTCTTGGACATCAGGCTCATGCAACAATCCCCTCTTCAACCTGAGTTTCCCATAAGCGGAAGCAGGATGAAAGCGTTTCAAAGCACCAGCGAAAGGCCCGAAAGGAACAACAACCCCAAAAGCACCAGGCGAAACCCCTCGGCAGGGATCACGCGATAGGCGCGCAGGCCAAGCCAAGTGCCAAGACCCAGCGCCGGCAGGGCGATCAGCAGCGTTTTTGCGGTTTCCAGCGTGAAAAACCCCGCATAGGCCAGCCCGGCCGCGGCGATGATCTGCATCACTACAATGAAGGGCTGGAAAATCGCGCGGGCTTCGTCCTTGCGGAGCCCCTTCACATCCGTCCACATGGAAGGCAGAGCACCGGAAAACCCGCCAATGCCGCCCAGCGCGCCCGCGAAAAACCCCACCACCGCATCGGCGCGCTGGCCTGCGGCGAGTTTGGGTGGCGCCAGGCGGAGCGCAATCCGCGCCAGCATGAAGCCGGCATAGCCCACCAGCAAAATGCCAATGCCGGCCACAATCACACGCGCTTCCACCACGCTCAACGCCCAAACCCCGAAAGGCGTGCCCAAGGCGCCGGCAAAGACATAGGGCTTCAGCACCGGCCAACGGATGGCGGGCCACACCACACGCAGCGTCACGCTTTGGATCAGCAAGGAACCCAGCACCAGAACCGGCGCGATCTCCTGCGGGGGCACCCAGTGATACAGGATGCCCGCCGCGACCAGGTTGAAGGCGAAGCCCGCAAGGCCGGAGCAAAACGCTGCGATAAAGCAGCCGCCCAGCAGCGCCAGAAGATCAAAAGACATTGAACAGGAAAACCAATCCCACCAGCAGGGCAAGCCCGAAGGATAGCGCCACCAAATCCTTCTGCGCGCGGCCCCAGCCCAAAAACTCCAGCGCCATGACGCGCAAACCACCCGCCAGATGCGCGGCCAAAAGGATGACCAAAGCCGTTTCGGCGGCCTTCACCAAGGGGTTGTCTGCCCAGCGCAAGAACCCATCCAGCCGCGCTTCGCCCTGAATGGCGCTGCCAAGCGCCCAGAAATGCAGCGGCAAAAACAGCGCCAGCAAAAGGCCAGAGACCCGATGCACGGCAAAGCCGATCCAGCTTGGGTGGGAACGCGCGCGGAAATCCATCAGGCGTAAAGCCCCCAAGCCGC
>JADCGG010000316.1 GCA_020249125.1 Roseomonas sp. | reverse complement strand
TATTTGCCTGTGGGGCATGGCGGGAGAATTCCGTGAATCAATGTGGATAACGGGGGTGGATTCCAGCACCGGTCCCGCCCTGGCCTATAATGGGGACATAACCCAGCATCGGCGCAAGCCTGAATGATTTTTCCCTGGCCCGTTCCAATTCAGGGTAATTCGCTTCCCACCCGATAATACCAGCAAATCCTTCAGCAGCTTGTTCGGGACAAGGCTGTGGATGGAATTGGGAACACTTGGCTCCCCATCATCCACAGGCCCTACAATCACCCTCATCTTTCAGAATCTTAGATTCAATGCTTAGGTTCGGAGCATGGAAATGGAAAACGAGCCCAGCCGGGCCAAACCCTTTTTGCGCGTCCTGGCCGGAGAACCCGTCTGGCCACCGCCCGTCTGGTTGATGCGCCAAGCTGGGCGGTATTTGCCGGAATACCGCGCCACACGCGCCATAGCAGGGGATTTCATCTCCCTCTGCACCACGCCCGATCTGGCGGCAGAGGTCACGCTGCAACCCATCCGCCGCTATGGGATGGATGCGGCCATTCTTTTTTCCGATATCCTCATGGTGCCTTGGGCTTTGGGCCAGGGGCTCCGCTTTGCCGAGGGTGAAGGGCCGCTGCTCGACCCCATTCGCTCGCCCGAAGGTATCGCTGCGCTCAATCTGGATGGCGTGCTGGCGAAAGCCGCGCCGATTTTTGAGACCGTGCGGCTCACGCGGGCAGGGCTCGACGAACATCACCCCAAAACCGCGCTGATTGGCTTTGCGGGATCACCCTTCACCGTTGCCTGCTACATGGTGGAAGGGCGCGGCAGCAAGGATTTCGCCGCGACGCGCGGCATGGCCTTCAGTGACCCCAATAGCTTCGGCCGCCTGATCCGCATTCTGCAGGATGCGACAACCGAATATCTGGTCGCCCAGGTCGAAGCAGGCGCTGAGGCTCTTATGCTGTTCGACACCTGGGCAGGTCTGTTGCCACCGAGCCAATTCCGGCGCTGGGTCATCGAACCCTCAGCCGCCATTGCACGCGCCGTGCGCAAACGTTGCCCGACCACCCCCATCATCGGTTTCCCTCGCCTGGCTGGCCCAATGCTGCCCGATTACGCCGCGCGGGCGGCGGTGGATGGGGTTGCGATGGATACCAGCATGGACCCGCGCTGGGCAGCCCAGGCCGTGCCCGCCACCATGCCCATGCAAGGCAATCTGGACCCGCTTGCGCTGGTGGCTGGCGGTGCGGCCCTGGAGGCTGAGGCGCGCAGCATCCTTGCCGCCATGCGTGGAAGGCCTTTCATCTTCAATCTGGGCCACGGGATCATCCCGCCAACACCGCCCGAGCATGTCGCGCAGCTGATGCGCATCATCCGGAGCGGGTAAAAAAATTCAGGCCGTTTCTTCGGGTGCAAAGGGCGGCTTCAGCCAAATCGCTTCCTTGATCTTGGCTTTGACGAAGGCTTCATGCGCCGCCAGTGCCTCGGCGGGCGGCGTAATGACCAGCGCGGCGCGCTCCACCTTCTCGACTTCCAGCGTTACCAGCCGGGGCGCTGCCTTGGCCGCCAATTCCAAACCAGGCTGCTTGCCGCCCATCAGTTCCAGATAGACCTGCGCCAGCAACTGGCAGTCGAGGATGGCATTGTGGCTGCCGCGCATGGAATTATCCACGCCAAGACGCCGGCATAGGGCATCAAGATTATTCGGCATCCCAGGATAGCGCGTTTTGGCCATGGCCAGGCTGTCAATCATGCGGCGCCGATCCAGCCCCGGCCGATTGCAGCGCAACAGCTCCGCATCCAGAAAGCCGAAATCGAAGGGTGCGTTATGGGCAATGATTTCCGAATCGCCGAGAAACGCCATCAGCGCCTCAGCAATATCCGCGAATTTAGGCTTGCCGGCGACATCACCATTGGTGAAGCCATGAATGCGTGCCGCCTCGGCAGGGATATCGCGTTCCGGGTCAACCAGGCTGTGAAATACCTCTCCGGTAGGCAGCAGGTTGAATAGCTCCACCGCGGCCACTTCGATCACGCGATCACCCGTCAGCGGATCAAGCCCAGTGGTTTCTGTATCCAGCACAATCTGGCGCATCAGCTGGCTTCCCGCAGGCGATGCATGAGGCGCCTAATCGCCGCAACCGCGAAGTGCCGCGATAGGCCGCTATGGATCACGACATCAGCTTTGCGCCGCTTGGCGACATCCGGCAATTGGCGCGCGCGAATGGCGGCAAGCCTTTCGCGTGTCATACCAGGGCGCCGCATCACGCGCACCGCCTGCACAGCGGCGGGGGCCGAGACCACCACAACCAAATCCACGCGCTTTTCGCCCCCGGTTTCCAAGAGCAAGGGAATATCCAAGACGACAAGGGATTTTCCCGCTCGCCGCGCTGCCGCCAAAAAACGCTTTTCGGCGTCGCGCACCAGCGGATGCACAATGCGCTCCAGAACCTTCAACGCTGATGCATTGCCGAGCACGGCATGACGCAAGGCTTCCCGATCCACCGCGCCATCGCGTGTCGTGCCCGGAAAGGCGGCTTCAATCGGCCGCACCGCGCGCCCGCCCACGGCCTGCAATGCATGCACCGCCTGATCGGCATCGAAAATCGGCACGCCGTGTCGGCGAAAAGTCGCCGAGGCCGTGGATTTTCCCATGCCGATCCCGCCGGTCAGGCCGATGATCTTCATGCGCCATCCCGCTTTGGGATATCGGCTGACACCACATCACGCAACGCCTGATCCACCTGCGGCGGCACACCGAACCAGGCTTCAAATCCCGGACGCGCCTGATGCAGCAACATGCCAAGCCCATCCACCGCGACCAGGCCACGCGCCCGCGCCGCCGCCAAAAGCCGCGTTTCCAGCGGCACATAAACAATATCGGCCACCACGGCGCTCGGGGCGAGGGTGCCAAGCTCCATCTCAAGCGGCGGCTGCCCGTGCATGCCAAGCGAAGTGGTATTCACCAGCAAAGCGGCCTCAGCCAAAGGCGGGCGATCCGCGACATTGATCGGCCCGCCCAAATCCCGCGCCAGTGCCTCTGCCTTGGCCGGGGTACGGTTCACCAAGGTCACGCGCGGCGCGCCGGCATCCAACAGCGCCGCCGCAATGGCCCTGGCCGCCCCGCCAGCGCCGAGCAACACCGCCGGTCCGGCATCCGCCCGCCAACCCGGTGCGGCTTCGCGGATGCTTTCCAGGAAGCCGAAGCCATCGGTATTTGAGCCCTCAATCCGCCCATCGCGAAACACCAGCGTATTCACCGCCCCGGCGCGGCGGGCGAAGGGGGCGACCTCATCACAAATCTCAAAGGCAGCGATCTTATGCGGAATGGTGACATTGGCGCCGCGAAAGCCAAGATCCACCAGCGCGCGCACCGCCGCGCCGAAACGCTCCGGCGCGACGCCCAGCGGCAGATAGGCGCCATCAATGCCATAGCGTTGCAGCCAGAACCCATGCAGGCGCGGGGACCGCGAATGGGTGACGGGAAAGCCGAAAACCCCGGCGAGCCGGGCATGACCGGATAAAAGCTTCATGCCGCCAGAAAGCACTTCAGCCGGGCGGAAAGCAAGCGTTCAGCCGCCCACCTGCCGCAGCCAATCCTGCAAATTGTAGAACACCGTCACTCGAGTGATTTTGCCATCGCGGAGCGCATAGAAGGCCCCTGCGGGCAGGGAATAGCGCTGGCCCTTTGCCGGCGGCAGCCCTTCATCGGTGGCCAGATATTGCCCTTCAACCCGGAATTCCGCCGCGGCGCGTGTGCCATCCGGCCCCGCCATGATCACGATATCGCGCAATTCTTCCCGGTAGCAGCGCGCCATATGGTCCAGGAACACGGCGAAGGCCGGCTTGCCGTGCTGCGTCGCGCCTTGATTGATGTCATGCGCCACATCATCGGCCAGCAGCGCCAACATGCCGGGCCAATCCCCGCTATTAAAGGCGGCGAGATAAGCGGCGATAATCTCTTGCGCGTCTGTCATAGCGAATTCCTTGCCCGAGGAGCCTGCGGTGCCTATAGAGCACCCCTCATTGCCGCCGCGCCAGAGCATAGAACCACCATGAACGCCAAGCCCCCCAGTTTTCAGGACATCATCCTGCGCCTGCATCGCTTTTGGGCGGATCAGGGCTGCGTCATTCTGCAACCCTATGACATGGAAGTGGGCGCCGGCACCTTCCACCCGGCGACCACCCTGCGCGCGCTGGGGCCAAAACCCTGGAAGGCCGCCTATGTGCAGCCATCGCGCCGCCCCGCGGATGGCCGCTATGGCGAAAACCCCAATCGGCTACAGCATTATTACCAATATCAGGTGATCCTGAAGCCATCCCCAGCGGACCCGCAGGCGCTGCTGATTGAAAGCTATCGCGCGCTGGGTATTGACCCTGCCCTGCATGACATTCGCTTCGTTGAGGATGATTGGGAAAGCCCAACGCTTGGCGCCTGGGGCCTGGGCTGGGAAGTCTGGTGCGATGGGATGGAGGTGACGCAATTCACCTATTTCCAGCAGGTCGGTGGCATTGCCTGCGAAAAGCCCAGCGCGGAACTGACCTACGGCCTGGAACGTCTGGCCATGTATATCCAGGGGGTCGAGAATGTTTACGACCTCGATTTCAACGGCGAAGGCGTGAAATACGGCGAGGTATTTCTGCGCGCCGAACGCGAATACAGCGCCCATAATTTCGAGGCGGCTGATACGAAAATGCTGTTCCGGCATTTTGAGGATGCGGAAGCCGAATGTGCCGCGCTGCTGGAACGCAAGCTCGCGCTGCCCGCCTATGACCAATGCATCAAGGCATCACATCGCTTCAATCTGCTGGACGCACGCGGCGCCATCAGCGTGACAGAACGCGCGGCCTATATCGGGCGCGTGCGCACACTGGCGAAGGGCTGCTGCGAGGCGTGGCTGGCGGGCGAGGCGGCCTGATCTTGCGCCTTTTGGGAATTTCTACCATATTAGATGCACCTTCTACCAAAGGTGCGCCATGGGCCAGTTAAACATCAAGGACACCGCGCTGATTGCTGAAGCGAAGGAGCTTGCGGCAATGCTCGGCACGACGGCGACCGGGGCGGTTCGCGAAGCGGTGGCGGAAAAACTGGCGCGCGAAAAGGCGGCGCGGCAACGCAAATTCGACGCCATCATGGCCATTGCCGAGGAAGCTTCCAAGCTTGTCCCGCCAGGCGTGACGAGTGATCACCGCGATCTTTATGACGAAACCGGCCTGCCGCGATGATTCTCGATTCCTCGGCACTGGTCGCCATCCTATTCAAGGAGCCTGAGGCGGAGCGCCTGGTTGCTACGATCCGCGACACGGACACCACGGCAATTGCCGCGCCCACCTTGCTGGAAACCGCTATTGTCGCGGAGGGCCGGACCCTGCCGGGCATGGCGGAAAAGCTGGATGCGCTGATGGGTGCCATTCGTCCCGAAATCGTGCCCTTCACCGCAGCCCATGCCGCCATCGCCCGCGATGCCTGGCGCCGCTATGGCAAGGGGCGGCACAAGGCGGGGTTGAACCTCGGCGATTGCTTTTCCTATGCGCTGGCCAAGGAACGCGGCCAGCCTTTGTTGTTCAAGGGCGAAGATTTCGCCGCAACCGATATAGAGCCGGCGATCAAACCCCATGGCTGAACTGCTGCTTGAATTATTCTGCGAAGAAATCCCGGCGCGCATGCAGGCGCGCGCGGCGGAAGATCTTGTGCGCCTTTTTGCCGATGGCTGCGCCGCGCTGTTGGAAGCGCCGCCGAAAAGCTTCTATGGCCCCCGCCGCATTGGCCTGACGGCGCAGTTGAAGCCAAGCGTCACCACCGAAGCCAAAGAAGAACGCGGCCCGCGCATTGGCGCGCCGGATCAGGCGATTGAAGGTTTTTTGCGCAAGCATGGCGCCACGCGCGATGCGCTGACGGAACAGGGCCAATTCTGGGTATTGATAAAACCTGGCCAAAGCGTGGAAGCGCGCGCCTTGGTTGCTGCGGCGATCCCTGCATTGATACGCGCCTTCCCCTGGCCGAAATCCATGCGCTGGGGCGGCACATCCTCCATGGTGTGGGTGCGGCCCTTGAAGCGCATTCTGTGCGTGCTGGATGACGAGGTGGTGCGCTTTGACCTCTCGCAGAATGGCGATGATGGGCATGGGCTGGCGAGTGGCGATCTGACCGAGGGTCACCGCATCATGTCCCCCGGCGCTTTCGCGGTGCGCAACTTTGCCGATTACAAGGCCGCTTTGGCCGCGCGCCATGTGGTGCTGGAAGCGGAAGATCGCGCGCGGATGATCCGCGATGGTATCAATGCCCTCGCCGCCGCCGAGGGGCTGGACGTGGTGCCCGATGAAGGCTTGATCGCCGAAGTAGCGGGCCTGGTTGAAAGGCCGGTGCCGTTGCTCGGGCGGATTGATGATGCCTTCATGGATTTACCGCCAGAGGTGATGCGCACCACCATGCGCGTCAATCAGCGCTATTTCGCGCTGCGCAAGCCGGATGGATCAGCGGCGCCACGCTTTGCGCTGGTGGCGAATATCGCGGCACCGGATGGCGGCGCGGCGATTGTCGCCGGCAATGAACGCGTGTTGCGCGCGCGCTTGGCGGATGCGCGCTTCTTCTGGGATTTGGACCGCAAGCAAAAGCTGGAAAGCTTTCTGCCCAAGCTGGATAGCGTGGTGTTCCACGCGAAGCTCCGGACGCAGGGCGAGCGTGTGGCGCGGCTGGAACGGCTTGCCCGGCAAATCGCGCCGATGGTCGGCGCCGATGCAAACCTCGCGGCCCGCGCCGCCCTACTGGCGAAGGCTGATCTTGCTTCCGGCATGGTCGGCGAATTTCCTGAATTGCAAGGCGTGATGGGGCGGTATTACGCGCTCGGACAGGGTGAGGATGCGCGCGTGGCGGAAGCGATTGCCGCGCATTATCGCCCTGCGGGTGCAGGTGATGCCGTGCCGAATGAACCTATCGCTATTGCGGTCGCGCTGGCAGATAAGTTTCAGACCATAGCTACTTTCTTTGCCATCGGAGAGAAGCCGACTGGCAGCGGTGATCCCTTCGCGCTTCGCCGGGCTGCGCTTGGTGCCATTCGCATTATTCGAGAAAACGGGTTGCGCCTGCCGCTCCGTGAATTGACGAATTTGGCGCAGTGGGAATGGATCAACATTCTTCCCCTCGACACCCCCAAAATCAGGCAAACCACTGACGAAGTCCTTGCCTTCTTCGCCGAACGGCTGCGCGTGCAGATGCGGGCGGAAGGTCATCGCTATGACGTCGTCGAAGCTGCCTTCGGGGCGCGTGGTGAGACTGGCGCGACATTCGGCAAGCGCGAAGCAGGTGTCGCTGAGGATGACCTCAATCGCCTGCTCTCCCGCGCTGATGCGGTGCGTGGGTTCGTCGAATCAGAAGCCGGCGCCAATCTGCTGGCGGCGCATCGCCGTGCGGTGAATATCCTGCGTATTGAGGAAAAGCGCGACGGCCATCCTTTCGACACCGGCTATGAAGCGCATTTGCTGAAATTGCCGGAAGAAGCCGCGCTGGCCGCCGCTTTGGAAGAAGCCGGCCACCGCATCAGCCTGGATATCGAAGCCGAGGATTTTGAACGCGCCATGGAAGGCATGGCCGGTCTGCGCGCCCCGGTGGATGCTTTTTTCGAAAAAGTGATCGT
>JADCGG010000315.1 GCA_020249125.1 Roseomonas sp. | reverse complement strand
TGACGCCCAGAATCCGTCCAGGGCGTGCCGCCAGGGCCAAAAAGTCACTGAAAATGGCTGTGCTCAGGCGCAAGCAGCGTTGAAAAGATGCGCCCAAGCCAAAATTGCGATGCTCAATGAGGGCTTTTCAGCAGCCTGCTAATGATGAATCACTTCATTCCGGCTTCACACCCGCTGCGCGCAGCACCGCGGCGCTGCGGGCAAATTCTTCCCGCACATAGGCGCTGAAGGCGGGGATCGAGGCATATTGCGGCTCGATCTCAATCCCCACATCCACCAGCCGCGGCTTGATGCGTTCCATCGCCGCGTTGAAGGTGACGTTGAGCGATTCCACAATGCCGCGTGGCGTTTGCGCCGGTGCAAAGGCGCCAATCCAGGCGGCACCTGACCAAGCCGGCAGCCCGGCTTCGGTGGCGGCGGGAATCTCCGGCAGGCTGGCCACGCGCTGAGACCCTGAAATGGCAATCGGGCGCACCGTACCGGCGCGGATATGGGAAGTGGCGGAAGCGGTCGGGTCCACCGCCATATGCGCCTCACCGGATATCACCGCCGCCATGGCGGGGCCGCCGCCGCGATACTGCACCATTTGCATCTCGACGCCCGGCAGCGCGGCGCGGAAGACTTCCGATGTCAGATGATTTGCGCTGCCAATGCCGGCCGAGGCGAAATTGATCTTGCCCGAATTGGCGCGCAGCCAAACGATCAAGGATTGCATATCGGTGGCAGGGATGGCGCGATTGATCACCAGCACCTGAGGAATACGGCCCAAATGCGCAATCGGCGCGAAATCCGCGATGGGATCATAAGGCATGCGCGCCACCAGGCTTGGCGCGATCACATGCGCATTGGAATGGATCATGATGGTATAGCCATCCGGTGCGGCCTTCGCAGATGCTTCCGCGCCAATCAGCCCCGCCGCACCGCCAGCGCGGTTTTCGATCACCATATTCTGCCCGAGTATCTGCCCAGCGGCATCGGCAACCAACCGCGCGACAACATCGGTCGCACCGCCGGGCGCGAAAGGCACAATCACGCGCATGGGCCGATCTGGCCGCCAGGAACCTTGCGCGCGGGCGGTGTTGATGGCGGGTGTCGCAAGTGCAAGTGCGAGGGTGGCGCGACGCGTGAGCTGCATGATCTGTTGTCCTTCCCGGATGGATTGCTTCCCTAAGGCGCGGCTTATACCGATTTTCGGCGGCGGCGCCATGGATCATCCGGCGCGGCTGGGCTATCCCTTTGGCCAGAAAGGAAAGTGACCCATGAAAACAGCCGCCGAAGCCCTGATTGAATTCCTCGCTGACCAGGGCATTGACCGCGCCTTTTGCGTGCCGGGGGAAAGCTATATCGCGCTGTTGGATGCGCTGCATGCCCATCCGCGCATGGATTTGGTCACCTGCCGCAGCGAAGGCGGTGCGGGCTTCATGGCGGTGGCCGATGGTAAAATGACCGGCAAGCCCGGCGTGGTGCTGGTCTCACGGGGCCCGGGCGCCTGCAATGCCTCGATCGCCGTGCATACGGCGGAACAGGATGCGGTGCCGATGATCCTGCTGATCGGGCAGGTGGAAAAGCGCGATTTGCGCCGCAATGCCTTCCAGGAAATTGACTATGCCCGCATGTTTGGCGGTATCGCGAAATGGGTGGGGGAAGCCACCAGCGCTGATCAGGTGCCGGAATTGATCGCGCGCGCCTATGCCATGGCGATGCAGGGCGTACCAGGACCGGTAGTGCTCAGCCTGCCGGAAGATGTGCTGGCCGAACCCTGCGCCGCGCCGATCCCGCCTGCGACCATCGCCGCCCCCGCGCAGCCTGCGCCGCTAGATATTGCGCGGCTGGCGGCCATGCTGCGCGGCGCGGAACGCCCGATTATTCTGGCCGGCCACGCGATTGATACCGAAGGTGGGCGCGAAGTTTTGCTGGCATTTGCCGAGGCCTGGCAAACCCCGGTTGCGGTTTCCTTCCGCCGACAGGATCTTTTCCCGAATAATCACGCGCTTTACGCGGGTGATCTGGGCCTGAGGAATCCTGATGCACAGCGCGGCGCCTTTGCGGATGCGGATTTGGTGGTGGCGCTTGGCACGCGGCTCACGGATATCACCACGCAAGGTTGGATATGGCCCGCGGCCGGGCAAAGGCTTGCGCATATCTGCGCGGAACCGCGTTTCCTTGGCTGGCATTTCCCGGCTGAATTGGCGGTGGCGGCCGATGCGCGCGCAGTGCTGGCCGCCCTTGGCGCGGAAAAGCCCGGTGCACCGGCGGCGCGCGCCGCCTGGGCCAAGCAGCTGCGCGACTTGCAAACCGCCGATTCTCAGGTGGCACCGACCACGCATAATGATGGCGTCGCCTTCGCGCGTATCGCGAAGCTGATTGGCGAAATCGCCGCCCCCGATGCAATGATCGCGCTGGATGCCGGCACTTTCGGCGCACCATTTTATCGCAAAATCGCCTGGGTTTCACCGCGCCGGCTGCTGGCACCGGTTTCCGGCGCCATGGGCTTTGGCGTGCCGGCGGGCGTGGCGGCTTCGCTGCGTTTCCCCAAGCGGCAGGTGATTGCGCTGGTCGGTGATGGTGGCGCCTTCATGACGGGCGGAGAATTCGCGGTGGCGGTGGCACGCGGTGTGCCGCTTAAGATGATCCTATCGGATAATGGTTCCTATGCCTCCATCCGCATCCATCAGGAACGCGCCCATCCGGGACGCGTGAGTGGCACAAGTCTGGAAAACCCGGATTTCGCTGCCTGGTGCGCGGCGTTTCGTGTGCCGGTGACGCGCATTGAAACGGATGCGGATATGCCGAAGCTCGCGGAAGCGCTCGCCACGCCTGGTCCTGCGGCGGTGCATGTGCGGACATCCTTGCAGGCGGTGCTGCCGAAATAGGGGCGCTTGTCGCAAGGCAGGGGGCGGGATAGACCCATTTCCCATGTCGCATAACAGTTTCGGCCATCTTTTCCGCGTCACCACCTGGGGCGAAAGCCATGGGCCGGCGATTGGCTGCGTGGTGGATGGCGCCCCGCCGCGCCTTGGGCTTTCAGAAGCCGATATCCAGCCCTTTCTGGACCGGCGCCGGCCAGGCCAATCCAAATTTGTCACGCAACGCCAGGAAGCGGATCAGGTGCGGATTCTGTCTGGCGTGTTTGAAGGCCAGACCACCGGCACGCCCATTTCGCTGATGATCGAAAACACAGATCAGCGCAGCAAGGATTACGGGGAAATCAAGGATCGTTTCCGCCCCGGCCATGCCGATATTGCGTATGAATTGAAATACGGCATTCGCGATTATCGCGGCGGCGGGCGTTCCAGCGCGCGGGAAACCGCGATGCGGGTCGCCGCCGGCGCCATTGCGCGCAAGGTGCTGGGCGATGGCGTGCGGATCAGGGGCGCTTTGGTCGCCATGGGCGGCGATGCGGTGGATCGTGCGGCCTGGGATTGGGCGGCGGTGGATGAAAATGATTTCTTCTGTCCAGACCGCGCCGCTGCCGCGCGTTGGGAAGAACAGCTTTTGGCGCTGCGCAAATCCGGCAATTCCGTGGGCGCGGTGATCGAAGTGGTGGCCGAAGGCGTGCCCCCCGGCCTGGGCGCGCCCATTTACGGCAAGCTTGATGCGGATTTGGCCGGGGCGCTGATGGGCATCAATGCGGTCAAAGGCGTTGAGATTGGCGATGGCTTCGCCGCCGCCGCGCTGACCGGCACGGCCAATGCCGATGAAATGCGGATGGCTGCGGGCGGCCTGGTTGCCTTCCAGGCCAATCATGCCGGCGGCGTTTTGGGCGGCATCAGCACGGGCCAGCCGATTGTGGCGCGGTTTGCGGTGAAGCCCACCAGTTCGATTCTTGAACCTCGGCTTGGGGTGGATCGCTTTGGCCAGGATGTAGAGATCATCACCAAGGGCCGGCACGATCCCTGCGTTGGTATCCGTGCGGTCCCGGTTGGGGAAGCGATGATGGCGCTGGTGCTGGCGGATCATTTGCTGCGCCACCGCGCGCAGAATCCGGATGCGCCAATGTCGGCGCGCCTGCCGCGCAACTGATGGCGGGTCAGTCTTAGCCGTCAGGTCTTAGGGCGTGTTGCGCTCACATGGGTTCACGTAACCCGTTCTGCGTCGTTGTTTTACGAGCATCTTCAGCTGTTCAGATGTTTCCATCTGATCGCGATGTGCTCTAGAATCGGGCAACGCGAAAGCCCGTATCATCGCGTCGGCTTGTGGCGGCAATACCGTAGCGTGTCGCCGAACGCAGAAACGACGCTGCATTGCTCCATGATCCGCCGCGCATCGCGCGCCATGCACAGCCGGGCGTCACTACAGCTTCAGAGGCATCATTCGGCGCATTTGCATAGGTGCGTTCAAGACAATCCTGCACCCATTCCCAAACATTGCCCTGCATATCATGCAACCCGAAGCGATTGGCCGCATAGCTGCCTGTGGGTCGTGGCCGATTGACCACATGGCCATGATTCGCCTGCGCTTCGGTAATGGCATTGCCGGTGACGAAAGCGCTGGTGGTGCCCGCCCTGGCAGCATACTCCCATTCCGCTTCAGTCAGCAGCCGATACGGACGCCCCGTACGCTCCCGCAGCCACAGGGCATATTGCTGCGCATCTTCCCAGCTTACATCCATCACTGGCTGGCGGCCTCGGCCCCAGCCCCCGATCATTGGGACGGTGGCTGCACCCGCGCGCCGCCACACAGGCATCCCATTCGGCAAAGGTGATTTCAAACCTGCCAACGGCCAAGGGTGTGCGGAGCGCAACATCCCGTTGCGGGCCTTCATTGGCATAACGCCCCTTTTCATTCGCCGGGCTGCCCATCACGAAGCGCCCGGCGGGGATCACCACCATCTCAGGGCATTCCGGACAGTCACGGAAGCTCTGCCCCACCTGCACTGGAAAACCAGTCCCGGCGGGGCCTGCGCTGCGCTGTTGCTGCGGGGGTGAGGTCGCTTGGCCGGAGGCTTCCCTGACTTCGCCGCAAAGCGCCGCCATCGCCAGCAATAGGGCGACGCTCATGCTGGATCGAAGCCAGATAGGGGCGGGCATTTGAACTCCTCCGACCGCATCTCAGGAAGTTTATGCGCGCCTGGTAAATAATGTGCTTTTGAGCGCCGCCTTCGCCGCAATCCCGCCACGCCCGCCATGGCGGCGCCGCAAAAGTCCTGAAAATACCTTGCATTGGTCGCAAGGCCGCCTTGCCGGCGGGGTCATATGTCTCTGCGCACAGTTCAACATAGGAGGACAAGATGCGCTACATGACCAGGACTTCTCTTCTCGCCACCGGCCTTGCTTTCGCGCTGACAGGCGCGGCCTTCGCCCAGGGGACGGCCAGCACCGCCCCCGCCCAGGGCAGCCGCCCCGCCGTCCAGGCCCCGGCCAAGCCGGGTGACGCCACCCATGGCCAGGCGCGCGGCCACCAGGGCGCTGACAAGGCGCGGGCGGTGACGCCGGCGGCGCCTTCGGGCGGCGCAACGCGCTAAAATCAGGCCAATTCCGACGGGCGGCGCGCAACCGCCCGCCGGAACGCCGCAAGGCCCGCCCCCATAAGGGGCGGGTTTTGTCGTTTTCGGGGTCTAAGATCACCCCTGACGATTGACCTTCCGCAAGGCCCGGACGCACATTCCCCCTCATCAAGACCCAAACATAGGGGGAGGACCCAGGCATGGCTGATGAATTGATTGCGCTGAAACCTGAAATCGTCGCCAAGGCGCGTGTCACTGAAGCGCAGCGCGCTGCCATGTATGATCAGGCTGCCAAGGACCCGGATGGCTTCTGGCGTGAAGAAGCCAAGCGCATCGCCTGGATGAAGGCGCCGACCAAGATCAAGAATACCGATTTCAACGGCAATGTTTCGATCAAGTGGTTCGAAGATGGCGTGTTGAATGCCTCTGTCTCCTGCCTTGATCAACATTTGGCGACGCGTGGTGATCAGGTGGCGATCCTGTGGGAAGGCGATGATCCCGCCGCGGATGCCAAGGTGACCTATCGCGACTTGCATGCGCGCGTCTGCAAACTTGCGAATGCCATGCGCAAGCTTGGCGTGAAAAAGGGCGACCGGGTTTGCATCTATCTGCCGATGATTGTGGAAGCGGCGGTCGCCATGCTGGCCTGTGCGCGGGTTGGCGCTGTGCATTCCATCGTCTTTGGCGGGTTTTCACCCGATAGCTTGGCGTCCCGCATTCAGGATTCCGAATGCGTCATGCTGATCACGGCAGATGAAGGCCGGCGCGGCGGGCGGCGCGTGCCGCTGAAAGTAAATGCGGATGAGGCGCTGCTGACCTGCCCATCCATCAGGAATGTGATTGTCGCGCGCAATACCGGCGGCAATGTTGAGATGATGTCTGGCCGCGATCATTGGTGGGATGCGATCACGGCTGGCCAATCTGAGACCTGCGAGCCAGAGGCGATGGGCGCGGAAGACCCGCTGTTTATCCTTTACACTTCGGGAAGTACGGGCAAGCCGAAGGGCGTGTTGCACACCACCGGCGGCTATATGGTGTGGGCTTCCTATACGCATGAAAAGGTTTTCGATTATCGCGAGGGCGAGATTTATTGGTGTACCGCTGATGTCGGCTGGGTGACCGGGCATAGCTATATCGTCTATGGGCCGCTCGCGAATGGGGCGACGACGCTGATGTTTGAAGGCGTGCCAAGCTGGCCCGATTCCGGGCGGTTCTGGCAGGTGGTGGCGAAGCATAAGGTGAATATCTTCTACACCGCGCCCACCGCGATCCGCGCCCTGATGCGCGATGGTGAGGCGCCGGTGAAGAAGCATGATCGTTCCAGCCTGCGGATTCTGGGCAGCGTGGGTGAACCGATCAATCCCGAAGCCTGGCTTTGGTATTACCGCGTGGTCGGTGATTCCCGCTGCCCGATTGTGGATACCTGGTGGCAGACGGAAACCGGCGGGATTCTGATCTCGCCGCTGCCCGGCGCGGTGGCGCAAAAGCCTGGTTCCGCGACCCTGCCGCTGCCCGGTGTGCAGCCCGCTTTGGTGGATGGTGAAGGCAAGTTGCTGGAAGGTGCGACCGAGGGCAATCTGGTGATCCTGGATAGCTGGCCCGGCCAGATGCGCACCGTCTATGGCGATCATGAACGCTTCGTGCAGACCTATTTTTCCACCTTCAAGGGCATGTATTTCACCGGCGATGGCGCGCGGCGTGATGCGGATGGCTATTACTGGATCAC
>JADCGG010000314.1 GCA_020249125.1 Roseomonas sp. | reverse complement strand
GCGCGGGGCTTGCGGTTTATGCCTGCTTGTTCGTGGTGATTGGCCGCGCTGCCTTCCCGGAGGTGACCGCCTGGCCCTATACCATCGCTTTCCTGTTGCCTGTGCTGGCCTTTCTGGGCTCTGTCTGGTGGCGCAGGGATAGCCTGCGCCGCGCCGCGGAAGCCGATGCCCCTTTTGATCACGGGCACTTGCCGCGCATGGCGCGCTGGCTGATCCCGGTTTGGGTGGTGGGCGGCTTCAGCCTTTCCTTGCCGCTCAATCGCCTTCCACCCTTTGATCAGGGCGTGGCGCTGATCGCGGCCATGGCGGTGATTGCGATTATTGTCGCCGCTTCGGTGCGCCCGGTGGTGCTGCTGCTGAGTGATCTGACGCTGATCACCGAGGAATTGGCCCATCGGCTGCGCCGCATCGCGATCCCGGTGATCGCCTTCCTCACGCTCTATAGCCTGCTGGTGATTGCCTTTGCCTGTTTTTACCGCATCGCGGATGGGCTTTCGCGCGTGGCGCTGTTTCATGGTTCTGGCGGCGCGATCAGGATCAGCTTTCCCGATGCGCTCTATTTCAGCCTGGTGACGCAGGCGACAGTCGGCTTTGGCGATCTGACGCCGCATGATGATGGCATCAGACTGCTGACCGGGGTCCAGGTGCTGGCGGGGCAAATCCTGCTGCTGTTCGGTTTTGCGGAAATCATGCGGGGGCGGCATGTCCGCCAGGCGGAAGGCGAGGCAAAGCGCCCCGGCCCCGCCGGGGATTAGGCGCCTTTCCGCCGCAATTAGGGTATGTGATCTGATCAGAGGAACAGGAACCGCGCGCATGGTGACGCCAAGCTACTGGCAGGGGAAACGGGTTTTGGTGACGGGGGGCGCTGGCTTCCTGGGATCAAACCTCTGTCACGCCTTGGCCGGCATGGGGGCGCGGGTGACGGCGCTGGATGCCATGGTGCCGGATGGCGGGGCATCCACCCGCAATCTGGAAGGTGCCGGCGTGCTGCTGGTGCGCGGTGATATCCGCGACACGGAATTGCATTCCCTTTGCGATGGCGTTGATGTGCTGTTCAATATGGCGGCGCAAACCAGCCATATGGGTGGGCAGAAGGACCCGGTGGCCGACATTGCCATCAATGCGGTGGCGCAGGTGCGGCTGATTGGCGTGATGCGTGAAGCGGCCCCCAAGGCGACCGTAGTGCATGCCTCCACAAGGCAATTCTATGGCCGCCCGCGCAGCCTGCCGGTGGATGAATTGCACCCCGTCAATCCGCCCGATGCCAATGGCGTTTCCAAATGGGCGGGCGAACAATATTGGCTATTGGAAAACCGCGTGCTGCATCGCCCGGTGGTGTCCTTGCGCCTGACCAATTGCTACGGGCCAAGGCTGCGGATCCGGGATGCGCGCCAGACCTTCCTTGGCATCTGGCTTCGCCGTGTGCTGGAAAATGAGCCCTTCGAAGTCTGGGGCGGCGCGCAGCTGCGTGATTTGACCTATGCCGATGATGTGACCAGCGCCTTTCTGATGGCGGCTGAACAGGCCGCTAACCCAGCCGTCGCGGGCCAGGTCTTCAATATCGGCGGCAGCCCGCCGATTTCATTGCTCGACCTGGCCGCCAAGCTGATCGCCGCCAATGGCGGCAAGGGCAGTTTTGACACACGCGAATTTCCCGCCGACCGGGCGCCGATTGATATCGGGTCCTACGCCGCGGATGATCGCGCCTTCCGCCAAGCGACCGGCTGGGTGCCGGCGATTGACCTGGATGAGGGGCTGAGGCTTTCCCTTGCCTGGTATCGCCAGCGTCTGGCTGACTATCTGTGAACCGCAACCCAAGGCTTGCCGCATGAACGCGCCCATCATCACCATGATCCCTCAGGCCGATCCCGGTGCCGGCTATCGCGCCCAGAAGGCCGAGATTGATGCCGCGGTCGCGCGCGCGCTGGCCAGTGGCTGGTATATTCTGGGCAAGGAAGGTGCGGCGTTTGAAGAAGAATACGCTTCCTGGCTTGGCACCAGGCGCGCGATTGGCTGCGCCAATGGCACGGATGCGCTGGCGTTGATTTTGCGCGGGCTTGGCATTGGGCCGGGCATGAGTGTCGCGACCGTTTCCCACACCGCGGTTGCCACTGTCGCCGCGATTGAAATGGTTGGTGCGACGCCGCTGCTTTTGGATATTGATCCCGATACCTACACCATGGATCCGGATGAGCTGCTGAGCGTGATGGATCATCCGCCGCCCGGCCTGCCGCCGCTGCGTGCCGTTATCCCGGTGCATATTTACGGCCAGGCCTGCGATTTAGCGCCGATGCTGGAAGCGACCCGCGCGGCGGGGATCGCCTTGATCGAAGATTGCGCGCAATGCCATGGCGCGACGCTGAATGGCGCCAAGCTGGGTACGCTTGGCACGGCAGCGGCCTTCAGTCTTTATCCCACCAAGAACCTCGGCGCGCTTGGCGATGGTGGTGTGCTGGCAACCAATGATGAGGAACTGGCAGACCGCATTGCGGCCATTCGGCAATATGGCTGGAAGGAACGCTATATCAGCGACCTGGTGGGCGTGAATTCGCGCTTGGATGAGGTGCAGGCAGCGATTCTGCGCGTGAAGCTGACCACGCTTGATGCCGGCAATGAACGCCGCCGCGCGATTGCTGGCGCCTATGATGCCGCGCTGGCCGGTGGCCCCTATGCGCCGCCGCAACGCCGCGCGGGGGCGGCGCATGTGTTTCATCAATATGTGCTGCGCGTGCCGGATCGTGCGGCGGTGCAAGCGAAGCTTAAGGAGCAGGGCATTGGCACGGGCATCCATTACCCGGTGCCGGTGCATTTGCAGCCCGCCTATCAGGGCCGCGTTCCCCTTGGCCCCGCCGGCTGCGCTGAGACCGCGGACGCCGCGCAGCAGGTGATGAGCCTGCCCATGTATCCCGAATTGACCGATGCTCAGGTGGAACGCATTTGCGCGGGGCTGCGGAGCTTGAAAGGCTGAGCACCTCGGAAGCCTTGGCGCGGGTTTGCATCGTCACCGTTGCCTATAACAGCGCAGGCGCCTTGCGCGGGCTGCTGGGCAGCGTGCCGGAAGGCTTGGCGGTGATTGTGGTGGATAATGCGAGCCGCGATGACAGCGCGGCGGTGGCGGAAGCAGCAGGTGCGCGCGTGATCCGCAATGCGGCCAATCTTGGTTTTGGCGCCGGCTGCAATATCGGGATGAATGCCGCCGAAGCCGAGTTCGTGCTGCTCGCCAACCCCGATACGCGGCTGGATGGCACGGCGCTGGCGCGGCTTGTCGCCGCCGCCGACGCATTTCCCGATGCGGCCATTCTGGCGCCCATGCTTTGCGATGAAAGCGGTGAGCGCGTCAGGTCCTGGGATGTGGAACAACTCCATCGTCGGTTACTTTCGCGCAAACGTGGCGCCGAGGCTTGGCCAGAGGGGCCGTTATGTGCCGAATTCCTCTCTGGCGCTTGCATGTTGCTGCGGGCGTCCGAGGGGCTCCGCTTCGATGAAGCCTTCTTCCTGTTCTATGAGGATGACGCGATTTGCGCGGCCGCCCGCGCCAAAAAGCGCAGCCTGGTGCTGGTGCCGGATGCGGTGGTGAATCACGCCGGCGGTGGTTCTTCCGCGCCATCGCAAGCGCTTTCTGCCTTCAAGGCGCGGCATATGGCCTGGAGCCGGCTGCATTACATGGCGCTGATGCGGGGGAGTAATGCCGCGCGGCAGGAAGCCTGGGCGCGGGTGTGGCACCATGCGGGCAAGGCACTTGGCCACGCGCTGACGCTTGCTTTTGCGAAGCTTCGCGCTGACTTGGCAGGGCTTGGCGGGACGCTGGCCTGGCTGCGTGGCCAGCGCGCCTGATAGGGTTATGCCCCCAACATCTTCCGCGCGACGATAAGCCTCATGATTTCATTCGTGCCTTCCAGAATACGATGCACGCGGAGATCCCGCACAATTTTCTCAATGCCGTATTCGGCCAAATAGCCATAACCGCCCAGCAATTGCAGCGCATCATCGGCAACGCGAGACGCGGTATCAGTGACAAACCGCTTGGCCATGGCGCAGAACATGGTGGCGTCGGGCTCTCCGCCATCCAGCTTGGCGCAGGCGCGCCATAACAGCGCGCGCGCGGCTTCCAATTCAATGCGCATATCGGCAAGCTTGAATTGGGTGTTCTGGAAATCGCTGATTGCCTTGCCGAAGGCGCGGCGTTCCTGCGTATAGCGTAGCGCGATATCAAGCGCCGCTTCCGCGCCGCCCAGCGAACAGGCGGCAATGTTCAAGCGCCCGCCATCGAGGCCCGCCATGGCGAAGCGGAACCCCTGCCCTTCCGCGCCCAGCAGCGCCTCAGCGCCAACACGCGCATCTTCCAAAATCACCTGCCGTGTTGGCTGTGCATTCCAGCCCATTTTGCGTTCAACGGCACCGAAGGAAAGCCCTGGCGTATCCTTCGGAATCAGCAACGCGGAAACACCGCCCGGCCCATCGCCACCCGTGCGCAACATGGTCAAATATAGATCAGACACGCCAGCGCCCGAGATGAATTGCTTGGTGCCATTCAGCACATAGCCCTGATTGTCGCGCGTCGCGCGCCCTTTCAGCGCAGCCGCATCGCTGCCGGAACCCGGTTCTGTCAGGCAATAGGATGCGATGGCTTCCATGCTGATCAGCTTCGGCAACCAGGTGCTGCGCTGCGCATCATTGCCGAAGCGGTCAATCATCCAGGCGACCATGTTATGGATGGACATGAAGGCGCTGATGGTGGGGCAACCCGTCGCGAGGGCTTCAAACACCACCGCCGCATCCAAGCGCGTGAGGCCCGCGCCGCCCGATTCTTCGCGCACATAAAGTGCGGCCATGCCCAGCGCCGCCGCTTCGCGCATTTCTGCCACGGGGAAATGCTGGTCCTTGTCCCATTGCAGGGCCTTTGGGGCCAGCACATCGCGCGCAAAATCTCGCGCCACCGATTGCAGCGCGCGGGTTTCTTCCGGCAGGTCGAAGGCGGTAGTGTTCATGCGGAGAGTCCCTTGGCGATATCAGCCATGCGCGCGCGTGTGGCCGCCAGGTTGCGCGCCTTCACATGGCCAAAGCCCTTGATGCCGCCGGCGGCTTCCGCCCAATCGCAAATAGCGCCATGGGTTTCGGGTGAAAGCTGCGGCAGCAGCGCTTCCAGCCCGGCACGATATTCGCCCGGCAGCGCGCGTTCTTCGCGGCGTTCCGTGGTGCGCGCGAAAGGATCTAGCCAGGTACCGCGCAGGATCTTGCCGTGGCGCAGCAGCGTCATGGCACGCAACATACCGGGGCCAAAGGCGCGCTTTTCCGGCAAGCCAGTATCGGGATTGATCTTGCTGATAATGGGTGGCGCCAGATGCACTTCTATCCTTTGCGTGCCGGTGAAACCCTGTGTCAGCATGCTGCGCCATTCCGGCAGGCTATGCAGCCGTGCCACTTCATATTCATCCTTATAGGCCATCAGGCGATAAAGCTGCCGCGCCACGGCGCGCGTGAGCCGTTCCTCATTGGGGAGAGCCGCCGCTTCCGCCGCACGGATGCGCGCGACAAACTCCTGATAACGCCGCGCGTAGCGTGAAGATTGATAGGCTTTCAAATCCTCGGTGAAGCGCGCGATCATCTCATCGAGGGTTTCCGGACCGCGCGGTGCTTCCGGCGCCTCGGTCGCGGCAATGCGGCCCAGGCTGAAGGCGTTCTTGTTGCGCTCCACCGCCGCGCCATTCAGTTCAATGGCGCGCAGAATGGCCTCGGCTGAAAGCGGCACCAGCCCGCGCTGCCACGCAAAACCCAGCATGAAGGGATTGAGGTAGATCGCATCGCCCAAATCTCGTTCCACCCGTGACAGCGCTGGGATCGCCAGCGCATCATGGCAGGCGGCACGCAGGCTTTGCAGCATAGCGCCGTTATCGTAGCGCGTTTCAGTATCCTTCACGAATTGTGCGGTGGGTGACAGATCCGCATTCACAATCGCCGTGCTGCGTGCGGGGCCGAGCAAGGGCCGCGCGGTGCGGCCATGCGCCACCACCATATCGGCAGCCAGCAGCAAATCCGCTTCCCCCGCCGCGATGCGCGCGCCTGATAATTGATCCGCCGCCGCCCCCACCGGGCCGATGCGAAGCTGCGCGTAAACCCCGCCACCCTTTTGCGCGAGGCCCAGGAAATCCAGCGTGCGCACGGGCCTGCCTTCCAAATGCGCGGCCTGCGCCAGGATGGCCGCCATGGAAGAAACCCCCTGCCCGCCAACGCCGGCGATCAGCAGATTCCACGCCTCACCCTGAATGGTGGGCAGGCTTGGTTCGGGCGGCAAAGGCGGCAGCGTAATGGCGGCGGGCCGCGCCGGTTCCGCGCCGATCAGGCTGACGAAGGAAGGACAAAAACCCTCGACACAGGAAAAATCCTGATTGCAGGCGGATTGATCAATGCGGCGCTTCCGCCCGAACGGCGTTTCGATGGGTTCAACGGCCAGGCAATTCGAAGCGCGTGAGCAATCGCCGCAATCCTCGCAAATGCGCGGATTGATCGCGATGCGGCGATTGGCGCGCGGCGCCAAATCCCGCTTGCGCTTGCGGCGGCGTTCTGTGGCGCATTCCTGATCATAGATGATCGCGGTCACACCCTTCACCGCGCGCAATTCCTGCTGCACGGCATCCAGCCGTGACCGATGATGAAAGCCAACCGTCGCCGGAATCAGCGGATGGCCGCGATGCCGGTCCGGATCGTCGGAGACTATTTCAATCCGCCCTACCCCTTCGCCATGCAATTGTGCGGCGATATGCGGCACATCAATCTCGCCTTCCGGGGTTTGCCCGCCGGTCATGGCGACGGCGCTATTCACCAGAATCTTGAAGGTGATATTGGCCTTGGACGCGACCGCGAAGCGCACGGAAAGGCTACCGGAATGGGCATAGGTGCCATCGCCCATATTGGCGAAGATATGTTCCTGGCTGGTGAAATATTCCTGCCCGATCCAGGCGGAACCCTCGCCACCCATTTGGCAGAAGAAATCCGTATTGCGGTTCATGAAACGTGCCAGATAATGGCAGCCAATGCCGGCAAGAGCGCGGCTGCCTTCCGGCACGCGGGTGGATGTGTTGTGCGGGCAGCCTGGGCAGAAATAAGGGTCGCGCCCATGCACCGGCGCCTGATCACCTTCCGCCAAAGCTTGCAGCGCCGCCATGCGCGCCAGCATGGCATTGGTGCGGAAGGCTTGCGGCAGGCGCGCGAAAAGCGCGCGCAGGATCGCCGCCGAATCAAGCTCACTTAAATCAGACAGCAAAGGCCGCCCGGCCTCATCGCGCTTGCCGGTGATGCGCGGGCGGCGATCCATATGGAACAGCGCATCGCGCAACTGCCATTCAACAAAAGAACGGCGATCTTCGATCACCAGAATCTCGTCCAGCCCTTCAGCGAAGGCGCGCGCCGCTTCCGCATCAAGCGGCCAAGCAAGGCCAACTTTCCAAATACGCAAGCCCTGGGCGCGGGCGAAATCTTCCGAAATGCCGGCTTCCGCCAAGGCCTGACGCAAGACGGTGAAAGCCTTGCCGCGCACTACAATACCGAAGCGCGCATCCGCGCTATCCAGCACCATGCGGTCAATGCCATTGGTCCGCGCGAAGGCAATGGCGCGCGGCAGCTTCACGTGGCGCAGCCTTTCTTCCTGCAACATCGGCGTATCGGTGGCGCGGATATGCACGCCATCGGGCGGTGCGGGCAGGCCCTGCGGTTCGCGAGTCGCGTAAAGCGCTGGGTCCAGCATCACCGTCATCGTCGCATCCATGGTGTCGGCGACGCATTTCATGCCAACCCAGGTGCCGGCATAACGGCTAAGCGCAATACCCTTCAGCCCATATTCCAGCACTTCGCCCACATCGGCGGGGTCCAGCATGGGGATTTCCAAATCCATGAAGGCATATTCGCAGCCTGACGTGATGGTGGAGGATTTCGATGAAGGATCATCGCCCGCCAGCGCCAGCACCCCACCAAGCGGCGCGCTGCCGGCGGAATTGGCGTGGCGCAGCACATCGCCGGAACGATCAACGCCGGGCCCCTTGCCATACCAAATGCCGAAAACACCATCCAAACGCGCGCCTGGCGTCAGATGCACTTGCTGGCTGCCCCAAATGGCCGTTGCGGCCAAATCCTCATTCAGCCCGGGCTGGAACACCACATCATGCGCGCGCAACCGTTCCGCCTGCCGCGCCAATTCGCGGTCAAAAGCACCAAGCGGAGAACCGCGATAGCCAGAAATGAAACCCCCGGTGCGGAAGCCCTCAGCCGCGTCCATTTCCTGGCGCAGCATGGGCAGGCGCACCAGCGCATGCGTCCCTGTGAGCAGGACAGGCCCTGTGCGGGCTTCCCAACGTTCTTCGAGTGTCGCCTCTGGCCGGATGATGCTTCCCATACCCCCATACTGGCGATTGGCGAGGCGAATGCCAATCGCTTTCTAGGGGGGAGTTCAGTGGCCCTCGGCCTGGTCGAAATGCGACTTGATGGTGTGGAAGATGCACAGCAGGCTAAAGCCGATCAGCCCAAAGCCGAAAATGCTCATGCCGATATCCTGCGCAGCGGCAGCAGCGAAAAGGCCAAGCAAGGCCAGCAGGCCGTAAAGGCCAAGGAAGAAAACGCGGGCACCGGTCATGGCGGTGGGTCCTTTCCAGGTTGATCGTCAAACAGGATCCGGGCGGCGGCGCCTTCCAGATCATCATATTGGCGCGACCGCAGCGCCCAGAGAAAGCCAACCAGGCCAAGCGCGCCCAACAGCAGCGAAACCGGCACCAGCAGGATCAGCGCTTCCATGTTAAGCTCTCCCCGCGCGCAAGGCATTGCCAATGACAATCAGCGAGGATGAGGCCATGACCAGCGCCGCGATCAGCGGATTGACCAAGCCTGCAATCGCCGCCGGCACGGCAACAAGATTATAGGCCAGCGAAAAGCCGATATTCTGCCGCGCCAGAATCTGCGCGCGGCGCGCGATGCGGATCGCTTCCGGCAGTACCGCAAGCCCTTCGCGTTGCAGGACGATATCAGCGGTGGTTTGCGCGAGGTCCGTCGCACCCGCCGGGCTGGCGGAGACATGCGCGGCGGCCAGTGCGGCGGCATCATTGATGCCATCGCCCACCATCAGCGGATGGCGGCCTTCCGCCTTAAGGGCTTCGATATGCGCGGCCTTGGTGCGCGGATCAGCCTCGGCCCGCCAATCCGCAATGCCCGCGGCAATCGCCGCCGAGGCCACCGCGCCAGGGCCATCGCCAGACAGCACCTCAACCGAAAGGCCAAGGCGCTTGAGCGCCGCAACGGCTTCCGGCGCATCTTCCCGCAACCGATCAGCGAAGCGGAAGATCACCGGCGCGGTATCGGCAACGCGATAGACCAGCACCATGCCATCCGAAATGCCCGCAACGCCGCAAAAACCTGGTGAGCCCAGCCGCGCCGCGCCCGATTGCAAACCCTGCCCGGCGATTTCCAGTGTATCCGGCGCCAGCGGCGCATCCGGGCAGGCGCGCACCAGTGCCTTCGCCAAAGGATGGCGCGATGCGCGTGCCATGCTGGCGGCGGCGCGCAGCACTTCCGGCTTTTGCCCTTCCGGGATCAGCACCGGGCGGCCTTCGGTCAGCGTGCCGGTCTTGTCCAGCACGGCGGAATCGGCGCTTGCCAAACGTTCCAAAGCGGTTGCGGAGGCCACCAAAACGCCGCGACGGAACAGCGCGCCGCTGGCCACCACCTGCACCGCCGGCACCGCAATCGCGAGGCCACAAGGGCAGGTGATCAGCAGCACGCAAACCGCATTCACCAGCGCTTCCTGCCACACCACGCCAAAGCCTGCCCACCACAACAGGAAGGTGGCTGCGGCAATGGCATGGGCGATGGGCACGTAAAACCGCGCGGCACGATCCGCGATGGAAACAAAGCGACCCTTGGATTGTTCTGCGGATTCCAGCAGCCGCGCCATCGCGGCGAGTGACCCATCACGCAGGGGCGCGGTCACTTCCAGCGTGAAGGGCGCGCCCATATTCACCGAACCGGCGGGCAGTGGCGCAGCAGCGCCAAAGCCGCGCGGCAGGCTTTCGCCCGTGGTGGCCGCCGTATCCAACAAGGTTTCAACGGCGGCGCGGCCATCCAGCCGCAGCGTCTCACCCGTTGCAATCTGTAGGCGTTGCCCGGCTTCCACCGCCGCCGCCGGCACCAGCCGCGCGCTGCCATCCGGCATCAGCAGCGTCACCATGCCATCTTGCAGCGCGAGCAATTCCGCCACCGCCTGCCGCGCCTTGCGCCGCGCCGCGCGATCCAGCACGCGGCCCGCCAGCAGCAGTGCCAGCAAGGCCGTTGCGCCATCGAACCAGGTATAGGGGCCGTTGCGGAAGGTTTCGATCAGGCTCATGCCCGCGGTCGCCAGCACACCGAGCGACACCGCCATATCCATATTCACCCGCCCGGCGCGAAGCGCATTGGCGGCGGAACGATAGAAGGGCATGCCAGCGACAAGCACCGTCGGCAGGCCGATCAGCGCCGCCAGCCAATGCATCATTTCGCGCGTATGCGCGCCCATATCCTCGCCAACCCAGACGGCGATGGAAACCAGCATGACATTCATCGCGCCAAAGGCGGCAATGCCTAGTGCTCGAATCAGCGCGCGGCCTTCGGCATCCTCGGTGGCGCGCAAACAGGCCGGCGTATAGGGCGCAAGCCGAAACCCAAGACGCGACAGCAGCGCAATCAATTCATTGCCGCGCGCCGCAGTACCGCGCCAACGCAAATCAAGCCGGCGGGTGGAGAAGCAAACCCGCGCCTTCATCACATCGGGTTCTGCGGCCAAAGCCTGCTCCACCAACCACACACAAGCACCACAAGTGAGGCCCGAGATCATGAGATCGAGCGATTTCACGCCATCGGCTTCTTCGTGGATCAATGGCAGGGCATCAAAGGCCGGTGGCGCGGCTTCCGGGCGCAGCGCGCCATCGGCGGCTTCGCGCCGGCGATAAAACGCATCCAGCCCAAGGCCGCGCACCAGGCCATAAGCGGCTTCGCAACCGGTGCAGCAAAAACGCCCCTGCCCAGGCGCCAGCGCCGCGCCGCAATGGGCGCAGGCGGCCGTACTTTGCGGCGCCTCGGCAATCAAGGGGCGTTGCAGATCGGTCATGGCAAGATGAAGCGCTTGCGCATGTCAAAAGCCGTGCCGGATGGGTCAAAGAAAGTGAGGCGCGCTTCCCATTGCCCGGCGCGCAGGGCTTCCATCCGCGCAGCGAAACGGCCATTGCCGGTGGCGGTGAAGCCAAGCGGCACTTCAACGCCTTCCAGCGGGCGCAGCAGCACGCCCTCCACGCGGCCATATAGCGGTTGCCGCGCGGCATCCTGCATCGCAACGCGCAGCACGCCAGCTTCAAGGGTGATATCCCCGCGCCAGCCAAGCGCATCCTGCCGCGCCGCTTCCGCCAGCACCGCATCATAGCCACGGCCGCGTTCATAGGCGCGCGGTACGGTGACACCGGTGAAGGTGGAGAGCGAAAACCACACCAGCAGCCCATTCACTGCCACCACCAGCGCCATGCCGCCGACGAAGACCCAGGGAATCCAGCGGCCACGCTTTGGATCGTAATCACGCTGCATCGTCATGCTCATGGCTTCGGTCCCAGGAAAACACTGCTTTGGCTGGTGGCGGGACGACCCGCGCTATCCAGCAAGCGGAAGGTGACGGGCGTTGATTCGCCAAGCCGCGCACCGGCAGGCGCGGTGATGAAAACACGATATTGCGTAATGCCATCGGCGCGGCGTGAGAGCGGGTAGCGCCCTTCGCCCGCAGCCTCCACATCCTGCACCGTGACACGCAGCCCTGCCGGTGCTTCCAGCGTAAGGGTCAGCGGCGCTTCATCGCGTGTCTTGTTCACGATTTTCACCGTATAGGCGTTGCGAATGCCACCATCCGAAAGCCGCACGAAAAGCGGCGCGCGGTCTCGCAGCACCGTGACATCCAGCGTGGAGCGCATCAGAAAGGCGCCCAGCATCACCAGCGCCACCACGGCGAGTGCGCTGGCATACATGATGGTGCGCGGGCGGATGAAGCGCGGCACGCGGCGCGCGGCCATGCCGGCCTGCTGACGCTCTGGCCCCGGCGGCAGCGCGGCAGCGGCGGCAGCGCTGGCAGCAAGATTATTCAGGGTTTCAAAAGCAACCAACCCCTTGGGCCGGTTGAGTTTGCCCATGACGGAATCACAGGCATCAATGCAAAGCCCGCAGCCGATGCATTCAAGCTGCTGGCCATCCCGAATATCAATGCCGGTTGGGCAGACATGCACGCAGGCCGCGCAATCCACGCAATCACCAACACCTTCCGCCTTGGCCTTGCCGCGCGGTTCACCGCGCCAATCGCGATAGGTCACAACAAGGGAGTTTTCATCCAGCATCGCGGCCTGAAAGCGCGGCCAGGGGCACATATAGACGCAGACCTGTTCGCGCGCCCAACCCGCGAGCAGATAGGTAAAGCCCGCAAAAAGCGCGAAGAAGAAATAAACCATGACGCCGGCATCACCGGTGAAGAATTGCCGCGTGATGGTGGGCGCATCATTGAAATACATGATCCAGGCGCCGCCCGTGGCGGCTGCAATAAACAACCAGGCGCCATGCTTCGCGGCCTTGCGCGACCAATAGGCGCCATTGCGCGGGCCGGCATCCAGCTTCATGCGCGCATTGCGATCACCTTCGATCCAACGCTCCACAAACATGAAAAGATCGGTCCAAACGGTTTGCGGGCAGCTGAAGCCGCACCACAGACGGCCAAACAGCGAAGACACCGCGAATAGCGCGAAGGCGCCAAGAATCAGCGCGCCAGTCAGGAAATAGATTTCCTGCGGCCAGATTTCGATCCAGAAAAAGAACAACCGCGCATTGGTCATATCCACCAGCACGGCCTGATCCGGCATGCCAGGGCCGCGATCCCAGCGCAGCCATGGCACCAGATAATAAAGCGCCAGGCACAGGATCAGCACCGCCCATTTCACGCTGCGGACCTTGCCGAAGACCGCCTTCGGATAGACACGCTGACGATCCGCATAAAGCGCGGGCGCGGCAGCTTCCGCTGCCACGGCTTCAGGCTTCAGCTTATCGGGGGTTTTGATCTCGCCCATGGGAAATGACCGCGCTTTTCCTATTCACCGCCACCAAGGCTATGCACATAAACCGTCAGCATATTGATGATGGCAGGATCAAGCCGCTTGCCCCAGCTTGGCATCACGCCGGCACGAGCAAAGGAAATGCTGTGCACAATGGAAGCCTTGTCACCCCCATAGAGCCAAACCTGATCCGAAAGCCGGGGCGCGCCGACATCGCGATTGCCCTCACCCTTTTCGCCATGGCAGGACGCGCAATTCTCGGCAAACAGTTCAGCGCCGCGCCCGGCTGCGGCCTGATCCGTCGCACGATTGGTGAGCGACAGCACATGTTCCGCCACATCATTGACTTGCGGGCGCGTCAGCACACCATCGGCCAGAAAGCGCGGCATCATGCTTTGGCGCTGGTCATCGCTTTCATTGGCACGAATGCCATGGGTGATGGTGTGATGAATGGCATCAAGGCTGCCGCCCCAAATCCATTCATCATCAGCAAGGGATGGGAAGCCGCCCAAGGCCCCCTGCCCGCCTGCGCCATGGCAGCTTGCGCAGTTATTGGCGAAGGCACCGCGCCCGCCCGCCATGGCAAAAGCGCGCAATTCCGGATCGGCCACAATCTGCTCCGGCGTGGCCGCGCGCAGGCGCGACATCATCGGCGCCATGCGCGCTTCCGCCTGCTGCACATCCCGCACCACGGCTTCACGCGCGATCCATCCAGATGTGCCTGTGGCACCTGGAATCGGCAGCGCCGGATAGATCACCACCCAAACCAGGCTAAAGGCAATGCAGGCATAAAAGGTCCAAAGCCACCATTTCGGCAAAGGCGTATTGAGTTCCTTCAGCCCATCCCATTCATGGCCGGTGGTATTCTGGCCGCTCAGATTGTCTTTTTCGATTTTCGTCGGCATGGCCGCTACTCCTTACGAACGGGGCCGCGCGCGGTCATCGCGCAGCGGTATATCGGCTTGTGATTCGAAATGCTTGCGCCGCGATGGCCGCATCACGAACCACACCATCCCCAGGAAAAG
>JADCGG010000313.1 GCA_020249125.1 Roseomonas sp. | reverse complement strand
CCGCACGCGCGAAGTGCATGATGCGGTGCGCCGGCGCTGCCTTTATCATTGGGTGGATTACCCGGATGCGGCGCGGGAACGCGCCATTTTGCAGTTGCGCGCCCCCGGCCTGCCGGAGGCGCTTTCCGCCCAGGTGGTCGCCTTTGTGCAAAAGCTGAGAGATGGCGATTACTTCAAGCTGCCAGGCGTGGCGGAGACGATTGATTGGGCGCAAGCCCTCGCCGCCCTGGATGCCAAGGCACTGGAACAGGGCGTAGTGGATGAAACGCTCGGCGTTTTGCTGAAATACCAGGATGACATCGCCAAGCTGAAAGGCGAGGAAGCCGCGCGCCTTATTGCCGAGGTCCGCGCGGGGTGACGCCGGATCGCGACCCTGCCCGGATCATCGCCGGTGGCCAGCCCTTGCTGGCCTCGGTGCCGGGCGCGGGCGGGCAAATCGCGCTTAATCTGCTGAGCTTCACACGGTTGTTGCGCCGTTCCGGCCTGCCGCTTGGGCCGGGGGAAGCACTGACGGCGCTTAGTGCCCTTAATGCGATTGATATCGGGGATCGTCGGCAGGTCCATGCCGCACTGCGCGCCGTGATGGTGCATCGGCGTGAGCATTTTGAATTATTCGACCAGGCGTTTCAGTTGTTCTGGCGCGACCCGGAAGCCGCTGCCCATGCCGCCGCCATGGCTGCGCTTGACGGGCACAAGCCACCTTCCGAAAAACCCCCACCGGCATCGCGCCGTTTGGCGGAGGCGATGCAGGGCGAAAAGCCAAAGCCTCGCCCGCCCGAACCAGAACCGCCGCGCCAGGATATGAGCTTTACCGTCAGCGACCGTGAAAAACTGCAAAAGCTGGATTTTGAAGCCATGTCGGCAGCCGAAATCGCTGCTGCCAAGCAGGAAATTCGCAAACTCACCTTGCCTTTGGATGAAAAACCAACGCGGCGTTTTCGCGCCCATCCATCAGGGCGCGTGGTGGATTTGCGCGCCACGCTCCGCCAAAGTCTCCGCATGGGGGGTGAAATCCTGACGCTGGCGCGAAAGGATCGGCTGGAAAAGCCGCCGCCTTTGGTCGTGCTGTGTGACATCAGCGGCAGCATGGCGCGTTATGCGCAAATTCTGCTGCATTTCCTTCATGCCGTCACCAATGAACGGGACCGGGTACATAGCTTCCTGTTCGGCACGCGGCTGACCAATGTGACGCGACAATTGCGCCATCGTGATCCGGAATTTGCGTTTGAAATGGTGTCCCACATTGTGCCGGATTGGTCGGGCGGCACGCGGATTGGCGAAAGCCTTGGCCTGTTCAACAAGCTTTGGGCGCGGCGCGTGCTGGGCCAGGGCGCGGTGGTGCTGCTGATCACCGATGGGCTGGACCGCGAAGGTGCTGCGGGGCTGGCGGAAGCGACAGAAAGGCTCCGGCAATCCTGCACGCGGCTGATCTGGCTCAATCCGCTGCTGCGCTTTTCGGGGTTTCAACCGAAATCCCAGGGCATTCGGGCCATGCTGCCGCATGTGGATGATTTCCGGCCCGTGCATAATCTTGAAAGCCTGCGCGCGCTGATCCAAACCTTATCCGATCCGCGCACCGGCCAAAGCAGAAGGATGGTCGCATGACCCAGAATGACAATGCCGAAGATATCCTGGCCATCGCCGCCACTTGGAAGGCAGCCGGTGAGGATGTCGCCATCGCGACCGTGGTGGAAACCTGGGGGTCCTCGCCGCGCCCGGCGGGATCGCGGCTGGCCATCACCAAATCCGGCAAGCTGGCGGGGTCTGTTTCCGGTGGCTGCATTGAAGGGGCGGTTGCGGATGCGGCGCGGCAATCCATGGCAAGCGGGGCGCCGCAATTGCTCGATTTCGGCATTTCAGACGAGCGCGCCTGGGAAGTCGGGCTTTCCTGCGGCGGCAAGGTGAAGGTGTTTGTGGAGTCACTTTCATGAAGGCCGCAACCCTTGATCGGCTGCAAGCCGAACGCGCCGCGAAGCGCCCGGTGGTGCTGCTCACACGCCTTTCCGATGGCGCGCAATTGCTCTGGCCCGGCGATGAGATGCCGGCGGCGCTGGTGGAAGCCTCCAAGGCCGCACTCGGCAGCGAAGAAGCGGGCAATGTGACGCTGGGGGCGGAGACCTGGTTCGTCCATCCGCATAATCCGCCCTTGCGGATCATTGTTGTAGGTGCCGTGCATATCGCCCAGGCCATGGCGCCCATGGCAGCACCCCTTGGCTTCGCCATGGTGGTGGTGGACCCGCGCCGCGCCTTTGCGAGTGAGGAACGCCTGCCGGGCGTGACCCTTTCCACCGACTGGCCGGATGAGGCGATGGAGGCGCTAGCCCCTGATGCGCGCACCGCGGTGGTGACGCTGACCCATGACCCGAAGCTGGATGATCCCGCCTTGGATGCCGCGCTGAAAAGTGAGGCGTTTTACATCGGCGCACTCGGCAGCCGGCGCACCCATGCGAAGCGCATCGCGCGCCTGACAGAGCTTGGCCATAACGCGGAAGCCATGGGGCGCATCCATGCGCCGGTTGGCTTGAATATTGAGGCCATCACCGCACCCGAAATCGCGCTTTCCATCATGGCGGAAATCGTCGCTGCACGGCGCGGTGCGGCGCTTGGCGCGGTGCGGCCCATCCCCGGTGTGGCGGCATGATTTTCGGCCCTACGCGGCTTGAAGAGGCAAAGGGCGCGATCCTGGCGCATACCATGCGGCTGACCGGACGCGTGCTGAAAAAGGGCACCGTTCTGGATGATGGCGCCATCGCCGCGCTACGAGACGGCGGGCATCGGGAGGTCATCGCCGCGCGGCTGGAAGTGGGCGATGTGCCGGAAGATGAAGCCGCCGAAAGGCTTGGCCAGGTGCTGGCCGCGCCCTTGCTCGCGCGGTCCCGCGCGGCCACCGGGCGCGTGAATATCCTTGCCGAAACGGCCGGGCTTTTGGTGCTGGATACCAAACGCATCGCGCGCATGAATGCGGTGGATGAAAGCCTGACTCTGGCGACCCTGCCGAATTTCACGCCCGTCAATACCAAGGAAATGGTGGCGACGATCAAGGTGATTCCCTTCGCCGTGCCGGGGCAAATGCTGGGCGTGGTGGAAGCGGTCGCGAAAAGCGGCGCCGGGCCGGTGCTGGCCATTCATCCTTTCCGCGCCTTGAAAGTCGGGCTGGTGCTGTCTGAACTGCCGGGCATCAAGGAAAGCGTCATGGAAGGCGCGGTGGAGGCGACGGAAGAACGCATCGCCGGGCTTTGCGGCACGCTGCTTCCTGTTGAACGCGTGCGCCATGACACGGTCGCGATTTCCGATGCGCTATCGCGGCTGCGCCGTGCGGGCGCGGAAATGCTGCTGGTGGCGGGCGCTTCCGCCGTGGTGGATCGGCGCGATGTCGGCCCTGCGGCGATTGTGCGCGCCGGCGGCGTGATTGATCATTTCGGCATGCCGGTTGATCCGGGCAATCTGCTCTGCCTTGGGCATATCGGCAAAATCCCTGCCATGGTGCTGCCTGGCTGTGCGCGCAGCCCGAAGCTGAATGGCTTTGATTGGGTGCTGCAACGGCTTTTCGCCGGGCTTGAAGTCACGCCCGAAGATATCGGCGCCATGGGTGTTGGCGGTCTTCTCAAGGAAATTGAAGTGCGCCCGCTGCCGCGCGAACAGGCGCCGCGCACACCGCCGCCCGCCCTCGCCCCACGCCGAGGCCGCCGCGTGGCCGCCATTGTGCTGGCCGCTGGCCGTTCGCGCCGCATGGCGCCGCTGAACAAGCTGCTGGTCACGGATAATGATGGCGTGCCGATGGTGGTGCGCGTGGTGGATCAGGTGCTGGCTTCGCATGCGCGGCCCGTGGTGGTGGTTACAGGGCATGAGCATGACAGGGTGGAAGAAGCCCTTGCCGGGCGCGCGGTGCAATTCGCGATTGCCGAGGATTACGCGCAGGGGCTTTCCGCATCATTGAAGGCTGGGCTGCGCGCTCTGCCGGAAGATATTGAAGGCTTCATGGTATGTCTTGGTGATATGCCGCTGGTGAGTGCGGCCATGCTCGACAGGCTGATGGCGGCGTTTGATCCGGAAGAAGGCCGCGCGATTGTGATGCCGACCTTCCGTGGCAAGCAGGGCAATCCCATGCTCTGGTCGCGCGAATTCCTGCCCGAAATGCTGGCGATTACCGGCGATGTCGGCGCGCGGCATCTGGCCGGCAAATACGCCGATCGCTGCGTTGAAGTTGAAATGGCCGATGACGCGGTGCTGCGCGATTTTGATACGACCGAGGCGCTGAAAGGCGTGCCGGGCTACAGCATGGTAAGGTGAAGCGTGATCCGCTTGCGCGAATCACGCCAAAAGGTCACACCTTGCGGGCCTTCAATTCATCACGGATTTCCGCGAGCAGCGTTTCCGTAGCCGTGGGCGGCGGCGGCGTGGCAGCCTTTTCCACGGCTTTTGAAGCTTGCAGCTTGCTCAGCACCTTCACCATCCAAAACACCGCAAAGCCGACGATGACGAATTTGATGATGGCATTGATGAATTTGCCAACCGCGAGCACGGCTGCGCCACCATCACGCGTCGCGGCCAGGGTTGCCTTGCGTTCACCGGAAATGACGACAAACAAGTTCGAGAAATCCATCCCGCCCATCAGCAAGCCAATGATAGGGTTCAGTAAATCTTCGACCATGGAAGTCACGATGGCGGTGAAGGCAGCGCCAATCACAATGCCAACGGCAAGGTCAATCACATTGCCGCGCATGATGAAGGCCTTGAATTCCTTCAGCCATTGCGGTTCCTTCACCGGTATCTGACCGGTGATCTTATTCGCCAGATCGCTCATTGCTCTTCCCCACAAAAGGGAGCCCTTGGGTTCGGACTCGTGCTTCGGCCGGATGCAAGCGGATTGATTGCCATTTGTAAAGTGTAACAGGGCATGACCACGCCCCTGGCGAAATGGGTGGCGCCCTCAGTCTTCGGCGTTTAAGCTTGCCCCATGGAACCCAAGACCTTCGCCCAGCAAATCACCTTCCTATACGCAGAAGATCCCGCCGCCTCCTGGGATTTTTATGAAAACAAGCTTGGCCTGGCGCTGGTGCAGGATCAGGGCACCTGCCGCATTTATGCGACCTCTCCCGGCGAGCGCGGCTTTCTCGGCATCTGTCGCGCGCGGGCGCCTCGGGCTTCAGACAATCCGCGCGTGCAGGGTGGCGTTGTCTTCACCTTCGTTGATCCGGATGTGGAAGGCTGGCACGCAAGGCTGAAGGCGCGCGGCGTGAAGGTGCCGGAACAGGTGGAATATTCCGAAGCCTATCGCGTGACGCATTTCTTCTTTCACGATCCCGCCGGGTATCTGCTGGAAGTGCAGCGCTTCGAAAGACCGGATTGGCCCAACCCCGCGCCCTGATCAGCCCGACAGCATTGTCGCCGGCAGCCAGGTCACCACGGCTGGGAAAAGCGTCACGATCGCCACCGCCAAAACCATCATGAAGAAGAAGGGCAGGGTGTAACGGGCCACCTGGAATATGCCCATATTCGTCAGGCCTTGCAGCACAAAAAGATTGAAGCCGACAGGTGGGGTTATCTGCGCCATCTCCACCACCAGCACGATGAAAATGCCAAACCAGACCAGATCAAACCCGGCACCCTGGATGATCGGCAGCACGACCGAAACCGTCAGCACGATCATGCTGATGCCATCAATGAAGCAGCCAAGCACCAGATAGATCAGCGTCAGGCAGGCAATGATCATATAGGGGCTGAAGCCCTGCGCGCCGACCCATGCCGCCATCGCCGCCGGAATGCCGGAATAGGCCATGGCCTGCGTCAGAAAGGCCGCACCTGCCAGGATCAAATTGATCATGCAGGAAAGCCGCACGGCGCCCATCAGGCTATCAATGAAGCTTTTCCAAGTCAGCGTCCGCCCCCAGGCGGAAAGCGCCAGCGCGCCCACCACGCCAAAGACAGCGGCTTCCGTCGCGGTGGCCCAGCCGAAATAGATACTGCCCATCACAAACATGATCAGCAGCACCACCGGAATCAGCTGGCCGCTTTCCTTGAGTTTGCGCGACAGCGGAATGGAAGGATCACGCGGTGGTGTCAGGCTTGGGTTCATCATGGACCAGACCATGATGTAGCCACTGAATAGAACCATCAGCATGACGCCCGGAAGGACGCCCGCGATGAACAACCGCACAATCGAAACTTCCGCCGCCACGCCATAGACGATCATGACAATGGAAGGCGGGATCAAAAGCCCAAGCGTGCCGGCCCCGGCCAGGCTGCCAACCGCCATCGGCACATGATAGCCGCGTTGGGTCAAAGCGGGCAGCGACATTTTGCCAATGGTCGCCGCCGTTGCGGCGGAGGAACCTGAAACGGCGGCGAAAATACCGCAGCCAATGACATTCACATGCATAAGCCGGCCCGGCAGACGCTGCACCCAAGGCGCCAAGCCGCGGAACATGTCCTCAGAAAGTCTTGTGCGGAACAGGATTTCACCCATCCAGATGAATAGCGGCAGCGCCGCCAAGGTCCAGGAGGCAAGCGATTGCCATATCGCCGTGCCCATCACCTTTTCCGCCGGGAAGGTTGGCATGGAAGGCATCAGCATGGGCAGCAGGATCACGCCGCAAAGCCCAACCAGCATCAGGCCCAGCCCGATCCAAACGCCAAGGCCAAGGAACAGGAACAGTAGGCCCAGCAGCAAAAGCCCGGCTTCGGTTTGCGTGAGTTCCATCAGAGCTCCTCCCCCGCGCGATCAAGCGCATTCATCTCCGCGGCCTTGCGATAGGAAGGCGTGCCGCCGGTCAGATGCGCGGCCAAATCGTCCAAAAGACAAAGCGCGAAAAGCGCGGCACCGAAGGCGCAAAGCGCTTGCGGCACCCAAAGCTTCCAGGCGACAGAACCCTGCGCCACATCCTCAAATTCAAAACTATCCAGCGCCAAATCAGTCATGGAATAGGCGAAGAATAGCGCGAGCCCCGTGGTCAGGATCAATGCGATGCTTTCCATGATGAAGCGGCTGGAACCCTTGAGCCGGCCGATAATCAAATCCACGCGAATATGCGCGCCATGGCGGAAGGCATAAGCCAGAGGCAAAGTCGCTGATGCGGCGACCGAAAAGGCGGTCAGGTCATCGGCGCCCAGAACAGTCAGGCCGAATTGCCGCCCGACCACCTGCGCGATGATGATCGCGGCAATGGCTGCCAAGGCGATGCCGCCCAGCACGCCCCCCAACAGGTAAAGCGAATCAAGCGCCTTGCGCATCAGCCCCCACCTTCAACATCAAAAAGACGGGCGCAGAAGCCCTGCCCGCTTCATGTTCAAGCAATCGCCGCCCGATAGGCGTCCATCAGCCGCTTACCTTCCTCGCCCGCCTTGGCCACCCATTCTTCCGCCTGGGTGGCACCAATGCGTGCCAGGCCCTGCATCAGGGCGGGGGAGGGCGTGCTGACCGTCATGCCACGGCTCGCCAGCATATTCTGCCGTTCGACGGTTTCCACCTCCGATGCCTGCCAGCCACGCGCTTCCGCCGCTGCCGCCGCTGCGCGAACGGCGCGCTGGGAAGCCTCAGGCAGCGCCTGCAAGGCGCGGGTTTGCACAAACACCGCATTCTTGGTGCGGGTGAAGCCGATTGGCGTGAAGAATTTGCAGAAATCCCAGGCCTGCACGTCAACACCCGTGGCGGCTGAGGTCACCATGGCATTCACCACACCGGTCGCGAAGGCTTGCGGCACTTCGGCCTGCTGCACCAGGGTGGGCGTTGCGCCAGCCAGGGTCGCGAAGCGATTGGTCAGCGCATTGAAGGTGCGCATTTTCATGCCGCGCAGCGTTTCAACACTTTCCACTGGGACATTGGTATAAAAGCCCGATTGCGGCCACGGCACCATGTACAGCAACGTAATACCCTGCCGCTGCAGGCGCGCTTCCACATAGGGGCGCTGCAATTCGGCGAGTTTCCGCGCCTGTTCGGTAGAGGTTACCAGCTGCGGCACGCTATCCACTTCAAAGAAGGGGTCTTCATTGCCATAGGCGGACATCAGGATTTCGCCGAGCTGCGCCTGGCCGGTCTGCACGCCGCGCTTGATTTCCGGCATTTTCAGCAGTGATGCGTTGGAATGCATCTGGATTTGCAGCCCGCCCGCCGCGCCCTGCACTTCCGTGATGAAGTCGCGCAAATTGCGCGTATGGAAATTGCCGTCAGGATAGGCGGTGGCCAATTGCCAGCGCGTCTGCGCAACCGCCTTGCCGATAAAGGGTGCTGCAAGCGGCAGGCTGGCGGCGCCGAGCAGCATGGCGCGGCGTGACAAATGATCCATGAAGAGCCTCTCCTGTTATTGCTTGAAGGCTCTGTTTTCCCCCTTGCCGCCGCACATGGCAAGGGGCGTCGCGGCGGCAGAAAGCCGCGCGACGCCCTGATTGCCCGCTTTCTGTTCAGGCGCTGGCGCGATAGGCTTCCAAAAGCTTCTTGCCATCCTCACCAGCGCGCTCAACCCACTCGTCGGCCATGGTGCGGCCAACGCGGCTCAAATCCTCAAGCAGCCTTGCCGAGGGTTCCGGCACGCGCATCCCGCGCTGGGCGAGCGTTGCTTGTGTCTCCCTCGCCGCCGCTTCGGACAATTCATAGCCGCGCTTTTCGGCTGCTTCCGCTGCCGCACGGATCATTTGCTGCTGCGGTTCAGACAAGCCTTGCAGCGCCCGGCGAGAGATGAAGACCGCGTTCTTGGTCATGGAAAAGCCGAGCGGCGTGAAGACCTTGGCGTAATCCCAGGATTGCGTATCCACACCCGTGGCAGCCGAGGTGATTTGCGCCTGCACCACACCAGTCGCGAAGGCTTGCGCCAATTCCGCTGCCTGCACCAGCGTGGGCTGTGCGCCGATCAATTGCGCGAAGCGATTGGTCATGGGGCTGAAGGTGCGGAAGCGCTGGCCGCGCAATTGTTCAAGCGAGGTCACGGGTTCCTGAGAGTAAAGCCCCGCCGGCGGCCAGGGCACCATGTAAAGCAGGCTGAGCCCCTGGCGGGCCAAGCGCGCTTCAATGAAGGGGCGCTGCAAATCCGCAAGCCGTTTGGCCTGCGCGTAATTCACAACAAGCTGGGGCAGCGCATCGGCATCAAATAGCGGGTCTTCATTGGCATAGGCGGTCAGCAGGATTTCCCCGAGCTGTACCTGCCCGGTTTGCACACCGCGCTTGATTTCCGGCATTTTCAGCAGCGCGCCATTGCTGTGCAATTGCACGGCCAATTGGCCGTTGCTGGCCTTCTGAATGTCTTCAATGAAGATGCGGATATTGCGCGTATGCAAATTGCCGTCCGCATAGGGGGTGGCCATCTGCCAGCGGGTTTGCGCATGGCCCAGGCTGGGGGAAAGGGCGGCCAGGCCGGCGGCACCGGCCAGGATTTGGCGACGATGAAGCTTCATGAGTTTCTTCCTTCTTCTGCCCGGCCCTGCCCCCGCCCGGCTTTCAAAGCGGGTAATCGCGCGCCGGATCCACCCCAGAATGCGTCAGAAAATGGCGAATTGCCACTACCTCATCCTTGGAAAGGCTGTGCTGGGTATTGTGGAAGGCATGGGCCTGGCCATTCAGCTTCACCGCCAACCGGCCTGAGCCGTTATGGGAGACCTCGCCCCCCAATTCCTCAAACACGGCCTCAACCGCCTTGGGGTGAATATTGGCACTGACGGGATGGGCGAAGATGGCGTGCAAAACCTTGCGATGACGATGATTCATGGCTGATGTGCCTTCCGGATGGTTCGAGATAACCCCATCCTGGCAGGGCTTCACGCCATTGCATTGATCATGATCAATCGCCAGCCGAACCGGTAAGCTGGGTGCGCACCAGCTCCGCAAAATGCCCGCCCTGGGCGACCAATTCCTTGAAGCCGCCGCGTTCGGCGATCTGCCCGCCGGCAAAAACCAGGATTTCATCGGCGTCACGCACGGTGGACAGCCGATGGGCGATGATGAAGGTGGTGCGGCCCGCCATGAGCGCGGCCAAGGCCTTTTGCACGCGGGCTTCGGTGGCGGCATCCAATGCGCTTGTTGCTTCATCCAAAATCAGCACCGGCGGGTCTTTCAGCAGTGCCCGCGCAATCGCCAGCCGCTGGCGCTGCCCGCCAGAAAGCGAACTGCCGCGCTCACCGATCATGGTGTCATAGCCATGGGGTTGGCGCAGGATGAAATCATGCGCCTCAGCCAGCCGGCAGGCCTGTTCCAATTCTTCCTGAGTCGCGTTTGGGCGCCCAACCATCACGTTTTCGCGAATGGTGCGGTTGAACAGCATGCTTT
>JADCGG010000312.1 GCA_020249125.1 Roseomonas sp. | reverse complement strand
TGCCTTTACCGATACCACCATCGGGCGGAGCGGGCGCTGGGTTGGGCTTGAGAATTTCGAATTCATGATGGAAGACCCGATCTTCTGGAACGCGGTCTTTTTCAGTGTTTTCTACACAGGCATCGCCACAATCGGAAAATTCGCGCTTGGGCTTTGGCTCGCGCTGCTGCTGAACAATCACTTGCCCTTCAAGTCGTTGCTGCGCGCCATCATCCTGCTGCCCTGGATCGTGCCGACTGTGCTGACGGCGGTCGCCTTCTGGTGGATCTATAATCCGCAATTTTCTGTCATTTCCTGGATGCTGATCGAACTTGGCCTGCGCGATACCAATGTGGATTTCATCAATACCGCCTGGCCTGCGCGCTGGTCCCTGATCGCGGCCAATATCTGGCGCGGCATTCCCTTTGTCGCGATTTCGTTGCTGGCCGGCTTGCAGACCATTTCGCCATCGCTTTATGAAGCGGCGCTTTTGGATGGTTCCACCGCCTGGCAGCGCTTCCGCTACATCACCTTCCCGATGCTGCTGCCGATCCTGGCCATTGTCATGACCTTCAGCATTATCTTCACCTTCACGGATTTCCAGCTTGTCTATGCCATCACGCGTGGCGGGCCGGTGAATTCCACGCATCTTCTCGCCACACTTGCCTTCCAGCGCGGCATCCCTGCGGGACAATTGGGCGAAGGTGCGGCGATTGCCGTTTCCATGATTCCCTTCCTCGTCTTCGCGACACTCTTCAGCTACTTCGCCTTGGCGCGGCGCAAATGGCAGCAAGGTGAAAGCAATGATTGAAGCCGGGAGCAACCAGCCATGAGCGCTACAACGCAAGCCGAACAAACAGAAGCCAGCGCCGCCCCGCCATCCGAAGCCATGGCCTGGGACAGCAAAGCGCGGCGGATGGTCACCATCTACCTGCCGCTCGCCTGCTTTCTGATCATCCTGCTTTTCCCATTTTATTGGATGGCCATCACTTCCTTCAAACCGAATGCGGAGCTTTACGATTACAAGACGCATAACCCGTTCTGGATCAGCTCCCCCACGCTCGATCACATCAGGCTGCTGCTGTTCAATACGGCCTATCCGAAATGGCTGATGACAACAATGATGGTGGCGATTGGCGCGACCGTCCTTTCGCTCGTCTCGTCAACGCTGGCCGCCTATGCCATCCAACGGCTGCGCTTTACCGGCAGCCAATATGTCGGGCTTGCGATCTATCTTGCCTATCTGGTGCCGCCTTCCATTCTGTTCATTCCGCTGGCCACCATGGTGTTTCAGCTTGGGCTGTTTGACACGCCCTTCGCGCTGATCCTGGTCTATCCGACCTTCCTGGTGCCCTTCTGCACCTGGCTTTTGATCGGCTATTTCAAATCCATTCCCTATGAGCTTGAAGAATGCGCGCTGATTGATGGCGCGACACGGCTGCAAATCCTGCGTCAGATCACCCTGCCGCTTGCGGTGCCGGGCTTGATCAGCGCGGGCATTTTCTCCTTCACGCTGTCCTGGAATGAATTCATCTATGCGCTCGCCTTCATTCAATCGAGCGAGAACAAGACCGTCCCCGTCGCGATCCTGACCGAATTGGTGACAGGCGATGTCTATCAATGGGGGGCGCTGATGGCCGGTGCGCTGCTGGGTTCCCTGCCGGTGGCGATCTTTTATTCCTTCTTCGTGGATTACTACGTTTCCTCCCTGACCGGTGCGGTCAAGGAATAAGCCAACAAAGGACCGATCATATGGCTAAATTTACCATCCTGACGCCCGCGGCGGCGTCCTTCACCACCTCTGGCGGCGGCTATGATTATGAGCTTGAAGCGCTGGATGGCATGGGCGTTGAAATCATCGAATGCCAGCCGACGGAGAAGGATTTCATCGCCAAGGCCGGCCAGGCCGATGCGGTTTACGCCAAGGGCATGCAGTTCAATGCCAAGATGATCAAGGCGTTGAAGAAGTGCCGCATCATCGCGCTTGGTTCCGTCGGCGTGGATTACGTGGATGTGGCGGCGGCCACCGCCCAGGGCATTCCGGTGACGAATTGCCCTGATACCTTCATTGAAGAAGTGGCCGATCACGCCATGATGCTGCTGCTGGCCACGCATCGGCGCTGCATCGAACAGGACCGCATGGTGCGTGAAGGCCGCTGGGGTGAAGGCCGCCCGCAATTGCTGCAAATCCCGCGCCTGATGGGCCAGACCATGGGCTTCATCGGCTTTGGTCGCGTTGCCCGCGCCACCGCCATTCGCGCCCGCGCCTTCGGCCTGCATATGAAGGCTTTCGACCCCTTCGTGGAAGAACTCACCATGTCGGCGCTTGGCGTGGAACCGGCAAGCCTTTCCGATTTGCTGACGACATCCGATTTTGTGTCCATGCATTTGCCGGATACCCCCGAAACCCGCGGCTTCTTCAAGGAAAAGCACTTCAAGCAAATGAAGAAGAATGCGCTCTTCATCACCACGGGCCGTGGCCCGACGGTTGAAGAAGCCGGGCTGATCAAGGCGTTGCAAAAGGGCTGGATCGCGGGTGCGGGCATTGACGTGTTTGAAATTGAACCGACCAAGCCGGATAACCCACTGCACAAGATGCAGAATGTGATCCTGTCGCCGCACAATGCCTCGGCCTCTGCGCGGTTTGATCCGGCGCGCAAGCGTCGCGTTGGGCAGAATATCTCGCTCGTGCTGTCGGGCCGGTGGCCGCTTTCCTGCGTCAACCCGACAGTGCTGAGCGATTCCAAGCTGAAGCGTTGGCAGCCCTATTCCATGGAACGCGGGCCGAATTCGTAACAGCACGAAGGCGCATCACATGTCTGAAACTGAAAATCCCGTTCTTGTTACGCGGGAAGGGCCGGTGGTGCGCCTTACCCTCAACCGGCCACATCGGCGCAATGCCATGTCGGCTGCGATGGGGGTTGCCCTGGATGCGGCGCTGGATGCGCTGGAAAAAGACAGCACGGCGCGCATCGTGGTACTCTCCGGCGCCGGTGGTCATTTCTGTGCGGGGCTGGATCTGACGGAAGTGGGCTCCCAAGGGACCGAAGCAGAAAGGCTGGCCGCCGCGCAGCAACGCAACCACGCAACCGGTCAGCGTTTTGTGCGGCTGTGCAACTTGCCGCAGGTGGTCATTGCGGCGGTGCAGGGTTCTGCCCATGCCGGTGGGCTTGGCTGGGTTTGTTCTGCCGATATCGCCATCGCAACGGCAGATGCGCGCTTCGCCGCGCCGGAAGCCAAGCGCGGCCTGGTGCCAGCGCAAATCCTGCCCTGGATGGTGCGCCGCATGGGGCGCAGCAATGCCGCGCGCCTGGTGCTGCAAGGGAATGTTATTGACGCGCCAGAAGCCGCACGCATTGGCTTGGTGCATCAACTCGTGTCTGACGCTGGCGCGCTTGAAGCGGCGGTGCAGGCGGTGATCGCGGATTGTCGGCAAGGCGCGCCGCAAGCCTTGGCGGAAACCAAGAAGCTGATCGCGGCCCTTGGCCCGCTCTCGCCGGATGGTTATGCCGAAGCGGGCGCTTTGGCCTTCGCGCGTTGCGCTTCGGGCGATGAGGCACGCGAAGGCATTGCCGCCTTCAAGGAAAAGCGCCCCCCTGCCTGGGCTTCCTGAGCGTCAGCCCCACCAGCGCTGCCATCACCAATAGCTGCACCGCTACCAGAATTTGCGGCAGCGTCCAGCTTCCGGTCAGGCTGACAAGCGTGGCGAAAATCGAAGGCCCGGCGACATAGCCGAGAAAGACGAAAATCGTTGACCCTGCGGTCGCATCCGCAACCTTGCCGGGCGGGGCAAGGCGCGCGACCTCGGCCAGTGAAATGCCATTCCAGGAAGCACCGAAAAAGCCGCATAGCACGGCAATCAGCGCCAGCGGCCAGAAGCCGGCATCGGCGGGCAGCAGCGCCAAGGCCAGGATAGCGCCGCCCGCCACGAAACCCTGCGTCACCAGATTGGCGAGCGCATTCCCGGTACGATCCGCGACCCAGCCCAACAGAATGCGCGCGACCACGCCTGCGAATTGCATCGCGGCAAAAACACTGCCGGCCAGCACCAGATCAAAACCACGCTTCTCCACAAGCCAGGTCACGGTGAAGGAAAACAGGCAGCCCTGGCAAATAGCGAAGGAAACCGAAAGCGCCGTGACGCGCCTTAGCGCCGGGTTCTGTTTGAAGGTTGCCAATGGGGCGCTGATGGCGCGCGCTGAAAATATATCATTGAAGCGCAACGGCTGCGCGCGATTGCGATCCGTATCGAAGGCCGGACGCAGTGGTTGAATGACCAATATGGCCAGCACGCCAACGCCAAAAGCCAGCATCAGCGCCATGGGCCAGCCATAGGCCAGCGCAACCGGGGCCGCGATCAGCCCTGCCAAGGCGCCGCCCGCCGGCGCGCCCGCCTGCTTGATGGAAAAAATCAGCGACCGATGCTCGGGCGGCGCAGTCGCGGCCAGCATGCGGCTGCCCGCCGGCGGGGTTGGCCCATAGCCAAGCCCCAGCATGAAGGCGGCCAGGAATATCGCCCACGCCTGACCCAGGCTTGCCACCAGCAGCGCTGTCACCGCCACGGCCGTGCCCAATTGCAGCATCCGTACCGGCCCCATACGTGCCAGGAACACGCCACCGATCATCAGATACAGCACGGTCGCAAGTGCCGTCAGTGATGAAAGATTGCCAACCCGTTCCGGCGCCAGCCCGGTGCTTGCCATCATCAGCGGCGCCAGCACCGGCAGGCTTTGGCCCATGAAGGACGCAACCAATTGCATCAGCATGGTGGCGCCAAGGGCGGAGAGCCAGAGTTTCATCCCACCATCTAGCCAGCTTC
>JADCGG010000311.1 GCA_020249125.1 Roseomonas sp. | reverse complement strand
TGCCTGATGCGAATCAGCGCCTTCCGCCAGGGCCTTGTGGAAAAGCAGGGCGCTCAAAATGGTCCCAAGCGTGATCGAAAAGGGAAACAGCAGATTCATTGGGCGATGCGCGAAATAGCTGCTCATGTAACGCAGGTGCGCCGGCAATAGTCTTTCGCCAGTATTGCGCACCCCCAGATAAAGATTGAGCTTCGCACTCAGGCGCATCAGCCAAAGAATGCCATAGGTCAGCAATCCAATCTGGTTGGGCCCCTGCGCAAAGGCAGTAATAAGCAGAAAGCCGAGCGCCAGAAGAAACAGCTCATGCCACAGGACAACACGCGTGGCGGACCAAAAGCGCTGGATGCCACTGAATTGCGCGGGCAATTCCGCGCGATTCGGGCCAGTGATCAAACCGCCGAGAAAGCTGATCTCAACCGCGCCCCAAATCGCAAGCGCTGCGAGGAAAGACATATAGGCGCCTTGCGAACTGATATCCGCCGCAGTGACATGCAGCATGACCAGCCCAAGCGCGAGCAGGCTTGCCGACGCACCCGCCAGCGCCAAGCCATGCAATGCAAGCCTTGTGACCGCAAACAGAATCACACCTGTCGTCAGCCACCAAAGAAAAATGGCAATCAGGGCTGCGGTCACGCCTTCGGGCATGGTTATCCGCCTACCAAACCGGGGAAAGACGAATTTCCGCCGGCAGCGGATGCTTCCGCGGCCGACGGAAGAACAGCTTGCCAAAAGTAGTCGCGGCCGAAATGCTCAAGCCGATGCGGCGAAGCCGTCCGCCAATACCACCTTGCCGCCGCGCGTCATTCATCTTCTCTGAGATCTGCCAGAGCCGATCCATGTCTTCCATGAAGCCCGGACCATCCACATCAAGCGTGACTGGGAATACCTGGCGACAAATCTCCTCAGTAATCTTGAAAACCTGCCGATCATATTCCGTCGGCGTCATGCCAAGTGCCTTGTGGAATTCCGGGCGGCCATGATCGCGCACATACATGGTGGCGAAAACCGCCAATTGGAAAAAGCGGCACCACAATGCATTCACGCCTGTCAGCAGCTTCGGATTGGCGCGCATCAGAAGCGCAAACGCCTCGCCATGCCGGAATTCATCATTGCACCATTTTTCGAACCACAGGAAAATCGGGTGAAAACGCAATTCAGGATGGCGTTCGAATTGGCGAAAAATGGTGATGTAACGCGCGTAGCCGATCTTTTCGCTCAGATAGGTCGCGTAGAAGATGAATTTCGGCTGGAAGTAATGATACTTCTTGGCCCGCGTCAGAAAGCCCAGATCAACGCCAATCCCCAAATCCTTCAGCGCATCATTGATGAAACCTGCATGGCGGCTTTCATCGCGCGCCATAACGGAAAACAACTCGCGCATATCGGGGTTCTTCACGCGCTTCTTGATTTCGGCATAAAGGACGCAGCCTGAAAACTCGGCCGTGACGCTGCTTACCAGGAAATCCACCAGCTCTGTCTGCAGCCCTTCTGGCAAGTCTTCGAGACGAAACGCATCGAATCTTTCGTCACGGATGAAATGGCCCTTGTTCGGGTCGCGATGGAATTCCTCCATCAGCCGGTCCCATTCAGCCCGCACCGGTTCCACATCAATCGCGTCCATCGCCGAAAAATCCGTGGTGTAAAAGCGCGGTGATAGAACCGTTTCGGTCAGCGCAAGCTCGGTCGTCTCGCGCGAGAGCTTGTCACGCATGGCGTGGCTAACGGCGTTCATGCGGCCTCCTTCGGCTCAAAGCCCACATGATAGAGTTCGGTCAATTCCAGGATTGAACGGAACTGAGTCCAATGCCGCATGAAAAATCCGGCACGGATGATGGTGGCCGAGGTTTCGAAGCTGTATTTCTCGCCAAAGGCCACCTGGCTTGGTGCGCCATGGACGATCACCTGATCACCTGGCCGCAACACGACGTTTTCGGGTACTGCATAGGCGTGAAAACTATCGAAGCTGCGTTCGATTTCGACGGTACAGGGCACATCAAAGCGCCTGCCGCGCCGCTGATTGTTTGCTTGGGTCATTTGCCTTCCTCATTTTTTTTGAACAATATTTCCGCAAAACTCTGCGCATTCGTCGCACCAAAGGCGCGCAAATCCGTCCAGCGACCACTTGCCGGGTCTTCCAGAATAATTGCGCCACCCTGGAGCGCCGCGAGCCTTAAGGGGCTTTCGGCGCCTGGATTTTCAAGCCGCCTATCGCGCGTGAAACCGCGCAAGGCACCGCGTACAAAGCCCCCTTCACCAGGGGCAATTTCGCCAATCAACCGCCCAGTTGTCGCATCGCGAATGGAAATGCCGCCATCCATACGATCGCTGAACAGGATATCTCGCGCAAAAAGCGCCTGAGTCGGCTGATGCCTTACCTGTTGTTTCTCACCTGCATTAAGGATCACCAATGCAATAATGCCGGCCAGCATCACCCCGAGTCCGATCCCCAGATAATCCTTGCGCGGCGCTGTTGCCTTGGCTGTCATCATCCCTTCCCTATGCCATTGCCGTAGCGCCACTTGGCATTTCGGCTTCCAGCGTATTCTGACCACGGCTGATGGCGGCACCGCCCGCATTGGCGACTGCCTCACCCAAAATCCTGGCAACCTCTGTGGCTTCCGTTACACCACGGAGCATCGGCTTTGGTCGTCCGACACTCCATCCTGCGCAATGGGGCCATAGGGCAATCCAGGAAATCCGGTGGCTCGGCAGTAACTCCAACACAATGTCGCCATGACCATCTTTGCGATTCCGCAAATCTGCCCCGGCGATAGCGACAAAGGGGATATTGATCGTGATGGGCAATGCAACACCCACGCGCAGCACAAGGCGCCGAGAAGTAATGGAATAGACACTCGTCTTCGCTGTCACCTTTGCCAGCAGCGCCAGAATGCCGATCGCGATGCTCCCAACCAGCAGCAATACCGCGGCTGATCCGATGGCAGTCGTCAGGGAGGCACCCCCAAGCGCGGCGTTCAAAAGATCCCAACCCGCGAGGAACAGAAAATACGCCATCACCCAGCGGATCAGGAAAACCCGCTGGGCAATTTCAGTCCAAGCCGGCGCCCCCTGCCACAACAAAACCTCACCTTCCGGAAGCGCTTCCGGCAGGCCCGGTACCGGTTCCAGCCCGTGTTCGGTTAAACGCGCGGGGGCTGGCTTTTTCACAGGCAGGCCTCACTACGTTCCGGAGTTGCATAGAAATGCCCACCACCGAAATAGCCAGAGATCTTGTCTTCTTCCAGCAGCGTGATCTGCTCCGGCTTGGCAATACCTGGTGCGGCAGCAAATTGCGCGGCCGTGACCGAAATCACATTGGTCGTGCCGTCATCCGTGAAGGTGCAGAGGAACATCGGCACAAGCACACGACGCCCGCCGGCAACTTCGGTTTCAACATAACGCAGGATGTATTCTGAACGATCCACCCAAAGATCAACCACCGTGCCGGCGATCTCTCCATCCAGCGTGATGACAGGCCTACCGCGCGGATCGGGGTCTTCATGCGCGATGTGCCAACCAGGCGCCGCACGCAGCGGAACAATTTTTGGCGCGTTATCGTCATAGGCCAAATCCGGCACATCGGCGCGATCCGCATAGGAAGCCGGGCCGACACCATCACGCATGGCATCACCCGTGGGCACGAAGGCCGTGCCAGGATAGGGGTAATCCGGCGTCAATTGCGCGGTGACATCCCGTTCCGGCCGCACACCCTGCACAACCGTCGCACCTTCAGGATAATGCAAACGAAAGACCTTTGGCGGGGGTGTCTCAGGAAAGCCATGCATGGTGGCGAAGGCAGGGCGATCCGGCAGTTCATTCACCATCGGATAGCCTTCGCGCTTGTTTTCGCGCGTCAGATAATAGATCAACCCCGCGAAGAACGCGAAGAAGATGTATAGCGAAACAGCCGCCGCATCCAAGAAGACAGGCGTTGCAGGTGTTGTCATGGCAATGCTCCATGTTGGTTCCGCAGCCCGGTCATTGCCGGCCGGCCTGCTTCATGTTGAGGCACAGGTGAAACCGTATCGTTCGCCCGAAGCAGGGGACCAACGACCGCAAGCATCATGAAAAGAAGGAAGATTTCAACGATATAGACACCGACATAGCCAGTACTTGGCGCATCAAGCCCCGCACCCAGAATGCCGGCTGAAGCAAGCGACGAAATGACATCACGAATGACGCCACCAAGCGCCACTGCAGCGCCACCCGCCGTTGCAGTGACCGCACCCCATACGCCGAGGGTCAGACCAATTTGCCCTTCCGGCGCTGCCTGCATGCAGCCCGTCAGAGTCGCATGGGCAAACAGACCCGCGCCGAAGCCAATCGCCGCTGTCCCGGCAGCAAAGACCAACGTTGATTCGAGTGGTGCCGCAAAGATCACCATCACAAAACCGGAAATGCCCACCATGGCACCGGCACTCGCGACGCGCTGCGCATGCATGCCGCGCGCAAGCAGGGGAGCTGCCCTCAGAAATCCCAAAACCGCGCCACTGGCAAACAGCGCGGTCAAACCCGTTGTTGCGCCGACACCAAGCGAGAGTATCTGCCCGCCATAAGGTTCCAGCAAAACATCCTGCATTCCGAAGGCGGCTGTGCCGATCGCCGCTGCCAGCAAGCGCCGATCCCACGGACCTGCCTTGCGCAGTAATGCAATGCTTTCCCTGAAGCCCGGATCATCCGCCCTTCGCCCAACCGTCAGTTCCGGGCGCCTTGGTTCCTGCTTCCAGGCCGCAATGAGATTGATCACCAGCGTCGCGGCGGCCATGCCTTGCACAAGCTGAATCAGCTTGATTTGCGAGAAATCCGCAAGAAAAGCACCGAAGACCAGCGCCGAGAAAACCATACCGATCAGCTGCATCAACGAAAGGATCGTGACGACATTCGGCTGCGCTTCACGCGGGACAATATCGGTGGCCAGGGCAAGACCCACGGTCTGCACCGTATGCATACCGGCACCAACCATCAGAAACGCAAGCCCCGCCGCAAGCTGCGCGACCCAAGGCGGTGCCCAGGTATCACCCGATAAAATAATCAAGGCGAAGGGCATCATTGCGAGCCCACCGAATTGGATGATGCTACCAAGCCAGAGATAGGGAACGCGTCGCCAGCCCAGTACTGAACGGTGTGAATCCGAACGGAAGCCGATCAAGGCCCGCAACGGCGCAAACAGCAACGGCAGCGCAACCATGATGGCAACCAGGCTTGCCGCCACACCCATTTCCACAATCATGACGCGGTTAAGCGTGCCCACCATCAGCACGGCGGTCATGCCGCAGGAAATCTGGAACAGCGAAAGGCGCAATAGGCGCTTGATCGGCAAAGGACCGCTGCTGGCCTCGGCGAAGGGCAGCACATTCACGCTGATCCCTGTCCAGAGTCGTGCCAAGCGGTCATTCACCTCGCTCATTTCCGGATCAACTCCAGTGCATGAGAGGTATAGAAGCCCCGCGAAATACGCCGATCCTGACCAAGATTCCAGGACTGCAGCTGCCTTTCACCCGTAATGCGCGCCTTCAGGCTACGCTCTGCCACGGGTTCAATCGCTGGTGCACGATCCCCACGCGGGAAGGCACGCCCGACAAAATGCATCGCCGCGAGCAATGGCGTCTTCGGTGCAAAGGTCATCAGTATGGAACGGCGAATGCGAGGCGCAAGACTGGCAAGGCTCTGCACCATATCGTCCGGATGATAATGGATCAGGCTATCCATAGCGACAACGTGATCAAAAATGCCAAATTGGCTGTCCAGCATGTCACCCACCTCGTGGATGATGCTTCCTTGCGGCGCCACGCCCGCGCTTCGATCGCGTGCAATTTTGATGAGAGAAGGTGAAACATCTATCGCCAAAACCTGCGCACCACGCCGCGCGGCTTCGATGGCGAAAGCCCCGGTGCCGCAACCGGCATCGAGCAGACGCTTGCCCGTCAGGTCATCCGGCAACCAAGCCAAAAGTGTCTGACGCATTTCATCGCGGCCAGCGCGTACCGTCGCGCGAATGCCGCTGACCGGTGCATCAGATGTCAATCGTGCCCAGGCATCCGCAGCCGTGCGATCGAAATAGGTTTCAATCTGGCTGCGGCGGCTTTGATAGGTAGCGGTTTGCATCAATCAAACCCCAATAGATCAAAGATCTCACGATCCTTGAGCGGCGCGGCTTCCAGACCTTCCGCACCAGCCCAAAGCGATTCCGCAAGACGGATGTATTCCGCCTGCACCGCCTCCAACTCCGGCGATCCTTCCATTTCGAAGAGTGTCGCCTTTTTCAGACGAGACCGGCGAATGACATCAAGATCAGGGAAATGCGCCAAGGTCTTCATGCCGCTTGCAGCATTAAAGCGGTCAATCTGATCAGTCGCGGCACTACGGTTGCAGATCACGCCACCAAGGCGCACTGGGTAATTCTTCGACTTCGCCTTGATGGCTGCGATAATCCGGTTCATGGCGAAGATGCTGTCAAAATCATTGGCAGCCACCACCAGGCCGCGTTCCGCATGCAGCAAGGGGGCGGCAAAGCCTCCGCACACCACATCGCCCAAAACGTCGAAGATCACGACATCCGTATCGTCAAGCAGATGATGTTCCTTCAGCAGCTTCACCGTTTGGCCAACCACATATCCGCCACAGCCCGTACCGGCTGGCGGCCCGCCCGCTTCAACGCACATCACGCCGTTGTAGCCTTCGAAGACGAAATCCTCGGCGCGCAATTCCTCAGCGTGGAATTGCACGGATTCCAGCACATCAATCACGGTTGGGATCAAGCGTTTGGTAAGCGTGAAGGTGCTGTCATGCTTCGGATCACAACCAATCTGCAGAACCTTCTTGCCGATCTTCGAAAACGCAACCGAAAGATTCGATGACGTCGTACTTTTGCCAATCCCGCCCTTGCCGTAAACGGCGAATACTTTTGCGGTCGTGCCGGATACGGCTTCATCCATATGCACCTGGACACTGCCATCACCATCTCCCTGGCGGGGACGGGCGGTCAGGCGGGGCGGCTCTCTCATCAACACGGTCATGCCGCGACTCCTTCACTGATGCCTTCGATGCGATCTTCAAGCTCATCACCGGCCTGACGTAGCGCAGCCAGAATATCGGCACTGGGATTCCAGTAGCGACGTTCCTGCGCCTCAATCAGGCGATTGGCGATTTTCGCGGATGCTGTGGGGTTAAGCTGCGCGATACGATTACGCATTTCCGCATCCAGCACATAGATGTCGGCAATGCGTTCATAGACCCAAGGTGCCACATGGCCCGTGGTGGCCGACCAGCCCATGGTATTCGTCACATGTGCCTCAATCTCGCGCACGCCCTCATAGCCATGCTTCAACAGGCCCTCATACCATTTCGGATTCAGGGCGCGGGTGCGGGTTTCAAGCGTTACCTGTTCAGACAGGGTCCTGATCTTACCCTCACCGCGGGTCTGATCACTGATGTAAATGGCGGATGCCCTGCCACCGCGCGCGACTTGCACGGCGCGGCTGACGCCACCCAGCATGTCAAAATACTGATCAATGCTGGTGACACCAACCTCGACACTATCAAGGTTCTGATACGTGATTTCGACACTCGCCAAAACCTGCTGCAAGACCTTATCGGCGCGGGCTGGCTTGCCATCCATGCCATAGGCGAAGCCCTTGCGGCGGACGAAGCTGGACGCCAATTCGTCCTCATCATTCCAGGCACTATCATGGATCATGGAATTCACATGCGCGCCATAAGTGCCATCAGCATTGCCGAAAACACGTAGCGCTGCCTGTTCCATGCTGCCACCATGCTCGGCGATATGCTGCAACGCATGCTTGCGGATGAAATTTTGTTCCGCTGGCTCTTCCGCTTGCGCGGCGAGCAGCGCCGCCTCAGCGAGCAACTTCATCTGCAACGGCAACAAATCACGGAATATGCCCGATAACGTCATCACCACATCAATGCGCGGGCGTCCCAATTCCGCAAGTGGCACAAGCGACGCACCAGCAAGCCGGCCATAGCTATCATAGCGCGGCCCGGCCCCCATGAGCGCAAGCGCCTGGGCAATTGGCCCGCCTTCGGTTTTCAGATTATCCGTGCCCCACAAAACCATCGCGACTGTTTCAGGAAGATCATTGCCTTCGGCCAAATGGCGTTCCAGCAAACGATCTGCCTGACGCATACCATCCTGCACGGCAAAGGCGCTTGGCAGTTTGAAGGGATCGAAACCATGCAGGTTCCGCCCCGTGGGCAACACGTCCAGGCTGCGTAGCAAATCGCCACCAGGCGCAGGCATGATGTAGCGCCCTTCCAAGGCACGCAGGATGGAAGGGATCTCATGATCTTCCGCCAGAAGCGCATCATAACGCGCATGAACGCTTGCATCCGCGACACCGGCGGCGGTCAGCATCTCCGCGCGCTGATCTGCATTTGGCGGCTCACCCACAACATGCATGCCATGCGGGATCAGGGTATATTCCAATTCCAGCAGACCGGCGCTGAGCTTCACAATCTCCGGCGCGGGATTGGCCCAGACGGGTTCTTCGGTCGCTAGATCCACCGCGCTTGCTTGTGCCTGAATCAAACCAGCCAGGGCTGCACGTTGATTCGGATCCGCTTCAGGATCAAGCGCACGCCAGCGATCAATCGAAGCTTTGAGGTCAAGCAAACCACGATAGAGCCCGGCAGAGGCAATCGGTGGCGTCAAATAGCTGATCAAGGTTGCACCGGCGCGGCGTTTGGCCAACATGCCTTCGGACGGGTTGTTCGAGGCATAAAGGTAGTAATTCGGCAAATCGCCAATCAACCGATCAGGCCAGCATTGCCCCGACATGCCGGCTTGCTTGCCCGGCATGAATTCCAAGGCCCCATGCGTGCCAAAATGCAGCACCGCATCTGCGCCGAAATCCTGCCGGAGCCATTGATAGAATGCGCAAAAGGCATGGGTTGGCGCGAAATCCCGTTCAAACAGCAACCGCATCGGGTCGCCTTCATAGCCAAAGCCAGGCTGCACGCCGACGAACACATTGCCGAGTTGCACACCAAGGATGAAGATATCGCGCCCATCGGTCTGAATACGCCCAGGCGCAGGGCCCCAGCTTTTCTCAATCTCGGCGAGCCACGGTGTGCGACGAAGATGCTGGTCCGCGGAGACGCGCGCGGCAAGATTGGCGGTGGTGCCGTAGCGGGCGCGATTGCCGTTGATCACCATCTCCCGCAGGGCATCAGCATTTTCTGGCAGGTCTACATGATAGCCCGCTGCCTTCATGGCCTTCAGCGTATTGAACAGTGACGGGAATACGCCAAGATAAGCTGCGGTGCCCGTGGTGCCGGCATTGGGCGGAAAATTGAACAGCACAGTTGCGATCTTGCGTTCGGCGCGTTCTGTCCGACGCAATGCAACCAGGCGCGCGATACGATCCGCAAGAGTGCCAGCGCGTTCCGGATGCGGCACCATGTCGCGGGCGCAGGAAACGCCATCGCAACCGGCGCAACGTTCATTGGCATCGCCGCCGGCGCCGCAACGGCCACCAAAAGTCATTGGCCAAATGCCGCCATCCAATTCGGGAATGGCAACCATCATGGTCGCTTCCACTGGCAGAAGGCCACGCGCATTGCCGGCCCATTGCTTCATGGTCTGGAATTCAAGCGGGTGCGCGGCAACATAGGGCACATCAAGCTTGGCGAGCGCCGCTTCCGCCGCGCGCGCATCATTATAGGCAGGGCCACCGACCAGAGAAAAGCCGGTCAGGGACACCAGCGCATCAATCGCTGGCGCGCCATCCTTGGTGAAGAAGGCATCCATGGCCGGGCGGCCATCAAGCCCCGCAGCGAAAGCAGGAATGACATTCAACCCGCGTGCTTCCAGCGCTTCGATCATGCCGTCATAATGCTTGGCGTTGCCTGCAAGCACATAGGAACGGAGCAGCAAAAGCCCAACCGTGCCGCGCGTGCCTGCCCGCGGTAGTGCCGCAAGGGTCTCGCCAATCCGGTCCTTCATCCGCGGGTGATAGAGGCATGTTTCGGGATATTCGATAGGTGCGGCGACAGAAAGCTTCTGCTTGCCCTTGGCATAACGCTGCACCAGCAGCGCCACCATATTCGCAAGATTATCGGCTGATCCCGCCAGCCAATATTGCAGCGTCAGGAAATAGGCACGCAAATCCTGGGCGGTGCCGGGAATGAAACGGAGCAGCTTCGGCAATTCGCGCAGCATGCGCATTTGGCCTTTGCCGCTGGCGCCATTGCCTTCCTTCTTGCCGCGCAAGCGCTTCAGCAGGCCCATCAGGCCCTTGGCTTCGGCTGACATATCCAGCCGGCCCATACGCGTCAGGCGCGTGATCTCGGGCGCTGAAAGACAGCACACCAGCGCATCGCAATCAGTGCGGCGGGCGGCAATGGCATCCTGTACCAGCCGGAAATGATCTTCCAAAAACAGCATGCCGGCAATGATGATATCGGCGCGCGCAATATCGGTATGGCAGGCGGCCAGCGCTGCTTCATCGCCGGCGAATTCATCCGCGGCATGCAGGGTCAATTCCAACCCAGGGATTTGCTGGCGCAGCATTGCGCGCGCCCTATCTACCGCGCCACCGAAATGGCTATCCATCGTCACAATGACGATGCGGGGGGCTGATGCCTCAGCGGGAGAAATGGGCTTTGGCATCGTAAAGCGTCTCAAGGGTGATCAGGGCAATGCCGCGTTCTTCAGCGAATCGTTCGGTGTTGCGGCGCGCCTTGCCACGCACGAAGAAGGGGATCTTACGTAACTCGGCCTCAGCTTCATGCGCCCAGCTTGCCGGGCCAACGGCCACGGGCACGGCGTGTGCTTCGGCTTGCGGACCATGGCCCAGATGGGAAGGGGCCACGCCATCACGGAATTCGAAGTCTTCGCGGAACATACCAAGCAGATGTTCCTCAAGCCCCATCATCAGCGGATGCACCCAGGTATCGAAGATCACATTGGCGCCTTCGAAACCCATTTGCGGCGCATAGCGCGCTGAGAAATCCTGCACGTGAACAGGTGCGGAGATGACCGCGCAGGGAACGCCAAGCTTCTTCGCAATATGGCGTTCCATCTGCGTGCCAAGCACCAATTCGGGTTGCAGGGCGGCGATGCGTTCTTCGACTTCCAGATAATCATCAGAAATCAGGGCCTCGCAGCCATATTTCTCGGCAGCGGCGCGGATTTCGCGGCCAAATTCGCGGCTGTAAGTGCCAAGGCCGACAACGGCAAAGCCCAATTCTTCCTGCGCAATGCGTGCCGCCGCAATGGCGTGGGTCGCGTCGCCAAAAATGAAAACGCGCTTCCCGGTCAGGTAATTCGAATCGACAGACCGCGCATACCAGGGCAGACGCAGCGCATCCCCGCCATCAACATCAGGCGCCGTCAGACCCGCGAGTGCCGCCACTTCCGCCATGAAATCGCGCGTCGCACCCACGCCAATCGGCACAATGCGCGTAAAGGGCTGGCCCAGATGGCGCTGCAGAAAGCTTGCTGTGACCTGCGCGATTTCAGGATAAAGCACGACATTGAAATCCGCCTCATGCAGACGGGTCAGGTCAGCAGGTGTGGCGCCCATTGGCGCGGCAACCACGACTTCAATGCCCATGCCGCGCAGCAGCTTGGTGATTTCTGCAACATCATCACGATGCCGGAATCCAAGCGCCGTTGGCCCAAGAATGTTGCAACGCGGCGCGCGGGCCGGATCCCGCGGGGCGCGCGTTTGTGCCGGCCCGGCAAAGGCGCGCACCAGACGATAGAACGTCTCCGCCGCGCCCCAATTTTCCTTGCGCTGATAGGCGGGCAATTCCAGCGGGACGACAGGCACCGGAAGGCCAAGGGTTTTTGCCAGGCCGCCCGGATCATCCTGAATAAGCTCCGCGGTGCAGGAAGCGCCCACCAATACCGCTTCGGGCTTGAAGCGCGCATAGGCATCACGCGCCGCTTCCATGAAAAGCTCGGCGGTATCTCCGCCCAAATCGCGCGCCTGGAAGGTGGTCCATGTCACTGGCGGGCGCTTGCTGCGCCTTTCGATCATGGTGAACAGCAAATCCGCATAGGTATCGCCCTGCGGCGCGTGCAGCACGTAATGCACACTCTGCATCGCGGTCGCGATACGCATCGCCCCCACATGCGGCGGCCCTTCATAGGTCCAGACAGCAAGCTGCATGGCGCTAGACCATCAGCTTTTCGCGCCGGACCAAAGGCCGCGCAAAAAGTCCCGCAAGGTCACCTGCCTGATCATATCCCTGGATGGGTGAGAAGACGAGTTCAATGGACCATTTCGTTGTCAGCCCCTCGGCTTCCAGAGGATTCGCAAGTCCAAGCCCACACACAGTCATGTCGGGCCGTGCTTCCCGGCAGCGATCCAATTGCCGATCCACATGCTGGCCTTCCACGAGCTTCGCGGCTGCTGGCAGCAGCGCCAATTCATGCGCCAGATGCTGCCGGTGCAAATATGGCGTGCCGATTTCAATCGGCGTCATCCCCAATTCACGTGACAGGAAACGCGCCAGTGGCACTTCAAGCTGCGAATCGGGAAAGAAGAAAATGCTTTTGCCATCAAGTGTCGTGCGATGATTGGCGAGTGCGGCACGGGCGCGTTCGCGGCCCGGTGCGGTTGCTTGTGTGAAGCGTTCTTCGCCCACGCCCCAGACCTCGGCCGCCGCGCGCAGCCAGGCTGTTGTGCCTTCTTCGCCCAAGGGAAAGGGTGCGGGGATGTGGCGTGCGCCGCGCGCTTCCAAGGCGCGCGCGGTGCCGGCAAGGAAAGGCTGCGCGAGCAGGAAGCGCGTGCCCTCACCCACCGCAGGCAATTCGGATGCGCGCCGTGATGGCAGAAAGCGCACCGGCCCCACGCCAAGTGCCGCGAAAAGCCGGATGAATTGGTCTTCCACCACTTCCGCCAGCGCGCCCACCACAAGCAATGAACGCGCCGTGCCTGGCTCCGCCGGCATTTCCGGCACCAGCGCGGCCAGGCAGGCATCCTCGCCTTCGGTAAAAGTGGTTTCGATGCCGCTGCCCGAGTAATTCAGCACGCGTACGCTGGGGGAAAATCGCTGCGAAAGTCGCTGCGCGGCGCGGGAAAGATCAAGCTTGATCACTTCCGATGGGCAGGATCCCACCAGGAACAACATGCGTATATCGGGGCGGCGTTCAATGAGGCGCGTGACGACTCGGTCCAATTCCTCATTCGCATCCGCGAGTCCCGCAAGGTCACGTTCTTCGATGATGGCGGTGGCGAAGCGCGGTTCGGCGAAAATCATCACGCCAGCAGCGGATTGCAGCAGATGCGCGCAGGTGCGGCTGCCAACCACAAGAAAAAACGCATCCTGAATCTTGCGATGTAGCCAGATGATGCCGGTCAGGCCACAGAAAACCTCGCGCTGACCGCGTTCACGCAGGATGGGCGTATCGGCGCAACCGCCGGCGCCGGGCGCCATGCCTTCGGGCTCGCGTGGCGCGCCGGGATGGGTCATGTCATCTGACCTGCATTGCCGCCGCGCCAGCCGGTTTCTTCGCGCCGCGCAGCGCGCAGCTTCAGCAGAAATTGCGCGGCATTGACGACATAGGCAGCATAGGCCGCCAGCGCCAACATCATCTGCCCGCGACCATCACCAATGCCAAGAACCAGCACCAGCAAATAGGCCGTGTGCAGCGCCAGCACCAACATGCTGAAGACATCTTCCCAGAAGAAGGCCGGTGCAAACAACCAGCGGCCAAACACCACTTTTTCCCAGATCGAACCGGTCACCATGATCAAATAAAGAATGGCAGTTTTGGTGATGATGGAAGCCGTTGCCATGGCGTAACCTTCGCCGGTCGCCAGATAGTTCAGCACCAGGCCAAGGCTCACCAGGAAGACCAGGAATTGCACCGGGGCCAGGATGCCTTGCACCAGAGTCCAATGGGTTGCATCCCGCCGGCGGCGTTCATCCGGCGTATAAAGCGGCGTCACCACCCCCCGCCGGACGCCGGCATGGCGCTTACTGGCGCGGCCGGTGGCGGCGTTCCAGGGGCAGGCATCCAGGGCCTTGAAAATACCGGTGAAGCGGTCTGCTGTCAGCATTTCTTTACACTCCCGGAGACTGAGGCGATTCGACTGGCATGGTCTGGGGCGCTACCCATCAAGGGCCAGTTCCGGCGATTTTCAGCCAGTTTGCCTTGATTTTCCGTGACGCTCAGGGTCATGTGGACCCCCTTCCCAGTCTTCGATAATGAGAAACCTACCGGAGGCTCGGGGCGAGTGTCAAGAAAGATTGACGTATTTTTTGATTGACATTAAGCGACCCACAGGATGAAGCTACCCGCATAAGGGGGTCTATCATGAAGCCGACCACGGATGAGGAGCGTCAGGCCCAAACGGAATATGTGGAAGCCGATAACGGTTTCACGCTATATTCCCGTGAGGACATGGCAGACCCAGGCTCAGATCGCAGGGATGGGCCCGCCGAGGCGATGTGGCGCGGCTATTCCAACGCCAGCGCGATACCGCTCAAGCGGGTGATTGAGACCGAGGTGATCCCTCGACTCGTGATGGCTAGACGTGCGCTTGGTGACGCCCATCAAGATCAACCCGCGCCGCAGGCCGCTGCGCCCACCGAAGCAGAGATAGAGTCCTTCGCTACTCTTGCAAGGCTCGGCACCACGGAAAACGCGCTTGTCTTTATTGAAGCGCTTTGCGCACGTGGTTTGCCGCTTCCGCAGGTTTATCTTGGCTTGCTCGCGCCGGCGGCGCGGTTTCTGGGCGTTTGTTGGGAAAAGGATATCTGCGACTTTACTGAAGTGACGATTGGGCTTCGTTCCCTGCATGCCGTCTGCCATGAGCTCGAATCGCGCTTCGCGCCGCTGGGCATCGTGCATCGGCCGGGTAGGAGCATTCTGCTTGCCCCTGCCCCGGAAGAACAGCACGGCCTTGGCCTGACTATCGTTGAGCAATTCTTCCGCCGTGCCGGTTGGGATACCTGGATGGATATTGGCGCAGATAGTGATTCACTGATCGCGCTTGTCGCCGAAAAGCATTTCGGGCTGATTGGTTTTTCCATCAGCGGTGAAACCCATATCGAAAGCTTGGGACATCTCATTCACGATATCCGCCGCGCCTCCCGCAATGCTGATCTCGGCGTGCTGGTGGGTGGCGCCCTGATCCTGAAGGAACCTTTGCTGATCAAGCGCCTTGGCGCCGATGCCACCGCGCGGGATGCGGAAGAAGCGATTCTGCAGGCAGAGGCCCTGCTTGCCCTACAAGGACGAGGAAGTGAGGGGCTGCCGAGTTAGGCCGCCTCGCCATGCGACCCATCACGTCGTTGCTTGATTTCCTCAGGGGCCGCGCCGAAAAGGCGGCCCGCGCCTTAAAAGGTCCTGCCTTTCCGTGAAAACCTTTCTAGCTCCTCGCAAATCTTTCGCAGATCTGGATGCTGATGCCGCGGCCTCATTGGTCTCGGCGGCGGCGGATATGGCTTTGGTGGTGGATGATCAGGGCGTCATTCGCGATATTGCTTTCAGCAATCAGGAACTTTCGAAAACACTGGGCGGGCATCAGACCTGGCTTGGGCGCCCCTGGGCAGAGACCGTCACCACGGAAAGCCGCCCCAAGGTTGAAGCGCTATTGAGCGGCGCGCCGGCGGAAGCGCAATGGCGCAACATCAATCAGGTCGCCGAAGGTGGCGAAGCCGTGCCGCTGCTTTTTGCGGCTGTCCCTTTGCAGCGCGGCAATCGGCGCGTGGTGTTTGGCCGCGATCTGAGTGCGCAGTCACGCCTGCAACAAAGATTGCTGGAAACCCAGCAATCCATGGAACGCGATTACGCGAGGCTGCGCCAGGCCGAAACTCGCTATCGGCTGCTGTTCCAGCTTTCCGCTGATGCAACGCTGATCATTGATGGCGCCACGGGACGCGTGACGGAAGCCAATCCGGCTGCCGAACAGCTTTTCGGGCGCCATTCACGCCGCGTTATTGGCCGGCCCTTGATGGATGCCTTTGCGCCGGAAAGCCGTCAGGCAGTGCAATCCCTGCTCGCATCCGTGCGCATCGCGGGCCGCGGAGATGAAGTGGGCGCGCAGCTTGCCGATTCGGGGCGGGAAGTGACCATCGCCGCCACCAGCTTCCGCCAGGATGGCGCATCGGTGCTGCTGTTGCGGCTATCGCTTGCGGGCGGTGAACAGCCGGCCGGGCTCTCGCCAGCCAAGTCACAGATGCTGAAAGTGGCGGAAAATCTGCCCGACGCCTTTGTGATCACGGATCAGAATGGTGTGGTGATTTCCGCCAATGGCGCTTTTCTCGACTTGGCCGAGCTTGGTTCGGAAGAACAGGCCCGCGGCGAATCGCTGGAACGCTGGCTGGGTGGCCAGGGCATCGAAATTGAAGTCCTGCTGTCCAACCTTCGCAATCGCGGTACGGTCAGGCTTTATACCACGACGCTACGCGGCGCGATGGGCGCACGGGTTGAGGTGGAAATCTCCGCCGTTACTGTCACGCATGGCGGGCAGGATGTTTTTGGCTTTTCGATTCGCGATATCGGTGCGCGGGTTGCAGAACCACGCCAGAACGGCGCGCATGCCACTCGTTCTGTTGAACAGCTCACGGAATTGATCGGGCGTGTGCCGCTCAAGGACCTTGTGCGCGATGCGACGGATGCGATTGAGCGCCTGTGTATCGAAGCCGCGCTGCAACTTTCCGGCGATAATCGCGCTTCTGCGGCAGAAATGCTCGGGCTTAGTCGGCAAAGCCTTTATGTGAAACTGCACCGCTACGGCCTTGGTGATCTTGGCGCCGATAGCGCCGAGCAAGGCTGAGGTAGCGCAATGGCGGCGCCCGTCGCATCAGCGCCGACCGCCCCTGCCCCGCGGCTGAAGCCATCCGCGGTTCTGGAGTTATTGAAGCCCATCACCTGGTTCCCACCCATGTGGGCCTTTGGCTGCGGCGTTGCTTCCGCCCATGCTGGCTTCGCCGCGCATTGGCCTTTGGCGCTGCTTGGCGTGATCCTGGCAGGTCCTTTGGTTTGCGCCATGAGTCAGGCGGCAAATGATTGGTATGATCGCCATGTGGATGCGATCAATGAACCGCATCGGCCCATCCCTTCAGGGCGGATTCCTGGCCGCTGGGGTTTTTATATTGCGCTGTTCTGGACAGCGCTTTCGCTCATCGCGGCGCTGCCACTTGGCACTTGGGGATTTGGTGCGACGATCATCGCCATCGCGCTCGCCTGGGCCTATAGCGCGCCGCCTTTGCGACTGAAGGCAAATGGCTGGTGGGGTAATCTTGCCTGTGGCTTGGCTTATGAAACCCTGCCTTGGATCACGGCGGCAGCGATCATGTCGGGCGGCGCGCCGGATTGGCGCGTGCTGCTTGTCGCGCTGCTGTATGGCCTTGGCGCACATGGCATCATGACGCTGAATGATTTCAAGGCGATTGAAGGTGACCGCCGCATGGGCGTGCTTTCTTTGCCCGTGCAATTGGGCGCGGAACGGGCCGGCTTGGTTGCCTGTATTTTCATGGCGGTGCCGCAGGTTTTTGTGGTGGCGCTTCTCGCCATATGGGATGCGCCCTGGCACGCGGCGGCAGTTGCGGTTTCACTGCTGATCCAGCTTGGCCTGATGCGGCGCATGTTGCAGGACCCGCGCGCGCTCGCACCTTGGTATAATGGCACGGGTGTTCTGCTTTACGTGATTGGCATGCTGATCAGCGCCCTTGCGCTGGCCAATCTTACAGGAGGCGCAGCATGACCCCCGCCCCGCTTGGCTGGCTTAGCATCATCCGTCTGGGTTTGGTGCAAACCGCCCTCGGCGCCATTGTGGTGCTGACAACCTCCGCCCTTAATCGCGTAATGGTGGTGGAACTTGCCTTGCCTGCCACGCTGCCGGGGATCCTGGTAGGCATCCATTACGCGCTGCAAATGCTCCGCCCGCGCATGGGCTATGGGTCTGATATGGGCGGGCGCCGCACGCCTTGGATCATTGGCGGCATGGCGGTGCTGGCGCTTGGCGGTGTCTTGGCGGCGGCGGGCACCGCTTTGATGGCGGAAGCGCTTTGGGCGGGCATCGCGCTTGCCGTAATGGCCTTCCTGCTGATTGGTGGTGGCGTCGGCGCGGCGGGCACATCGCTGCTTGTGCTGCTCGCGGCACGCACCGCGCCGGCACGGCGTGCAGCGGCAGCATCCCTTGTCTGGATTATGATGATCGCCGGCTTTGTGATCACCACCGCCATCGCCGGGCGGCTGCTTGATCCCTATTCGCCCATGCGGCTGATAGCCGTCGCCGCCGGCGTTTCCGCCATTGCCTTCATGCTGGCGACGCTTGCGGTCTGGGGCATGGAAGGCCCGCGCACCGCGCGCCCAGAAGCAGGCGATGCCGCCAAGCCGCCCTTCCGCCAGGCGTTGCGTGAGGTTTGGGCGGAAGCGGAAGCGCGGCGCTTCACGATTTTCATTTTCGTGTCCATGCTTGCCTATAGCGCGCAGGATTTGATCCTGGAGCCTTTCGCCGGCGTGGTATTTGGCCGCAGCCTGGGTGAGACCACGCGCATTTCATCGCTGCAACATGCGGGCGTTTTGGTTGGCATGATTGCCATTGCGCTGATTGGCAGCCTGCGCGGCGGGCGCTGGGCGGGCACGCTCCGCTTCTGGACCATCGCGGGGTGTCTCGCCACGGCGGTAATGATGTTGGCGCTTTCCGTTGCAGGCCAGTTCGGCGCGGCCTGGCCGCTCAAGACCAGCTTCTTCGCGCTTGGTGTCGCGAATGGTATTTTCGCCGCCGCCGCCATTGCCTCCATGATGCAAATGGTCGCGCGCGGGCATGAATCGCGCGAAGGCACGCGCATGGGGCTGTGGGGCGCGGCGCAGGCTGTGGCCTTTGGGCTTGGCGGGCTGGCCGGCGCGGCGGCGGTGGATGTGGCGCGGTTTGCGCTTGGTCAAGCCGAAGCCGCTTATGCCGCAGTCTTCATCATTGATGCGGTCCTGTTCATCGCAGCGGCCATGTTGACGTCACGCATCAATCGTCCAAAAATCAGCAAGACTGGCGGCTTCGGCCCAATGATACCGGCGCAGTAGAGGAACATGGCCATGCAAACTTATGATGTGATCGTGGTGGGCGGCGGACCATCCGGGGCCACCGCCGCCGATGATTTGGCACGTCGCGGGCGCAGTGTTCTGCTGCTGGATCGCGCCGGGCGGATCAAGCCCTGTGGTGGAGCGATTCCGCCGCGCCTGATCCGAGACTTTGCCATTCCTGATGAACTGCTCGTCGCCAAGATCAATTCCGCCCGCATGGTCGCCCCCAGTGCCAAATCCGTGGATATGCCGATTGATGGCGGCTTTGTCGGCATGGTGGATCGCGAGGATTTTGACGAATGGTTGCGCGAACGCGCCGCCCATGCCGGCGCGGAACGCCAGACCGGCAGTTACGAGAAAATCACGCGCGACGCAGATGGCACCGCCATTGTGCATTGGGAAAGGAAGGATGGCGCGGCGGGGGCAGCACGCGCGCGCTTGGTGATTGGCGCTGATGGCGCGCGGTCCCAGGTGGCGAAGCAGGAAGTGCCTGGTGGCGATAAGGTGCGCTGCGTTTTCGCCTATCATGAAATCGTGCGGTCCCCGCCCAACGGCGGCAGCGCCGATTTCGATGCCAAGCGCTGCGATGTCTATTACCAGGGCAAGCTTTCGCCCGATTTCTACGCCTGGATTTTCCCGCATGGCGATACCACCAGCATCGGCACGGGTTCCATGCAAAAGGGCTTTTCCTTGCGCGGTTCGGTGGCCGAACTCCGCCGCGATATTGGCCTGACGAATGCCGAGACAATTCGCCGCGAAGGCGCGCCCATTCCGCTGAAGCCGCTCAAGCGCTGGGATAATGGCCGCGATGTGATCCTGGCTGGCGATGCGGCCGGCGTGGTGGCGCCCGCTTCTGGTGAGGGCATTTACTACGCCATGTATGGTGGCCGTCTATCGGCTGATGCCGCCGAAGATTTCCTGAAATCCGGCGATGCGCGCGCGCTTGCCGGGGCGCGCAAGCGCTTCATGAAGGCGCATGGCCGGGTTTTCTGGGTGCTCGGCATCATGCAGTATTTTTGGTATTCATCCGACAAGCGGCGCGAGAAGTTTGTTTCCATCTGCGCTGACAAGGATGTGCAGCGCCTGACCTGGGAATCCTATATGAACAAGGAATTGGTCCGGCGCGATCCCCTTGCGCATGTGCGGATTTTCTTCAAGGATTTGGCGCATCTCTTTGGCCTCGCAAGGGCCTAGGGGCAGAACAACAAGTAAGGTTATTGAGGAATGGCGTTTCAGCCCATGCGCATTGGCACGCGCGGTTCTCCGCTGGCGTTGTGGCAGGCGCGGCATTTTGCTTCTGTCGCGCGCGCGGCGGTACCGGCACTCGCTGAAGATGGTGCGCTTGAAGAACACATCATCGCGACATCGGGCGACAAGGTGCAGGATAGGCGCCTCGCCGATATTGGCGGCAAGGGGCTTTTTGCGAAGGAAATCCATGAGGCGCTGGCCGATCGGCGCATTGATGTCGCGGTGCATAGCCTCAAGGATCTGGAAACCGAATTGCCGCCGGGCATTGTGCTGGCCGCGGTGCTGGAACGCGAAGACCCGCGTGATGCGCTGATTCTGGGCGCGGCATGCGGTGCGACAACGGCGCACGACCCGCTGGCGGCGCTGCCGCAGGGTGCCCTGGTCGGCACGGCTTCCGTGCGAAGGCAGGCGCAATTGTTGCATCGGCGGCCTGATCTCCGCGTGGATATCATTCGCGGCAATGTGCAAACGCGGCTCGGGCGCGTAGCGGCAGGGGATTTCACCTGTTCGCTGCTGGCACTGGCGGGCTTGAAACGGCTTGGCATGGCGGATCGCGCGCAAGTGGTATTGGAACCGGAAGCCATGCTGCCCGCCGCCTGCCAGGGCATTGTCGGCATCACCGCGCGTGCGGATGATGCAGCAACACTCGCGCTACTTGCGCGCATTGAACACGCGCCAAGCCGGCTGGTGGCCGATGCCGAACGCGCCTTGCTCGGCGCGCTGGATGGTTCCTGCCGCACACCGATTGGCGCCCATGCCACGCTGCTGCCAGATGGTCGGCTTCGCCTGCATGGGCTGGTGGCGCGCGCCGATGGCAGTTTCCTCAGACGCAACATGGCTGAGACCGCGGCGAAGGATGGCCCGCGGCTTGGGCGCGACCTGGCGGCAGCCCTGAAGCGCGAAAGTCCCGCGGATATCTTCGGCTGAGTCGAAGCAGCCTTCAGCCGGCTTCCGCCGCAGCACCCATGCGGCGCGGTACGGCCATTGCATCATCCCGCCGGCGCAATTCTTCCGCCATCACGCGATGCATCATGGCGATGGCGTTGTCGTCCAGGCTGGCCACCCATAGCCTTGCGAAGCTCGGGTCAAAGCTTGGGTCCAGCACCTGGCGCGGCAGGGAAAGTTCTGCCGCACGCGCCTGAATTTCCGCCGCAGCCCCGGGGCTGTCCAGCGCAATGGCACGCAGACGGCGCGGGTCTGATGCAATGTTTGCGACAAAGGCATCAAGCGCGGCGATGGCGCGATCCAGCGCCGCGGCATCGCCTTCGGCCTCGGCTGCGTCGAGCTTGGCTTTCAGTGCCTCATAGGCGATGCGATGCGACGTGCCATTCATGGCGACCCCCTCCCAAGCATGGTGGAAGGCTGCGCCTTTCATCGCGCGCGTGTCAATCAAAATTGACAGTCGTGTTGTGATGATCGATCCCGCCAGCGACGCCACAAATCCCAGGCATGGGCGAAGAACGCGGCGGTCATCGCAAGGGACACAAACCCCCACCAGGCGCCGGTGAGCGCCGCGCGCAAGGCAAGCGCAAAGAACACGCCCGGCAGCACCAAGGCCAGGACGGATCGCGGCGGCAAGCCGCGCCCGGTCAGCCGCCAGAAGCCGAGCAACGCCAAAGCTTCCACCAGCAGCATCGCCACCATCAGATCAGCGACCTGGCCCGAGGCAAAGAAGGCAGCGAAATCCGGCATGGCGTGCCTGCTCAGCCTTCAGCCGGCACGACAAAGCTTTCCGGCGCCTTGCCTTCAAGATGGCGCTGCCACATCAGGCGATAGGCTGCTTCCAGATGGCGTGTGAAGCGCGGCGTGTCGAATAACGGCGCTGTTGGAATTTCGGCGGCAAGCTTCGCCTTCAGCGCAGCGGCGCGCGCAGGGTCACGGCCAAGCGCGATGGCCAGCACCTCATAAGCCGCCGCATCGCGCGTGATCATTTCCGGCAGGCCAACCGCGTGCAAAAGACTTGCCGCGACACGCCCGGCAAAGGCATTGCCCATTTGCGTCAGCACCGGCAGCCCGGCCCAAAGCGCATCGCTTGCGGTGGTATGCGCATTATAGGGCAGCGTATCGAGAAAAAGATCAGCCAGGCGATGCCGCGCCAGATGCTGGGCTGAGGGCAAGGAAGGCCCAAAGACCAGCCGCGCCGGATCAATGCCCTGCGCTTCGGCAATACCGCAGAGCCGCGCCATGGCTTCTGCTTCATTGTTCAAAAGCCACAAAACGGAACCCGGCACCGCCGCCAGGATACGCATCCAGGAGGCGAAGATTTCCGGTGTGATCTTATAGGCATTGTTGAAGCAGCAATAGACAAAGCCATTCTCCGGCAGCCCGGCCTCGGCGCGCGAAGGGGTGGTGGGCGCAATGGCGCGACGATCATCATTCGCCTGATAGCTATCCGGCAGATGCACGATCTTTTCGTCATAGAAGCGCTGCTGATCCATCGGCAGCACCGTGGCATCGGCCAGGATGTAATCCAGGAAATCACCACCGATGGTGCCCGGATAGCCCAAATAGCTTACCTGTAGCGGCGCCACCCGCGCGGCAAAGGGCGCCAACCGCGCATCCTGCGTATAGCCATTGAGATCAACGGCGATATCAATCCCAGCTTGCCGCGCCATGGCCGTCATCGCGCCATCAGACATACGCGCACATTCATGAAAATGATCCATAGTGGCTCGGATTCGCGCCCGCATTGCATCCTCTGTTTCCGGCCCGTGGGAAAAGGCATGGATTTCGAACGCGTCGCGGTCATGGCATTCGAACGCACCGACAAGCAGTTGCATCACGGCATGACTGCGAAAATCCGCCGAGAAATAGCCAATCCGCAAGCGTTGGCGCTGTTCGGCGGGCGGTGGCTGAATGGCAGGACGCTGCGGCAGGGTTTCACGCGTATAGGCGCGTGCGGCGATCTGATGCAGTTCGGGGTCATCGCAAATACCAAGCAGTGCAAAGGGATTTGCCACGTATTGCCGCGCGCGGACACGGTCCAGCAGGAATTGCCGCTGCTCCGGAAGCCCCGCCCAGGTCCAGCGGCGCTGCTTGGTATAGACCAGGGATGAAAGCGCCTCAGTGACACCGGGATCGATCGCCACCGCCTTTTCAAACCGCGTCACGGCTTCCGATTGCCGGTTCAGCGCATTCAGGGAGTTTCCCTCATAATTTAGCGCTTCCGCCGAATTGGGATCAAGCGCCAGCACGCGTTCATAACAAGCAAGCGCTTCTTCGTGCCGGTTCAGCAGCGCCAAGGCGTTACCAAGGTTGAGATGCGCATTGGGATTGCGCGGTGCCACTTCAATGGCGCGGCGATAGGTCTCAATCGCTTCTGGCAGACGGCGCAAGGCCTTCAGCGCAACCCCCTTGCCGATCAGCGCTTCCGCATCGCGCGCACCAAGCGCAAGTGCCGCTTCCAGCGCCGCAATGGCTTCCTCAAGGCGGTTCTCACCGCTCAAGGCCAGGCCCTTGCCGATCAGGGCCTTGAGCGGTGGTGGCTTGAGGCTGGCCAGGCGTTCAAATAGCCCAAACGCGCGCGGATAATCCCGCAAGCCCAGAAAGCCCGAACCGAGTGAAATGAGCGTCTCAAGACTGGCGCGCTGCTTGTCCAAAAAGCCCGTCAGGAAGATCACCGCATCGCGATGGGCCCCAAGCTTTTGCAAGGTATCGGAAAGCGCGGCAGCGGCCCGGGAATGCGCCGGTTCCAGCGCCAAAGCGGCACGGAAGGCTTCCATGGCCCCAGCCGCATCACCCAGCTGCAGCTGACACAATCCGCGATTGACCTGGAAATCGCCATCAACGCCATCGAAGCCACGCGCGATAATGTCATCATAAGCCGCGTTGGCGCGCGGTATGTCACCCGCTTCCAGCAGCGCATCCGCCAGGTTGAAATGGGCAAAAGCAAAGCCGGGGTCCACCTTGATCGCGGCGCTGAAAGCTTCCACCGCCGCGGCCTTGTCGCCAGCGGCGCGGCGCGCATTGCCAAGATCATTCAGCAGCGCGGCATTGGCCGGCGCCAGACTGGCGGCATGTTCCAGTGCCTCAAGCGCCGGCGCCGCTTCGCCGCGCGCGAAAAGCGCGCGACCAAGCAACTGCAAGGCTTCAAGGTTGTAGGGATATTCCTGGAGAAACGCGCGATAGCCGGCAATGGCCGCATCCAGATTGCCGGCCTGATGCTGGCGAAGAGAGGCTTGCAAATCGGGCGAGGCCAAGGCGATTCCTTCCAGGCTGAAACAGCGCGTCTTCCTTGCCCGGAAACGCCCCCGCCCGTCCAGCTTGTCGGGCCAAGCGCCCTAAAACAGCGACATCTGCGCCCCCGGCACGGCGAAGCGCGTGCAATCCAGCGCCCCCGTCCCGCCGCCGCGCTTTTCCAGCCCAAGCCGCCGTATCGCCACCGCAAAGCGCTGCGCCAGCAATTCCGCATAGGGGCCGCTGCCGGTCTGGCGCTGGCCGAAACGGCTGTCATACAGCGCGCCGCCCCGAGTCTGGCGGATCAAGGACAGCACGCGCGCCGCGCGATCGGGCATGTGCCGCGCCAGCCATTCCTCAAAAAGCTGCTTGATCTCCAATGGCAGGCGCAGCAGCACATAGCCCGCGCTGGTTGCCCCGGCCGCCGCGCCCTGTTCCAGCAGCTTTTCCAATTCCATGTCATTCACCGCCGGGATCATCGGCGCGGCCAGGATGGCGGTAGGCACGCCTGCCGCCGTAAGTTCCCGGATCGCCTGCAACCGCCGCGCAGGCGTTGCCGCGCGCGGTTCCATGATGCGCGCCAAGGCAGGGTCCCGCGTGGTGACGGAAAGGCAGACACGCACCAGATTGCGGCTGGCCAGACGCTGCAAAATATCGGCATCGCGCAAGACGCCGGCGGATTTCGTGACAATCGTCACCGGATGGCTGAAGCGGTCCAGCACTTCCAGCACTGCCCGCGTCAGGCCCAATTGGCGTTCCACCGGCTGATAGGGATCCGTATTTGCGCCAAGCGCAATCGGGCGGGGCTGATAGCCGGGCTTGCGGAGCTCCTTTTCCAGCAAAGCCGCGATATCGGGCTTGAACATCAACCGCGTTTCAAAATCGAGCCCCGGCGAGAACCCCAGATAGGCGTGGGACGGCCGCGCATAGCAATAAACACAACCATGCTCACAACCGCGATAGGGGTTGATGGACCGATCAAAGCCCAGATCGGGGCTTTCATTGTAGCTGAGGGCGGATTTCGCGCGATCTTCGGTCAGGCTGGTCGGCAAGGGCGGCAATTCGGCAAAGCTTTGTTCCAGCGTTGCCCAGCCATCGTCAAACGCCTCCCGCCGCGCCGCTTCAAAGCGCACCGACGGGTTGGAAACGGCCCCGCGGCCCTTGCGCGCCAGGGATGGCATGGCGAAGGCACTTTCACCCTGGGTCAGGTTGGGCATACCATCAGGCATGATGTGTTCCCTTTTCCGAACCTGGCCAGAGTGGCGAAACGCGCCGGCCAAGTCAAGAACAAAATAAGAACAAATGCGCCTTTTGCCTGTTTCCGCGCTGATCCCTACGCTGAATGCCGCCGCAAGCCTGCCGGTGACGCTTGCAGCCCTAAGCGGCCATGTGGCGGAAATCATCGTCGCCGAAGGCGGCAGCGCGGATGGAACACCGCAACTTGCAAAAACCCTTGGGGCACGCGTCATCACGGGCAATCGCGGGCGCGGCGTTCAATTGCGCGCCGCAGCTGAAGCCGCAACCCAGCCCTGGTTGCTGGCGCTGCATGCCGATACACGCCCCGGCCCCGGCTGGCAGGATATGGCAGCAGGCTTCATTGCGCAGCCCGAAAACACGACCAAGGCCGCCCATTTCCGCTTCGCGCTTGACCATCCAGCGCCGCAAGCGCGGCGGCTGGAAGCCATGGTCGCCTGGCGCTGCCGCTGGCTTGGCCTGCCCTATGGTGATCAGGGATTGCTGATCGCACGTGATTTCTATCGGGCGCTTGGCGGTTATGAACCCATGCAGCTGATGGAAGATGTGGCGTTGATCCGCCGTATTGGGCGCAAGCGCCTTGTGGCGCTGCCGGTGGATTTCATCACCTCCGCCGAGAAATGGCAGCGGGATGGCTGGTATACGCGATCCGCCCGCAACCTGTTTTGTCTTTCGCTTTGGTTCGCCGGCGTTGCGCCGGATCGGATTGCGAGGCTCTATGCGCGCCGGCGCTGATCGGCTTTGGTGAGGCGATGCGCCGGCCCGTTGTGATCATTTTCGCCCGTGCGCCAAGGCTTGGCGCGGTAAAGCGGCGCCTGGCCGCAGGTATTGGTGCGCGTGGCGCCTTGCGCTTCTACCGGCGCATGCTGGCCGCCACCGCCTGGCCCATCGCGCGGGACCGTCGCTGGCGCACCATTCTGGCGATCACACCTGCCGGGGCCAAGGCGGATTGGGCGCGGCTCGCGCCACACGGCACGCCGCGCATGGCTCAGGTGTCTGGCGATTTGGGAAGACGCATGGAAAGGGCGCTGGCCCCCTTCCCGCGCGCCATCCTGATCGGCAGCGATATCCCTGGCCTTGGCCCCGCTGATATCGCCGCTGGGTTTCGCGCGATGGGGCGGGCCGATGCGGTGTTCGGCCCGGCCTTGGATGGCGGCTATTGGCTGGTGGGGCTAGGCCCAAGGCGCCCGCAGCGCCCCTTCGCCAAGGTGCGCTGGTCCGGCCCCCATGCGCTGGCCGATACCTTGGCCAATTTCCACCATTATCGCGTGGCGCTGCTACCGCCGAAGCGCGATGTGGACAGCGCCGAGGATTTGCTGACGATAGGAAAAGAACGCCGCGCAGCCTTTGGCATGGAGATTGGCATGCCATGAAACCACCACCACCCGCCCGATTATTGGTGCAGATCACCGCCACCATGGCCGCACTGCTGGGGACCCATGCGGTGCTGTCCTTTACCGAGCATCCCTGGTTATTGCCTTCGCTTGGCGGGTCCTGCGTGATTCTGCTGGGCATGCCGCGCGGCATCATGGCGCAGCCGCGATCCTTCTTCGGCGGACATGTGCTGGCCACTTGCATGGGTCTTCTGTGCCGCCTTTGTCACGAAAATCTTGGTGGCCCGGTTGCCTTCTGGCTGGCGCTTGCGGTCGGGCTTGCACTGGCTGGCATGGCGCTGACAAGGACCATTCATTCACCAGCCGGAGCTAATCCAGTCGTGGTATTCGCTGAAGAAGCCAGTTTCGGCTTTATCCTTTCGCCGTTGCTGCCAGGTCTGGTGACGGTTTTCCTGGTGGCCTTGCTGGCGAATAACCTGCCGCGCCCCTGGGGTGCCGGCCCCTGGCCGCGCTTTTTGGCCGCGCGCTTATCCCGCAACTGACAGGCGATTTCTGGCCGCAATTTGACGGAAATTTAAGCCCAGTAGCCTAAGGTTCCGTTCGGAGGCCCACAATGGAACCAACAAGCACAGCATCGGATGATACTGCCCGTGAATGCCGCCAGCGCGTGGCAGCGCATTTGCAGGATTTGCATCGCATCCATCTTGCCCTCGCCGAAGATAGCCGCGCCTTGAAGCGCTTCACCACGGAAGGCAATGCGCGGGTGGAATTGGAACTCGCCGCCGAAATGATGGAACTTTACATGGCGTCAAGCTCGGCCTTTCTGGAAAATATGCGTGGACGGTTCGAAGCGCGGCTGCCACTGCTGCGCCGGGGCGAACCCGCCTTCGGCAATCATCCGGAACGCGCACCGGAACATGGCGCATTTTGGCTGAGTTTCTCTCGGCTTTGTGCGGTGTTGCGCCGCGCCACCAAGCAGGTTGAAGCCTAAGCCTTTACCAGCCGCTCGGCCAGGCTTTGGAACATGGGCAGGCCATCCACGCCGCCCATCAGCGGATCCACCAAATCTTCCGGATGTGGCATGAGGCCGCAGACGCGGAGATTTGGGGAAAGAATGCCCGCGATATTGCGCGCGCTGCCATTGCGGTTGGCGGCGCCCGTCGCCTGGCCTGCCTCATCCACATAGCGGAAGGCAACCAAGCCTTCACCCTCAAGCCGATCCAGCGTTTCCTCATCCGCGAAGTAATTGCCATCGCCATGCGCCATGGGGGCGCGGAAGCAATCGCCCTTCTGCCACAGCCCCGTGAAGGCGGTGCCGGCGCGTTCTACCCGCAAGCGACAATCCATGGACAGAAAGCGCAGTGTCGCATTGCGCAGCAAGCCGCCCGGCAAAAGCCCGGCTTCGATCATGATCTGAAACCCATTGCAGACACCAAGCACATGCCCGCCCGCGGCAGCAAAATCCTTCACTGCGCGCATGATGGGCGATTGCGCCGCCATGGCGCCGCAGCGTAGATAATCGCCATAGGAAAACCCGCCCGGCAGCACAACCAGATCAAGCCCTGCGGGTAGCGCCGCTTCGCGGTGAAACAGCATAGCCGGCTCTCGGCCCGAAGCGCGCTTCAGCGCAAGCCGCATATCCCGTTCGCGATTGGTGCCGGGGAATACAATAATCGCCGCCTTCATGGCCTTCAGGTCCTGATCAGGCGCAGCCAATGCAGCCCGCCCATGAATATCATTGTCACCAGCGCGGCGAGTGCCGCCGCCGTCACCCAGCGATTGATCGTCCGCTTGCCGCGCTTGACGATACCCCCGGGCGCCACCAGTGGCATGCGCTGTTCGCGCCAGCGCAGCCCCATGGCGATCAGCACGGTCAGCACCAGCATCGCGATCAGGCTGGCCTTGACCATCTCAGACGATCTCCACCCGGAAGCTTTCGATCACTGTATTGGCGAGCAGCTTGCGCGCCATATCTTCGGCGATTTGTTTCGCCTGGGCTGGATCGGCTTCCGCCAGATCAAGTTCAATCACCTTGCCGGCGCGCACATCGCGCACACCGCCAAAGCCCAGACCTTCCAGGGCGTTGCCAATGGCCTTGCCCTGAGGGTCCAAAACC
>JADCGG010000310.1 GCA_020249125.1 Roseomonas sp. | reverse complement strand
GCAACCCATCATCCATGATGATCGCCTGCGCGCCGGCTGCTTCCGCCGCCGCGCCCCCCGCCGCGCGATCTGCCGAAACCCAGGTGGGGCCAAGGGCAGAGAGTAGCAAAGCCTCATCGCCCACGGCGCGGCTGTCATGCGTGGTGGGGTCAACCCGCGCCGGGCCTTTCAGCTTGCCGCCATAGCCGCGCAGCAGGAAATGCGCTGCCAAGCCGCGCGCTTGCAGCCTTTCGCCGAGATCGAGCGCCACTGTGGTCTTGCCCGCCCCGCCCGCCGTGGCGTTCCCGCAGCAGATCACGGGCAGGGGTAAATGCCGCCCAGGCTGCGCCATGCGCCGCGCCGTAGTGGCGGCGTAAAGCGCCGCAATGGGCGAAAGCAAGGCTGCCGCCACACCAGGCTTACCGCTCCAGAATCCAGGCGCTCGCATGCAATGAAACCGTTCAAACCTTCCGCAATGTCGGCTACGCGCATCATGGCGCGCCCGACAAGGATGCTTCTTTAAGGGGCTTCCCGATCCGCGCGGCTTCGCCGTCTGTGCGGTAGGATCCCCTGAGATAATTGTGGTTTGGTCCCCCCGGAGGACGCCATGTTACCGCGCCGGGCGGATCAAGGGCAACAGGGCTGTTGCAATGCGCCCCGGCAGGTCGGCCTGATCCTGGGCGAGCGCCGCCGCAGCCCTCGCCATGGCCTGCCCGGCGGCAGGGTCAGCCAGGATGCGCGCAATGTTTCCGGCCAGAGCTTCCGCCGCGACCTGCCCATCGGGGGTTGCGACCACAGCATGGGCCGCGCGGAGCCGCGTGATGATTTCGCTGAAATTGAAGTGATGCGGCCCGATCAGGATGGGGCAGCCAAGCCGCGCTGCCTCCAAAGGGTTCTGCCCGCCATGCGGCACCAGGGAACCGCCAATCAGCGCAACCCGCGCAAGACGATAGAACAAGCCCAATTCGCCAAGCGTATCGGCGACATAAACCGCCACCCCTGCCCCGGCTTCCTGCCCAGCGCCACGCCGCGCCACGGGCAAATCCCCTGCAAGCGCGGCGATATCCGGCCCGCGCGGCGGATGGCGCGGCACAATCACCGTCAACAAGCCAGGGTGATCAGGGGCGAGCAGCCGATGGGCGCTCAGGATAATCTCATCCTCACCCGGATGGGTGCTGGCCGAGAGCCAGACCAGCCGCCCCGCCCAAGCCACCTTAAGCCGCGCCAGTTCGGCAGGATCAGCCGGCAAGGGCGGCGCGGCGTATTTCAGATTCCCCCAGCAGGGCACATCACGCCCGGCCAGTGCCGAAAACCGCGCCGCATCGGCCTCGGTCTGCGCCAGGATCAACGCGAAGCGATCAAGCAAGCCCCGCGCAAAACCCGGCGCCCAGCCCCAGCTTTGGGCGGATCGTGCGGACATGCGCGCATTGATCAGCGCCATCGGTACGCCCCGCTTACCCGCCGCCGCCAGCATATTCGGCCAGAGTTCGGATTCCACAATCACGGCCAGATCAGGCCGCCAGCCATCCAGAAACCGCGCCACCCAGCGCGGCACATCCAAGGGCAGGAAGCGGTGCTGGGTGCGGGGTGCCAGTTCCGGCGAAAGCCGCTGTTCCAGCAAGCGTGCCGACGTCACCGTGCCGGTCGTGACCAAAAAGGACAAAGCCCGGTCCTGCCGCGCCAAAGCCTCCAGCAGCGGCAGCAGGGACAATGTCTCCCCATTGCTGGCGGCGTGGCACCAGACCAACCGGCCCGGCGGGCGCGCCGCGGCATGGCCCTGGCGTTCGGGCAGGCGTTCGGCGATTTCCTTGCCCTTGGCGACACGTCGGCGAAGGTAAAAGGGCAGCACGGGCGCCAAAGCGCTGGCGATCAGAGCCCAAGCGCCGGCCAGGATGCGCGCCGAAAGGCTGTTTGGCGTCATCGCGCCACCGCCTGATCGGCGCGCTCTGTTGCGCGGTTTAGTGCGGCGGTGATGGCCGGCAAGGCGCTGGCAGGGTCTTCGCGCGGCACGTCGATGGGTGCTTCGATCACCACCACGGCGCGCGCGAAGGGAAGTGGAAAGCGCATCCGGTCCCAGGAACGCGCTCGGCGCATGCGCGACGATGCCGCCCCGCAGGCCAGCACCGGCAACCCCGCGAGCGCCGCAAGCTGGGCGATCCCCGGTGCGGCTTCTCGTGCCGGGCCGCGCGGGCCATCGGGCGTGATCACCGCGACTCCGCCGCCTTCCAGCACGCGCAGAAGTTGGCGCAGCCCCGCAGCGCCGCCTTTGGAGGAGGAGGCATGGATCACCTCCACATCAAAGGGCGCCACGGCGCGGGCGATCAGCCTTCCGTCGCGATGGCGGGAAATCAGCGCCTGCGCCCTGCGCCCCGGTGCCGCCGGATTTTCGCGGGCAATCAGCCGCCAGCCCTGCGCGGCAAGCGGCAGGCATTCATGCCAAAAGGCCAGGATCATCGGGCGGGGCTGATACGGCTTCAGATGTTCAGCGCCCACCAGCTCCCAGCGCGTGGTGGCCCAGATCAGCCGCAAATAGAGCCCGATCAGCCAGGCGAGCAGTGCCTGGGTTATGGGATGGCGGGTCAGCCGCTTCAACATGGCAGTGGGGCTTCGCGCATCATCGGCGCTTTTCTAACGCGTCTTGGCCAGGCTGGAAATCTCGCCCGCTGGCCGCGCGCTATCCAGGCCGGGAAAAGCCGTGTTAGTTTTTCCGCAAGGTTCCGGGGCGGTGTTGCGCCCTTTAGGCGTTGAGGGAGAGAATTTCATGGCCAAGCGTTTCACCCAGGGGGCCGCGCGCCTGACGCTGATGCTGGCCATGACGCTGCCTTTCCTGCCCGGCTGCAAGGAAGAAACCCCACCCGCCCGCCAGCAGGCCGCCGCCCCGCCCGCCGCTGTTTTTGTCGCCCGCGTGGAACGCCAAGCCATCAGCCGGGGCGCGGATTTCATTGGCCGGGTAGAGGCGATTGACCGGGTGGATATCGTGGCCCGCGTCACGGGCTTTTTGCAGGCGCGGCACTTCAATGAAGGCGATGCGGTGAAAGCCGGGCAATTGCTGTTCACCCTGGAACAGCCGCCCTTCGCGGCTGAGGTCGCGCTGCGCCGTGCGCAAGTGGATAGCGCGCGGGCCGATCTGGCCAATGCCACCACCCAGGTGACACGCGGGCGCGAATTGGTGAAAACCAACGCCCTTCCGCAAGCGACCTTGGATGACCGCATCACGGCTGAGGCGGAATCCAAGGCCAAGGTCGCCGCCGCTGAAGCGCAGTTGCAGCAAGCCCAGATTAATTACGACTATACCGAAATCCGCGCCCCCTTTGATGGCCGCGCGGGGCGGTCGCCGCTCAGCCCTGGCAATGTCGTCAGCCCGAGTGCGGGCACGCTGGTGACGATTGTGCGCGACGACCCGATCCGCATCAGCTTTCCGGTGACGCAGCGGCAATTGCTGCAAGTCCGCCGTGACGGCGGCACCGATGGCGCTGAGCGCATCAAGGTGCGCGTGCGCCTGCCCGATGGCAGCATGTTGGACAGCACGGGCCGCTTTGACTTCATTGATGTCACCACCAATCGGGCCACCGATTCCGTGCTGGTGCAGGCAATGATCCCCAATCCGCAAAAATATCTGGTGGATGGGCAGGCGGTGACAGTCGTGGTGGAAGCGGGTGACCCGGAACAGGCCATCGTCATTCCGCAATCCGCCTTGCAGATAGACCAAGCCGGCAGCTTTGTTCTGGTGGTGGGTGCCGAGAACAAGGTTGAGGTCAAGCGCGTGAAGACCACGCGCGGGCTTGGCGGGCAATTGGTGGTGACCGAAGGGCTTGAGATTGGCCAATTGGTGATCACCGAAGGCGCGCAACGTGCCCGCCCGGGCGCCGTGGTGGTACCGCAACCGACGCCAAGCGTGCCGAGTGGCGCAACGCCCGGCGCTGCGCCAAGGCGGGGCTGACGCGCCATGATCTCAAAACTATTCGTTGACCGCCCGCGCTTTGCGATTGTCATTGCGATTCTGACGACGATTGCCGGCCTGATTTCGATGCTGCGCATTCCGGTGGCGCAATTCCCCGATATCGTGCCGCCCCAGGTGCAGGTGACAGCGAATTTTCCGGGTGCCTCGGCTGAAGTTGTCGAAGCAACCGTCGCGCAACCCTTGGAAAGCCAGATCAATGGCGTGGATGGCATGATCTACATGCAATCTACCAGCGGGAATGATGGTTCCTATTCGCTCAATGTGTCTTTTCGCGTGGGTTCGGACCCGGATCAGAACACCACCAATGTGAATAACCGCGCGCAATTGGCGCTGGCGCAATTGCCGCAGGAAGTGCAGCGGCTTGGCCTGACGGTGCGCAAGAAATCATCGGCCATGCTGCAGGTGATCACCGTCCGGTCCACCGATGGGTCACTGGATACGCTGTTCCTTAGTAACTATGTGACGATCAATGTGCTGGATGCGCTGCGCCGCGTGCCGGGCGTGGGTGACGCGCAGATGTTCGGCACGCGCGATTATTCCATGCGCATCTGGTTCCAGACGGACCGCCTGACAGCACTTGGCCTGGTGCCTGCCGATGTGATCAGCGCCATCCAGAAGCAGAACCAAGTGGCGCCGCTTGGGCGCGTTGGCGCCCAGCCCATGAGCCAGGATGCTTCCTATCAGCTCAATATCACCACAACGGGGCGGATGGTCACCACGGATGAATTTGGCGCCATCATCATCCGCGCCAATTCCGATGGCAGCATCTTGCGCGTGCGCGATGTGGCGCGGCTGGAACTTGGCGCCTGGAATCAGGATGCCGAGACGCGGCTGAATGGCGGTGCGGCGCTGCTGATTCAAATCTTCCTGTCACCCGGTGCCAATGCGGTGGGTGTCGCGGAAGGTGTCGCCGCCACCATGCGCCAATTGGCCACGCGCTTTCCCGCCGGCATGGGCTATGAGGTGACCTATGACACCACCCTGTTCGTCAAGCTCACGATCCATGAGGTGATCAAGACGCTGCTGGAAGCCTTTGTGCTGGTGGTGATTGTGGTCTTCCTGTTCCTTGGGAATATCCGCGCCACCATCATCCCGCTGATCGCCGTGCCAGTCAGCCTGATCAGCACCTTCGCGGTGCTGAGTGCGATGGGCTATTCGGCCAATACCGTTTCCTTGTTGGCCATGGTGCTGGCGATTGGCATTGTGGTGGATGATGCGATTGTGGTGGTGGAAAATGTCGAAGCCACCATGGAACATCATCCGGAGCTTTCCGTCCCGGAAGCGACCAAGCTTGCCATGGATGGCATCACCGCGCCGATTGTGGCGATTACCATGGTGCTGCTTTCGGTCTTTGTGCCGCTGGCCTTCATCCCCGGCATTTCCGGCGAATTATTCCGCCAATTCGCGGTTACTGTCAGCATTGGCATGTTGTTTTCCGCGATCAATGCGCTGACACTTTCACCCGCACTGTGCGCCATATTGCTGAAGGCGCATCACGGGCCAAAGAAGGGCATCATGGGCCGGATTTCGGCCTTTATTGATGCGGTGCGTGATGGCTATGGCGCGATTGTCGCGCGCCTTGTCAGGATTTCGGCCTTCAGCCTGGTACTGCTTGGCGTGATTGCCTTCGGGATTTTCGGCATCGCGAGCCGCACGCCAACGGGCTTCCTGCCGCAGGAAGACCAGGGCGCCTTCCTGGCTGAAATGCAATTGCCGGATGGCGCATCGCTCAATCGTACGATTGAATTGAGCCAGCAGGTCGAAGCGGTCATCCGGGCCTTGCCGGGTATTCAGGCGGTGCAAACCGTCTCCGGCTTTTCCATGCTGAATGGGCTGGCGCAATCCAATAGCGCCTTTTTCATTGTCACCCTGAAGCCTTTTGAGGACCGCACCGCGCCCGAGACAAAGGTAAATGCGCTGATCGCCGGCGTGGCGCGCGGCACGGCGCATATCCCGGCGCTGGTCTTCCCCTTCAACCTGCCGCCGATTGTGGGCCTGGGCACTGGCGGCGGCTTCCAATATCAGTTGCAGAATCTGGAAGGGCGGCCCGTTGCTGAAATGGCCGCGGTCATGCGCGGCTTGGTGTTTGCCGCCAATCAGGACCCCGCGCTCAGTCGCGTCTATTCCACTTTCTCCGCCAATAATCCCTCGATCTTTCTTGATCTGGATCGGGATCGGGCGCAGGTGCTTGGCATTGGCATCAGCGATGTGTTCGCCGCGCTGCAAGCAACCATGAGCAGCTATTACATCAACGACTTCAACCTGTTTGGCCGCAGCTGGCGCGTGAGCCTGCAAGCCGAGGAAGCGGACCGCGCATCGGTTGAAGATATTCTCCGCGTGCATGTGCGCAACGCCAATGGGGAAATGGTACCAATCCGCGCGCTGGCCGATATTCGCGTGCAATTCGGCCCGCAAAGCATTGTGCGCTACAATAACGTGCGCAGCCTGACGGTGAATGGCGAACCGGCGCCGGGGCGGTCCAGCGGCGATGGGCTGGCGGCGATGGAAAGGATCAGCGCCACCACGCTGCCCCAGGGTTTTTCCTTTGAATGGACCGGGACGGCCTATCAGGAAAAGGCCGCGGCCGGGCAGACCGGCATGATCCTGGGCCTGGCTGTCTTGTTCGCCTTCCTGTTTCTGGTGGCCTTGTATGAAAGCTGGACCATCCCTGTGCCTGTGCTGCTTTCGGTCGCGGTTGGCGTGCTGGGCGCGATTGCATCCATTGGCGCTGCCGGGCTTGCGCTTGATTTGTATGCGCAGGTTGGGATCGTGGTGCTGATTGCGCTTGCCGCCAAGAACGGCATTCTGATCATTGAATTCGCCAAGGAACAGCGCGAATTGCACGGCAAATCCATCCAGGAAGCGGCGGTGCTGGGGGCGAAGCTGCGCTTCCGCGCAGTGATGATGACCTCTTTCGCGTTTATCCTTGGGCTTTATCCGCTGGTGGTGGCGGAAGGCGCTTCGCAGATCAGCCGCCGCGCGGTGGGCACGCCGGTGTTCTGGGGGATGCTGGCGGCTTCCACCATCGGCATTTTCATGATCCCGATGCTTTATGTGACCTTCCAAAGCCTGCGAGAGAGGGTGAAGGCCATGCTCGGCATGGGGCAGGCCGCCAAGCCCGCCCAACACCCCCCGTCTTGACCAGGGCGCGGCGAGACACGATTTCTGTTACAAGGAAGGGGGGCGCATCCCGCCCCGCCACGATTCGATGGAGACCCCCATGGGTGATCTGACCAAGGCCGTATCGGATGACAGCTTCAAGACTGATGTGCTCGATTCAAGCGGCCCGGTGCTGGTGGATTTCTGGGCCGAATGGTGCGGCCCCTGCCGCATGGTGGGGCCGATCCTGGATGAGATTGCGGCGGAATATGCCGGCAAGCTGACCATCGCCAAGGTGAATATTGATGAGAATCCGATGACGCCGAATGAATATGCGGTGCGCGGCATTCCCACCATGATCCTGTTCAAGGATGGCAAGCCTTTGGATACGAAGGTAGGCGCACTGCCCAAGGGTGCGCTGAAGAATTGGATTTCGACGACGCTTGGTGAGTGAAGCCAGCGTCAAGCCTTGGCTGAGACCTGTTTCGCCAGAAAACGGCTGATCGGGTCCGGCTTATAGGGTGCGAATGCCGCGCATGGCGTGAAGCCGGCGCGGCAATAAAGCGCATAAGCCGCTTCGTTACGAATACCGACTTCAAGCAAAAGCGTGTGAATACCGCGCGGCAATGCCCAATTGTACAGTTTCTTGCAGCGAACGGAGAGCGTTAAATCGCTTTCGCCAATAGGCCCGCTGCGAGGGGGCTTTGGGAATGCCCGCGAAAAAGGGACGTCAAAGATGGGAAGGCTTGTCTTTATGGCTTTGCTGCTCGCCCTGATTGCTCTTAAGGTCGCAGCGCAAACCATGACGCAAGAGACCAAAGAAAACATGAAGCGCTATGCGCACATGGCGGTGGCTCATTGGTCCTGTGAGCATTATGCAAGCCGCGAATCTGCCATTCGAGACAACCCAGACGACGCCGAACAATCAAGGCGATCCTGGGAAAGAGAGCAGGCACACTTCCGAGGCGGGCTAGAGGCGGCACGTCGTTTGTACGGAAGTATGCTAGCGGAGTGGGATAAAATGCAGTGGTCAGAGAACTTCGACCTTCGGCGCCATTTGCACGACCTGAATTCTCTTAACCTACCACCCGTTGCTGCTTGGGGAGGACGCGGACCCACAGTCGATTTTGAGGCCGGGCGGTTGTATCAACGACTTCAAGAACAATTTCACCCATCGAGGCGAAACCACGGTGATGAATACGCGCAATATAATTGTGCTCTGCTGGTGATAGAACCAACACCTCTTGAAAATCGCGATAAACCTTGAGCAAAGCGCCGTCGCTACCGCATCAGGTTGGTATGGCAGGGCTGCGATCTCATCCTGATGCGGGCTTTCGACCGCGACTTTCATTATCTGCCCTTAAACACCGGCTTGCGCTTTTCGTTGAAGGACAAAATGCCTTCCTGGCGGTCTTCGGTGCCGACCAATTGGTTGTAGCATTCCACCTCAAAACGCAGCGCGCTGCGCAAATCCATCTGCAAGCCGAAATGCATGGAACGCTTGGCTTGGCGGATGGACAGCGGCGCATTGCCGGCGATCACGCGCGCGGTCTCCAGCGCGGCGGGTAGGACCTCATCAGGGGCGCCAACGCGGTTCAGGATGCCCCATTCCTGCGCCTGTTCTGCCGTGAAGGGCTTGCCGGTCAGGATGATTTCTTTCGCGCGACGCTCACCCACAATGCGCGGCAGGGTCTGGGTGCCACCGGCGCCGGGCATGATGCCAATCGTCACTTCCGTCAGCGCGAAGCGCGTGCCGGTCACGCCATAGGCGAAGTCTGACGCCAGCACCAATTCCAGCCCGCCGGCATAGGCATGGCCATTCACCGCGGCGATGATCGGAATCTGGCAATCCAGCATGGTCCAGAAGGCACGCTCAAAAATCTCATGCTGATGCCGCCAGGCGGCATCCGTCATGCCCTTGCGTTCCTTGAGGTCGCCGCCGGCGCAAAAGGCGCGCCCGCCAGTCGCGGTCAGGATGACGCAGCGGATATCATCGGGCTCGGCAATCAGCGCGGACCAGACCGTGTGCAAATCGCGCCCCATTTGCGTATTGAAGGCGTTGGAGACTTCCGGGCGATTGAGCCGCACGATCTGGATATGCGGTTCCGGGCTTTCCAGTTGCAGGGTTTCGGTTTCGGGCAGGGGCATGGCGAATCTCCGATCTGAGCATTTTCAAGCCAAGTGGCTATCACTTGGCGACTCGGAAAATGCGATCAAACAAATCTGTTAGTGCATGTCCGGCGAGCGGATGCGAGAGGGACATGCACTAACAGGCTGCTGAAAAGCCCTCATTGAGCATCGCAATTTT
>JADCGG010000031.1 GCA_020249125.1 Roseomonas sp. | reverse complement strand
TCACATCAGCATCCACCGCATCGGCATAGGTGGCGAAATTCGCTTCAAACCGCGCGACCAGATCACGCGCCGTGCGGTCATAGGCGGCCTTATCGGCCCAGGTTTCGCGCGGGTTGAGCATTTCACTCGGCACACCGGGAAGCGCCTTGGGGACCATCAGGCCAAAGAAGGGGTCACGCTGGAATTCCACGCGGGCCAGGCTGCCATCAAGCGCGGCGCGCAGCAGGGCGCGCGTCACGCGGATGGGCATGCGGCTGCCGGTGCCATAGCCACCGCCGGTCCAGCCGGTATTCACCAGCCAGCAATCCGCACCGTGGCGGGCCATCAAATCCGCCAGCATCTGGCCATAGACTTCCGGGCGGCGCGGCAGGAAGGGCGCGCCGAAGCAGGTGGAAAAGGTCGCCTGAGGTTCCTTGCCCATGCCCTTTTCCGTCCCCGCAACGCGCGCGGTATAGCCCGACAGGAAGTGATACATGGCCTGCGCCGGGGAAAGCTTGGCAATCGGCGGCAGCACGCCAAAGGCATCCGCAGTCAGCATCACCACATTGCGCGGCAGGCCGGCGGCACCGCTTTCCACGATGTTCGGAATATAGGGCAGCGGATAGCAGGACCGGGTATTTTCCGTGAGCCTGCCATCATCCAGATCAAGCCGTCCCGCTTCATCCGCCACCACATTTTCCAGCACGGTGCCGAAACGATGCGACGCATCCCAGATTTGCGGCTCGGCCTCACGGCTGAGTTTGATCACCTTGGCATAGCAGCCGCCTTCAAAATTGAAGACGCCGCCATCTGACCAGCCATGTTCATCATCGCCGATCAGGTTACGATCCGGGTCGGATGAAAGCGTGGTCTTGCCCGTGCCGGACAGGCCAAAGAACAGTGCGACATCGCCCTTGGCGCCGAGATTGGCGCTGCAATGCATGGGCAGCACGCCCTTCGCCGGCAGCAGCCAATTCATCACGGTGAAAATGCTTTTCTTGATTTCACCAGCATAAGATGTGCCGGCGATCACAATGGTCTTGGCCGCGAAGGAAAGCGCGATCACGGTTTCAGACCGGCAGCCATCCTGTGCGGGGTCTGCCTGGAATTCCGGCGCGTGCAGAATGGTGAAATCCGGCTGGAAATTCGCCAATTCCGCTGGCGCCGGGCGGATGAACATATTGCGCGCGAATAGCGCGTGCCAGGCATTGGTGGTGACAAGCCGCACCCGCACGCGATGCGCGGGATCAGCCCCGGCGTAAAGGTCCTGCGTGAACAATTCGGGCTTTGCGCCAAGCCAGCCGCGCACGCGCGCGGAAAGGCCAACAAAACGCTCTGGCGCCATGGGCTGATTGACCTTGCCCCACCAGATATCGGCGCGCACTTCCGGGTCTTCCACAACAAACTTGTCCTGCACGGAACGGCCCGTATGGGCGCCGGTTTCGGCAATGAAGGCGCCATCGGCGGAAAGCCGGCCTTCATTACGGCGCAGCGCATGAGCAATAAGTGCGGGCGGGGTGAGATTTGCGTGAATGGTTTCAGCGCCGGTCACGCCGGTACCGGCCAAAGCTTGTGCAGTGGAATTCATAAGACGTTACCCTTCCAACCAACCCCAGATCGAGCCGTTCAGGCGGCTATCGCGCGTTCTATCAGGGTTGGTCGCGGCAGAATTGCGGCAGGGTCAGGGATTGGCTGGGGCTTCCCTGGCCAGGGCCGCCCGCCCCTCCCGCGCTGCGCGAATCAGCGCCATACGCACGGCATCCGCATCGCCCACCGGCGCCGGGAAGGCAAGCCGGCAGGATGCCCCCCCGTCCGAAATATCGCAGCCATCCGGGTCCACCGCCACCAGCCGCCAGGGGCCGGGGGCGCCGCCCAAAAGCCCGGTGGCAATCGCCGCCACGGCATCCGGGTGGTCTTCATTGACATGGCCGATGATCTCGGCCTCCGCCGTCGCCACGGCCGCGACTGCGGCCTCATCCGGGGCCAGCGCGCTGGCCTTGAGCCGTACCGCCCGGGCAAAGCCGCCCACCAGCAGGGCGCCGCCAATCCGCACACGCCAGAGCGCGAAATCCCCGAAATCCGCGTAAAGCGCTGCATAGGGATGCACCGCAAGCCAGCGCGCCTTCAGCGCCGCCACCTGATCTGCCGGCACTTGTTCCGCCATCCCTGTCACCGTCACGCGCGGGGCGGTTTGCGGGTTGGGGCCGGTCGGCACGCCGGTGATCAGCAGGGCGCAGCGCGGATCGGCCTGCAAATGGCGTGTGTGTTCGGACAGTGACGAAAGCAGCATCAGCGGCGAAAGATCCGGCGCGCTGGCGGGCGTGACCAGGCTGGCGAAGGGCTGGCCGGCCTGGCCGGTTGCGAGGCTCGCCGCCCGCCCCGCGCGGATCAGCCGCCGCGCTTCCAATATGGCATCGTGATGTTCCATCGCCTTTCTCCGGTCCGGCTCTTGCCACAATTGTCTCGCATTATGATCACCGTCGCGGCAAAAGAATGTCTCTGCCGTGTCGGAGTGTCACAGCAATGCCCCAAACCATCGCCCTTGTGGATGATGACCGCAATATCCTCACCTCCGTTTCCATGACGCTGGAACAGGAAGGCTATCAGGTGCGCACCTATACGGATGGCGAAAGTGCGCTGCAGGGTCTGCTTGCCAAGCCCGCCGATCTTGCCGTGCTGGATATCAAAATGCCGCGTATGGATGGCATGGAATTGCTCCAGCGGCTCCGTCAGCGCAGCAATATGCCGGTGGTCTTCCTTACCTCGAAGGATGAGGAAGTGGATGAACTGATGGGGCTGCGCCTTGGCGCCGATGACTATATCACCAAGCCCTTTTCACAGCGGTTATTGTTGGAACGCATCCGCGCCCTGCTGCGGCGGAATGAGGGTGCGCGGGCGGAAGGTTCCGGCGCGCCCCCAGGTGGCGTGCTGTCGCGCGGCGATTTGACGTTGGATGAGACGAAGCACACCTGCCTTTGGAAGGGCAAGGCGGTGCAGCTTACCGTCACGGAATTCCTGCTGGTGAAGGCACTCGCGCTGCGCCCCGGCATGGTGAAGAACCGCGACCAGTTGATTGATGCCGCCTATGGCGAGAACATCTATGTGGATGACCGCACGATTGACAGCCACGTGAAGCGAATCCGCCGGAAGTTCCGCCACACGGATGAGGATTTCGACCAGATCGAAACCCTTTACGGTATCGGCTATCGCTATAAGGAGAATTGAGGGGTTTCCCCCTCAAAAAACGCCTTCAATGCAGCCGCGCCGAAGGCAAATGCGGGCTGTCCAGGCTGAAATCCGGGATGGCGACATCAAACGCCTCGCCGGTGTCGCGCACCACCATGTGATAGGCGCCGCGCATGAAGCCCGATGGCGTGCCGAGTGGCGTGCCGGAGGTATATTCAAACCGCCCCCCCGGTTCCAGGATGGGCTGTTCACCCACCACGCCGGCCCCTTGCACCTGTTGTGTGCGCCCGGTGCCGTCTACAATTTGCCAGGTACGGCGGATAAGCTGCACTGTCTCCGGGCCCAAATTGGCGATTTCCACCTGATAGGCCCAGACGAATTGCGCGTTTTCGGGCATGGATTGTTCAGCCAGATAAAAGGCGCGCACGGCAACCCTTATCCCCCGCGTCGTCGCGATGAATGAATCAGCTTTGGTCATTACAATCTTCCTCGACGCCAATTCAGCACCGCAACCGGATGGTTTGTAAAGTTTTTTGTGTGATCACCCTCATGCAGCGGCAGCATCCAAGGCTTCGGCCAGGTCATCAATCAGGTCGGCCACATCCTCAAGCCCCACGGAAAGCCGCACCGTGCCATCGGTAATGCCAAGCCTGGCGCGTTCTTCCGCACCAACGCGCATATGGGTGGTGGTGGCCGGGTGGGTCGCCATGGATTTCGCATCGCCAAGGTTATTGGCGATATCAATCAGCTTCAGCGCATCCATGAAGCGAAAACAGGCTTCCTTGCCGCCCTTGATGTCAAAGCTCACCAGCGTGCCGCCGGCTGACATTTGCGCCATGGCAAGCTTTTGCTGCGGATGATCGGCGCGGAAGGGATACAGCACGCGCGCAACCTCGGCCCGTTCCGCCAGCATATCGGCAATGGCGGAAGCGCTGCGGCACATGGCCGGCACGCGCAGATGCAGGGTTTCAAGCCCCTTCAGAATCACCCAGGCATTGAAAGGGCTGATCGAAGGGCCGGTATTGCGGATGAAGGGTTGCAGCACCTCATCCACCCATTTTTTGGAGCCCATCACACAGCCGCCCAAAACGCGGCCCTGACCATCAAAATGCTTGGTGGCGGAATAGACAACGATATCCGCGCCGAAGCTCATGGGCTTTTGCAGCAAGGGGGTGGCGAAAACATTATCCACCACCACCAAGGCGCCAGCTTTATGCGCCAAATCGCACACCGCGCGCAGATCCACGATTTCCAGCATGGGATTGGAGGGTGTTTCCAGCAGCACCATGGTCGCGGGGCGCGACAGGGCCGCGCGCCACTGCGCCAAATCGCCGCCATCCACGAATTCTGTCGCAATGCCATAGCGTGGCAGCAGGGTTGAGACGATCCAATGGCAGGAACCGAACAGCGCGCGGGATGCCACCACCCGGTCGCCAGCCTTCAAATGGGACAACATGGCGGAATGTACCGCGGCCATGCCGGTGGCGGTGGCGCGGCAGGCTTCCGCGCCTTCCAAGGCCGCCAGCCGCGCTTCCAGCATGCTGACGGTTGGGTTGCCGAAGCGCGAATATTGATAATGCGCTTCCGTCCCCGCGAAAGTGCCTTCCGCCTGGGCCGCACTGTCATAGACAAAGCCCGAGGTCAGGTACATCGCCTCGGCCAGCTCATCGAAATTCGAACGCATCAACCCGCCGCGCACGAGCTGCGTCGCGGGGCGAAGGGGACGGGCGGGGCTTCTTTTCTTCGGCATGGGCTGAGACACCTTACAAAACGCGTGGCGTCCGGCCCCCTGCGGGGTGGGGGCATTTCGCCCCACGGCCCTTTAGCGCGTTTCTTTTCGTGCCTGTCACCAGACCCGCCCTTTCGGAACCTCGCCGCAAGCAGACCGGACAAATCGCGAGGATCGGTTTTACAACCGATAATTGAGTCATAAGGCGTGATGCGTCCGCAGGTCAAGAATGCAAGATGACTTGCATCCCAGCCCCACCCATGGGTTCATCCGATGCAAAAGGAGGAACCCATGGCCAATACCCGCGTCACCCTGATTGTTGGCGCCAGCGGCGCTGCCGCCAGCCGCGTGCTGGAAGCAACGCAGCAGGACCCTGCCTTCACGCCGATTGGCCTGACCAGGCGAGACCCTGGCAATGGCGTCCCCTGGATCACCGCCGATCTTTGGGATGGGCCGGGCCTGACCCGCGCCATCGCGACGCGGCCTGACATTACCCACATTGTCTATGCGTCCCGCGCGCCGCATGGGGAGACGGGGGTTGAGGATGTGCCCGGCAACCTCACCATGCTGCGCAATCTGCTGGATGCCGCCGAAGCCTCCCTGCCGCGCTTCACCCATCTGCACATGATCCATGGCGGCAAATGGTATGGGCTGCATATCGGCCCCTTCCGCACCCCGGCGCGGGAGGATGATCCGCGCCATATGCCGCCCAATTTCTATTATGATCAGCAGGATATGGTGGCCGAACGCCAGCGCGGCAAAGCCTGGTCCTGGTCCGCCAGCCGGCCCAATTTCGTGCTGGATGTGGCGCCGGGCCGCGCGCGCAACATGGTCTCGACGCTTGGCGTCTATGCCGCGATTTGCCGCGAACTCGGCGTGCCCTTTGATTTCCCCGGCAAGCCTGGCGCCTTCACAGCGTTGCATGAGGTCTCGGACGCCAAGCTGCTGGCCGAGGCGATTTTATGGATGCTCGGCGAACCCCGCGCGGCCAATCGTGCCTTTAATGTCACGAATGGTGATGCCTTTCGCTGGTGCGACATGTGGCCCCATCTGGCCGGGCTTTTCGGCGTGGCGCCGGGCGGCGTGCGCACCATGTCCATGGCGCGCTGGATGGCCGATAAGGCCCCGATTTGGGAGAGGATCCGCGCCCGCCACGGCCTTATCCTGCCGATTGACCAAGTCACCAGTTGGGAATTTGCCGATTTCGCGCTGAACATGGATTACGATGTGCTGGCTTCCATGACCGCGGCGCGCCAGGCCGGCTTTACCGGTTTTCGCGATAGCTGGGCGATGTTCGCCGACCAGATCGAAGGCTATCGCACCGCCCGCGTGCTGCCACCGCGCTGAAAATAATCAGGGGCGCGGCCCCGCCTTGCCTTGACCCTGCCACACCCCCCTGCAATACGCCCCCCGCCCAGGATGTTCCCGGGCGGAGCATCGTCGGGCTGAACCGGCGAATCCCGCGACAAGAGGCCGAACCACGCCATGCGCGATACGGGCGAATATCTCTTCACTTCGGAATCCGTTTCCGAGGGCCATCCGGACAAGGTGGCAGACCGCATTTCCGATACGGTGCTGGACGCCTTCCTGACCGCTGACCCCTATGCCCGCGTCGCTTGCGAAACGCTGGTCACCACGAACCGCGTGGTGCTGGCGGGCGAAGTGCGCGGTCCCGCGGAAATCACGCCGGAATATCTGATCCATCTGGCGCGTCTCGCGATCCATGACATCGGCTATGAACAGGAAGGCTTTCATTGGCAGCATGCCGATATCGCCTGCCATTTGCATGCCCAATCGGCGCATATCGCCCAGGGTGTGGATGCCGCCGGCAATAAGGATGAAGGCGCGGGCGACCAGGGCATCATGTTCGGCTATGCCTGCCGCGAAACGCCGGAATTGATGCCGGCGCCGCTCTATTATGCGCATGAAATCCTGCGCCATGTCAGCACGCTCCGCCGCGCCAAGGACCATGCCGTGGCCGGGCTGCTGCCGGATGCGAAAAGCCAGGTGACGCTGCGCTATGTGGATGGCAAGCCGGTGGGTGCGACCTCCATCGTTGTGTCCACGCAGCATGAAGAAGGGCTGGAGCAGGGCGAAATCAAGCGCATGCTGCGCCCGATTGTGGAATCCGTCCTGCCCAAAGGCTGGATGTGCCCGGATAGCGAATTCTATGTGAACCCCACGGGCACCTTCATCATCGGCGGGCCGGATGGCGATTGCGGCCTGACCGGGCGCAAGATCATCGTGGATACCTATGGCGGGGCTGCACCGCATGGCGGCGGCGCATTCTCCGGCAAGGACCCGACCAAGGTGGACCGTTCCGCTGCCTATGCCGCGCGCTATGTGGCGAAGAATGTGGTGGCTTCCGGGCTTGCGGATAAATGCACCATCCAGGTTAGCTACGCGATTGGCGTTTCCAAGCCGCTATCGGTCTATTTTGACCTGCATGGCACGGGTAAGGATGTGGATGAGGCGAAGCTCGCGAAGGTGATTGACGGCATGGTCAATCTCTCCCCGCGCGGCATTCGTGAACATCTGAAGCTGAACCGCCCGATCTATGTGCCGACCAGCGCCTATGGCCATTTCGGTCGCGTGCCGGATGCGGCGAAGGGCACCTTCACCTGGGAAATGACCGATCTGGCGGATGAGCTGAAGCGCGCTTTCGGGCGTTGAGGCTTTTACGTCGTTACGCTTCGGGGCGGCGGGTGAGAACCTGCCGCCCTTCGCTTTTCGGGACCATGCATGACCGCTGATCGCCCCCCGCTGGCCGATGGTGTGCCAGATCGCCTTTATGGTCGGCGCCGAGGCCACCCTTTGCGCCCGCGTCAGCAACGCCTGCTGGAAGAAACCCTGCCACGGCTGCGCCTGACCCCAGCCCAAGCGGCTGATCCGCGCGGCGCCTTCGGCATGGGCGATGTGCCGCTTTGGCTGGAAGTGGGCTTTGGCGGGGGCGAACATACGCTCGATCAAATCGGCGCGCATCCTGAGATTGCTTACATCGCCTCGGAAGTATTCGAGAACGGGCTTTGCGCCTTGCTCACGCGCCTGGTGCCGGAAGGCCAGGAAGCCACCGGCGCCGTGCCGCGCAATTTGCGCCTTTGGCCGCAGGATGCGCGGCACTTGCTGCGCGCTTTGCCGGAAGGGGCTTTGGATCGGCTATTCCTGATGTTCCCCGACCCCTGGCCCAAGGCACGCCACGCCAAACGACGCTTTGTGCATCCCGAATTGCTGCCCATGGTCGCCCGCGCGCTGAAACCCGGCGCGATCTGGCGCATTGCCTCTGACGACCCGACCTATCAGGAATGGGTGCGGGACTGCATGGGAGCACAGGAATTTTTCACCCTGGAAAGCCTGGCTGAAACCCGCCCCGCCGGCTGGCCACCAACCCGCTATGAAGCCAAGGCGCTGCGCGAAGGTCGCCAACCACTTTATTGGGAATGGCGCCGAAGTTGGGTTTAGAAGCAGTTCGTGATGCCGCCTGTAGTCGAACAATGAAAGGAACGACCGTTAATGATGTAGGTGCGAGTCTGGGGCGGTGGAGGCGCAGAGTATGCTCCAGCAGCCATTCCCAGCCCGAGTTGCATCATTCTGAGACTCCGTTCTTCCCGTCGCGCCTTCTCGGCCTCCGCACGCGCCATTTCTATGGCCTCTAAGCGTGCTTGTTCTAGGTTTTGAATTCCTGGCTGCACAGCCTGGGCCGGAGCACGAGGAGGACTAATGTTTCGCGGTGAATTAGACGCGTTAGCAACCAAGCGCACGACTGGCTCTCCAGTAACCCAGTTACCACACTCGAAACCCCGACGACCATTAACTGGCGGCCCAGAAAAATTACCGAATTGACGAGCTAAACCATTACAATACTGTGTGGCCAGTTTTAGGTCTTCGTCCTCTTTTCCAACGCTATTGATAATTTGACCGCCATCTATGTGGCGATCCGTTACCTCATGACGATTCTTTGCCTCTGGCCATCCGCAGGAGACCAAAAGAATAGCCGCCAAGCTTCTAAAAGGGATTCCGATGTTCTTAGACAAAGATGCATCTCCGATCCAGAACAATCCAAACGCCAATCTCAGATAGTCTTTCAAACTCTACAACGAGAAATTTCTACTCTGAGTCAAACGTGCCTGCAACATCGTAAGTGGCTGGAAGTTGCTTGCCGATTCCTTGCCAAATGGCGCTTTGTCCATCCCGAATTACTTCCCATGGTGGCGCGCGGGCTGAAACCAGCCCCTTCGGCTGGCCGCCGACACGCTATGAGGCGAAGGCGCTGCGCGAAGGCCGCCAGCCGCTGCATTGGGAATGGCGCCGAAACTGATTAGCGCCCACGCCACATCAGCCACAAAATCGGCAAGCCCTGTCGGTGATGATGGATCGCCATCGCGCCATGTCCGAGCGCCAACACCACCAACCCCCAAGCCGCCCCCTGATGCAAAGGCCGCAGCACATCATACAAAGCCTGATCGGGCGGAAACGGATGCGGAATGGGCAGGATCAGGAAGAACACTGTCTCCACGCCTATCGGCGCCGCTGCGGCGCTCAAAAAACCCAACACCGGCACGGCGATCAGCAGCGCATAAAGCACGCCCTGCCCCCACCGCGCCGCATTGTGCTGCCAGCCGGGCAGCGTGATAGGCGCGGGCCGGCCACGCCGCCACAACAGCCAAAGCCGCCAAACCCACAGCGGTATCAGCAGCAAACCGAGGCTCTTATGCAATTGATAGGTGAGGATTTTCGCCAGCAGCGCCGAAAGCGGCAGCGCCACCATCACCAGCGCCAGCAGGAAGTTCACAAAAACCAGCGCGGCCATGGCCCAATGCAGGCGCCGTTGCGCGACAGACCACGCCGCCTGCATTCGCCTATCCAATCACCAGGCTGACGGACACCGCCAATTGCACGCGATCCCCCGTGGCCGCCATGTCTGCCACCATGCCGAAGGCAGAACGGCTCACATCGCCACGCGCAGTGCAATCCACAATTTCCGCCCCCGTCGCGGCATCCCTGCGGCGGCGCGAAAGCCTGGCCTGCATCGTCACGGGCTGCGTCATGCCGCGCATTTCCAAGGGGCCGGCAAGCTCAAAGGCCTCGATCCGCCCGCCGGGTGCGGCGCGGCCCGAAAACCGCGCCAGCGGCCAGCGTTCCGCATCAAAATAGGCGGGCGAGCGCAGCAAATCCGCCGCCCCCGGATAGGCATGGGTGATGGAACCGGTTTCCACCTGCACCGCCACGCGCGCGGTCTCTGGCTTTTCAGGGTCCAGGACCAATTCGCAGTCAAAGCGCGAAAACTGCCCCGTTGACGTCAGCACCATCAAATGCCGCGCGATGAATTCAAGCCTGCCCTGGCTTTGGTCAAAGCGAAACACCCGAGCCGCCCGCGCCGGCAAAGGCGCAAGGCCAATCAGGGGCAGCACCGCACCAGCTAGCGCGCGGCGATGAATTGGAAGGGCGTTGGGTTCATCCGGCATATAGTTCAACACTAAACAACCCTCGTCCTCCCGTCCAGTATTTTCCATAAAATTCGCGTAGCCCTTGCCTTTTGGCGGTGCGGGGGCTAGCAACAAGCCAATCACACCATCCGATCTTACGGGGGGTGGCCTTGAAAAAGGCCGCCTTTTTTGTTTTTGCAGCCTGATCTGCCTCATCACGAAGGGCTTGAAGCCCGCATCGCGGAAGCGATCCTGCCAAGCCTGACGCAGCTTGGCTACGAATTGGTGCGCGTGCAGGTTTCCGGCAAGGAACGCCCCGTGGTGCAGATCATGGCGGACCGCGCCGATGAAGCGCCCTTCACCGTGGATGATTGCGAAACCATCAGCCACGCCGTGGGCGCCGTGCTGGATGTGGCGGACCCGATCCGCGGCGAATGGATGCTGGAAGTCTCCTCAGCCGGGATCGATCGCCCGCTGACGCGCGTAAAAGATTGGAACCGCTTTGCCGGCCATGTGGCGACTGTTGAACTCAATATCCCGCTGGATGGCCGCAAGCGTTTTCGCGGCGTGGCACTTGGCGCGGATGACGCCGAAGCGCGGCTCAAGCTTGATGATGGCAGCGAAATCGCCCTGCCGCGCGGCAATATCCGCCGCGCCAAGCTGGTGCTGACCGATGAATTGATCGCGGCGACGGCGAAAGCCGATGCCCCAACCACAATGACCCATTAACAGGAGAATGCGCCATGGCCGTTGATATCGCCATTGCCCGTCCGGAATTGCTGCAAGTTGCCGATGCCGTCGCGCGCGAGAAAATGATCGAGCGTGAGGAAGTGCTGGAAGCCATGGAACAGGCCATCCAAAAGGCTGGTCGCGCCAAATACGGGCTTGAGAAGGATATCCGCGCCACCATTGACCGCAAGGATGGCCGCGTGAAGCTGGAACGCTTCACCGAAGTGGTGGAAGCCGAACCGGTTGAAAGCGAAGCCACACAAATCCCTTTGCGTATCGCGCAAAAGATCAAGCCCGGCATTCAGCTTGGCGAATTCATCGTGGACCCGCTGCCGCCGATTGATTTTGGCCGCATCGCCGCGCAAACCGCGAAGCAGGTGATTGTGCAGCGCGTGCGTGAAGTGGAACGCCGCAAGCAATTCGAAGAATACAAGGACCGCGTTGGTGAAATCATCAATGGCACGGTCAAGCGCACCGAATACGGTAATCTGATGGTGGATCTGGGCCGCGCGGAAGCGCTGCTGCGGCGTGATGAAACCATCCCCCGCGAAGCCTTCCGTAATGGGGATCGTGTGCGCGCTTATATCTATGATGTGCGTGAAGAACCGCGCGGGCCGCAGATTTTCCTCTCTCGCACCCATCCCGGTTTTCTGGCGAAGCTGTTCGCGCAGGAAGTGCCGGAAATCTATGATGGCATCATCGAAATCAAGGCCGTGGCGCGGGACCCTGGCAGCCGCGCCAAGATGGCGGTGATCAGCCGTGATAGTTCCATTGACCCCGTGGGTGCCTGCGTTGGTATGCGCGGTTCGCGCGTGCAGGCGGTGGTTGCGGAATTGCAGGGCGAAAAGATTGATATCATCCCCTGGTCGCAGGACCAGGCGACCTTCATCGTGAATGCGCTGGCGCCCGCTGAAGTCAGCAAGGTTGTGTTGGATGATGAAGGCCGCCGCGTGGAAGTGGTGGTGCCGGATGATCAACTCAGCCTCGCCATCGGGCGTCGCGGGCAGAATGTGCGGCTTGCGTCGCAGCTGACGCGCTATGATGTGGATATCCTGACGGAAGCCGAAGAAAGCGAACGCCGCCAGGAGGAATTCCGCCGCCGCACCGGCCTGTTTGTGGAAGCGCTGGATGTGGATGATGTGATCGCGGGGCTTTTGGTGCAGGAAGGCTTCGGTTCCATCGAAGACATCGTGCAGGCGCCTGATGAGGAATTGGCCGAAATCGAAGGCTTTGATGAAAGTGTCGCCGCCGAATTGAAGCGTCGCGCTGAAGCCTTCATCGAAAAGCGAGATGCCGAAATGGATGAAAAACGCCGTGACCTTGGCGTAGATGATGTGCTGATCGAAGTGGGTGGCTTCACGCCGGCGATGATGGTGACGCTTGGCGAAAAGGGCGTGAAGTCGCTCGAAGATTTGGCCGATCTCGCGGGTGATGAATTGGTAGAAATCCTTGGTGCCGAAGCGGTGGATGAGGAAACGGCCAATGCCATCGTGATGGAAGCGCGTCGTCGTGCCGGTTGGCTCGGCGATGAGGCATGAGGCACGGCCCTGAGCGAGGCCACCGCCCTGCCGGAGGAGGATGAGCCCGAAAAGGGCCCGCTTCGCCGTTGCATTGTTACGCGCGACAGCCTGCCCAAGGCAGAGATGATCCGTTTTGTGCTGGGTCCGGGGCGCGAAATCCTGCCCGATCTAGCTGAAAAGCTGCCAGGGCGGGGAATGTGGTTGAGCGCGCGGGGCGATGTGCTAGAAGGCGCCATCAGCCGGGGGGCCTTTACGCGCGCAGCGCGTGGTCCTGTGGTGGTGCCACCTGGCTTGGCGGCGCTGCTGCAACAGGGGCTGCGTGCCAGGATTGCCGATCTGCTGGGGCTTGCGCGCCGGGCGGGTCAGGCGGTGGCAGGTTGGCAGGCGGTGCGGGAATGGCGCACCGCGGATCGAATTGCCTTGCTGGTGCAGGCCAAGGATGGCAGCACGGCAGAGCGAGAACGCCTCTCTGGCGGTGACATGGCGGCGATTGCGCCGCTTTCCGCCGCTGAATTGGGGCGGGTTTTTGGGCGTGACCACATTGTTCATGTGGCGGTCGCGCCGGGCCGTTTGGCGGAAGCCATCCGGTCTGAGGCGGGTAGGCTTTCTGGCCTTTCTCCGCCAGATGGTGTCTAAATCCTAAAGCTGTCCGGGTTATGCGGCGGCTCAATGTGTATCAGATGATCGGGTTCAAAGCGGCGAATGAGTGACCAGAACGAGCAGGACGCGGGTAAAAGCAGGCTGAGCCTTCGGCCCGGCGGACGCCTCGAGCTTGGCAAGACGGTGGATGCGGGCAGCGTCCGCCAATCCTTCAGCCATGGCCGATCCAAGACCGTGCAGGTCGAGGTTGTGAAGAAACGCGCCGTGGCGCCAAGCCCGGTACGGCCTAGCATTGGTGTGCCTGGCGCGCGCGCGCTGGGCCCCGCCCCGGCGACGCCTGTCGCCGCGCCAGCGCCAGCACCCGTCGCCAAGGCGCCTGCCGCGCCGGCGCCAGCACCCGCAGCGCCACCCCCCGTCCCTCCCGCGCCGAGCCAGACGGTGGCAGCGCCGGCGGAAGTGACGCCCCCATCGGCGCCCGCACCCGTCGCCGAACCGCCGGCGCAGGCGCCGACGCCAGTGGCCGCTGCGCCCGCAGCTGCGCCAGTCACGCCGCAGCCGGCCCCTGCTCCGGCTGCCGTGGCGCCTCCAGCGCCGCCTTCAGCGCGCGTGCCAATGGCACCCCCACCCGCGGGCCGCGCCGGTGGCGCGCCTGGGCGCCCCGGTGCCGGTGGCCGCCAAGGTGCCGGTGGCCAAGCCGCCCGCACCACCAGCACAGGCCGGCCCCTGACCCAGGCGGAACTCGCCATGCGGCAAAGGGTGCTGGAAGAAAACCGCCGCAACGAAGCGCAGCGCCAGCGTGAGGAACGCGAACGTCAGGCGCTGATGGTGCGCTCTGCTGCCGAAGAAGCCGCGCGCCGCGTGGAAGAAGAAGCCCGCGCCAAGGAAGAAGCCGCCCGCCGTGCGGAGCAGGAAGCCCGCGCCGCTGAGGAAGCGGCTCGTCGCCCCGCGCCCCCACCGAAAGCCGCGGCACCTGCCGCAGCACCAAGCCGGGGCCCCGCTGGTGCGCCGGCGCGCAAGCCAGCCGCGCCTTCAGAACCGCCGGTCAAGCTGACACTCAAGGCGCGTGCGCCTTCGGATGAGGATGAGGATGGGCCGCGCCGCCCGGCGCTGCGCCGCCCTGGTGCGGCGCCTGGTCCGGCCAAGCGGCTCACGCCCGCGCCGGTCAAGAAATCTCCGCCCGGTGCTGATCGCCGCCGCGAAGGCCGCATTGACGTCGCCGCTGCGCTGGAAGGTGAGGATGAACGGACACGGTCCATCGCCTCTGTCCGGCGCGCGCGTGAACGTGAAAGGCGCCAGCAGGAATTGGCGCGGCTGCGTTCCGGGACCGAACGCGTGGTGCGCGAAGTGGTGGTGCCGGAAAGCATCACCGTGCAGGAATTGGCCAATCGCATGGCCGCGCGCGGCGGCGAAGTGGTGAAAAGCCTGTTCCGCATGGGCGTGATGGCGACGCTGACGCAAAGCATTGATGCCGATACCGCCGAATTGGTGGTGCAGGAATTCGGCCATCGCGTGAAGCGCGTCAGTGAATCCGATGTCGAAATCGGCCTGGAAGGCGCGCAAGACGCGGATACGGAATTGCTGCCGCGTCCGCCCGTGGTCACCATCATGGGCCATGTGGACCACGGCAAGACCAGCCTGCTGGATGCGCTGCGGAAGACCGATGTTGTCGCCCATGAAGCGGGGGGCATCACGCAGCATATCGGCGCTTATCAGATCACGGTGCCGGCGGGTGACCGCGTGACCTTCATTGACACACCCGGCCACGCAGCCTTCACCGCCATGCGCGCGCGTGGCGCTTCGGTGACGGATATGGTGGTGCTTGTAGTGGCCGCCGATGATGGCGTTATGCCGCAGACGGTGGAAGCCATTCGCCATGCGCGTGCGGCCAATGTGCCGCTGATTGTCGCCGTCAACAAAATTGATAAGCCCGGCGTGAAGCCCGAACGCGTGAAGCAGGAATTGCTGCAATACGAAGTGGTGGTGGAAAGCCTGGGCGGTGAGACTCAGGAAATTGAAGTCTCGGCCACCCAGAAGATCAATCTGGACAAGTTGCTGGAAGCGATTTCGCTGCAAGCGGAAATCCTTGACCTGCGCGCCAATCCGGATCGCGCTGCCGAAGGCACCGTGATTGAAAGCAAGCTCGACCGCGGGCGTGGCCCGGTGGCGACCGTGCTGGTGCAAAAGGGTTCACTGAAGCAAGGCGATATCGTTGTCGCCGGCGCCGAATGGGGCCGCGTGCGCGCCATGCTGGATGACAAGGGCCGGCAGTTGAAAGACGCCGGGCCATCCTTGCCGGTGGAAATCCTGGGCCTATCCGGCGTGCCGACAGCGGGCGAGAATTTCATCGCCGTGGAAAATGAAGCCCGCGCGCGGGAAATTTCTGAATTCCGCCAGCGCAAGCTGCGCGAAAAAGCGACCGCCACTGCCGGCGCTGGCCGTGGCAGCCTGACCGATATGCTGGCCCGCATCCAGGCGGGTGAGCAGAAGGAAGTCGCTGTTGTGGTGAAGGCCGATGTGCAGGGCAGTTCGGAAGCGATCGGTGTTACGCTCGGCAAGCTTGGCAATGAAGAAGTGCGCGTGCGCGTGCTGCATAGCGCGGTTGGTCAGATCACTGAATCCGATATTCAGCTTGCCAAGGCGTCCGATGCGGTGATTGTCGCCTTCAATGTGCGCGCCACATCGCAGGCGCGTGATTTGGCGCAGCGCGAAGGTGTCGAAATCCGTTACTATTCGATCATCTATGAAGTTGCCGATGACATTGAAAAGCTGGTCAAGGGCAAGCTGGCGCCCGTGCAGCGCGAAAAATTCCTGGGCTATGCGCAAATCTTGCAGGTCTTCGAAGTCAAGCGCATCGGCAAGGTGGCCGGCTGCCGTATCACGGAAGGCCAGGTCAAGCGCGGCGCCGGGGTGCGGTTGCTGCGCGATGGCGTGGTGATCCATCAGGGCGAATTGTCCACGCTGCGTCGCTTCAAGGATGATGTCCGCGAAGTGGGCAATGGCCTGGAATGCGGCATGTCCTTCGCGAATTACGATGACATCCGCGTTGGCGATCAGATCGAATGCTATGAGACGGAAACGGTAGCGGGCTGATCCGAAGCCCGTCACCGCTTCATCATCCTGGAAGGCCCGATCCTGAAGGTTCGGGCAGAGAACACGCGCATGACCAAGCATCAGCATCATGGCCGGGCGGAAGGCCCTTCCCAGCGTCAATTGCGCGTGGCCGAAGAAGTGCGCCACGCGCTTTCCGCCACCTTCGCGCGAGAGGAATTTCGCGACCCCGCCTTGCAGGGCCTGCATGTCACGGTGACCGAGGTGCGTGCCTCACCAGATTTGAAGCACATGACCGCGTTTGTCGCGGCCCTTGGGCGCGAAATCACCAAGGAAGAATTGGCCGGCCTCAGGCGCGTCAGTTCCTTTCTGCGGCGCGAAGTCTCCCACGCTGTGCGGCTGAAATATGCTCCTGATCTGCATTTCCAGCCCGATACCGCGCTGGATTACGCCATGCATATTGATGAAGTGATGCGCCGGCCTGAAGTGCAGCGCGATTTACAAGCCAAACCGGGCGAGGACGAAACGCCATGAGCGAAATTCGCGAAAGGCGCCCCGGCCCGCCGCGCGGCAAGCATCGCCACCACAAGAAGCCGAAGGGCATTGCCCTTGATGGCTGGCTGATCATTGACAAGCCGACAGGCATTGGCTCGACCGATGTGGTGACACTTTGCAAGCGTGGCTTCAATGCGCAGAAATGCGGCCATGGCGGCACGCTGGACCCGCTGGCAACGGGCGTGCTGCCGATTGCCTTTGGCGCGGCGACCAAGACCGTGCCTTACGTGATGGATGGCACGAAATCCTATCGCTTCACGCTGAAATTCGGCGAAGCGCGGGATTCTGATGATGCGGATGGAAAGGTGATCGGCACGTCAGATGCGCGGCCCGATGATGCCACCATCCGCGCCGCCCTGCCGCAATTCATTGGCGATATCATGCAGGTGCCGCCGATATTTTCCGCCATCAAGGTGGCTGGCGAACGCGCCTATGATTTGGCGCGTGCGGGGGAAATTCCGGAACTCGCCGCGCGCCCGGCGCGGGTGGATCGTTTTGAACTGATCGAAAGGCCGGATGCAGATACCGCCATCTTCCTCGTGGAATCCGGCAAGGGCGTTTATATGCGGAGCCTGGCGCGCGACATCGCACGCGCCTGCGGCACGGTTGGGCATATTACGGCGCTGCGCCGGATGCGCGTTGGCCCTTTTCACGAAAAAGACGCCGTAGCCCTGGACAAGATCGCCGTTTCCGGCGATACGCCGCCCCCTTCCCCGGCGCTTCTGCTGCCGGTGACGACCGCGCTGGCCGACATCCCGGCGCT
>JADCGG010000309.1 GCA_020249125.1 Roseomonas sp. | reverse complement strand
GCCTGTTCATGCGGCAGGGTGATGTTGAAGCCGATGGAAGGCGCGCCGCATTCGGAAGCGCCGCGATTGGCCGCTTCCATAATCCCAGGCCCGCCGCCGGTTGCAATGACGTTGTCGCGCTGCGCGCCAGATGTGGCGAGCGCGCCGCCCCGCATGGAAACAATGCGGGCGAAAGCGCGCGCATCCTCATAAAAGCGGGACCGTTCAAGCGCCTTCTGTGCGGCGCGTTTTTCCGCTGTTCCGCGCGCTTTCTTGGCGAGTGCCGCCGCCTCCTCGGCACTCGGCGTGCGGGCGGAACCAAACACCACCACGGTGGACCGCACACCCCAATCACGCAAAGCATATTCGGCCTTCGCGTATTCCATGCCGAAGCGAAAAGGGCGCATTTCATCGCGGAGCAGGAATTCCTGATCCTCCACCGCCAGCAGGTAGCTGCGTGAATGTTTTTGGGCGCCGTTATCGGGCATTTTGAGCTTCTCCCTTGATGTGGTGGGCACCTTGGCATGAAGCGGGTGAAGCATGCGATGGGGGGCAGCGGGGTCCAAAGCCTTCGTCGGAAGAAAGGGCACCTCATCGAGGTCAAAAGTCAGGCACTTAGCCATCTATTTTCCATATACTGGCACGAAAAAAATGAAGTAATTAACTTTTAATTAACCTATCGTCTGCTTAAAGAAGTCTGGTCAAGAACGGCCTTGCAGAACGGGGAAAAACCCATGGCTATTGGTTTTCTGGATGCCGGCCCGAAGATACCGGGTTTTGGTGGCGGCTTTGATACCGGGCAGCTCACGGCACTTGCGCTGAAGGCGAGCATGCAGCGGCAGGCCCCTGCGGCCGTCGTTGCGGCGCGGGCGGATCGTAGCCCGGCAGTGGTGATTGCGATTGACCCGCGCGCAGCGGAACGCTCGGCGGAGATTGCCCGGCTTGCGGAACAGGCCCAAGGCGCCGCTAGCGCACCGGATTGGGGCGGCCGCACCATGGCCGAACCGGATTGGGATAAGAAAATGATCGCCGAGATGATTGACCAGCAGAAGCGGCAGGTCTGGGCTATTACAGAAACGCTGCGCGTTTATGATGAAACAGGAGAGGCAGTTGCTTTCAGCCTCGATGGTGCGCGCTTCGAAAGTCACAATAATTGGGAAGTGTTTGGCGGTCCTTCGAAGTATATTGATTTTCAGCGTAAAGGGCTAGAAATTTCTAAAGCTACTCTACTTGATCTTGAAACACGGGTGACACCGGTGCCTTGATTGGGCTGGGGGCGCGTCTCGCGGCGACTTGCTGGAATAGTGTGTGATCATTGCCGGGGAGAAATCTCCCCGGCAATGATCGTCAGCCTCACAAAGTGAAATCCTGCGCCAGTAGGTTTACCAACCCCTGGATCTGCAGCGTAATGTCAGCCACGCCATCGCCCATATCGGCCTGCACAAAGGTATTGCCGCCGGATTGATACCACCGAATTTCAGCGATACCGCTGGCACTGAAACTCAGACTATCACGAAAGGCAAAAGCCTGATCACCAGCAAGCGACGCGTTGGTGTCTATCGAACTGAACACCAAAAGGTCTGAAAATTGCTGGAAATCCGTGATGACATCAATTGCTCTGGGCGTGGCCATGTCATCGGTGGAATAGACAAAGTGGTCGCGCCCCGCCCCGCCGGTGAGCCGATCCGAATCCCGCGCCCCGACAATGCTATCTGCACCGGCGCCGCCAAAGATCGTATCAGAGCCGGCATCGCCGCGCAGGTAATCATCACCCGTCAGCACGCCACCGACATCATGCCCGTAAATCAGGTCCGCGCCATTCCAGGCGGAGACATAATCATTCCCCGCACCCAGCTGCGGCACGGAGTTCTTGCCCTGGAAGAAGGGCGTCACTTGTGAGATTTTCCATATGTGCTCGAAGAAGACGCTGAGCTATTAACCTTTTATTCATCTATCGGTTGTCTAATGACATCTGGTCAAGAACGGCCTTGCGAGGCGGGGAAAAACCCATGGCGATTGGTTTTCTGGGCGCCGGCCCGAAGATACCGGGTTTTGGTGGCGGCTTTGATGCCGGGCAGCTCACGGCACTTGCGCTGAAGGCGAGCATGCAGCGGAAGGCCCCTGCCGCCGACGTTGTCGCGCGGGCGGATCGTGGCCCGGCAGTGGTGGTGGCGATTGACCCGCGCGCAGCGGAACGCTCGGCGGAGATTGCCCGGCTTGCGGAACAGGCCCAAGGCGCCACTAGCGCAGCGGATTGGGGCGGTCGCGCCATGGCCGAACCGGATTGGGACAAGAAAATGATCGCCGAGATGATTGACCAGCAGAAGCGGCAGGTCTGGGCTCTGTCAGAAACGCTGCGCGTTTATGATGAAACGGGAGAGGTGGTTTCATTCGGTTTGTCAGGTGAACGATTCGTGGACCCGGATAATTGGGTAGTCTATGGTGGGCCGGAAGGTTACTTGCAAGAGATACGCAACAGGTTGCCAATTTCTCAGGCGAGCCTGCGTGATCTCGAAACTCGCGTGATGCCCACAGGGTGATTGATTCCCCTCCCGCTTGGGTCGCCGGCTGCGTCCAATCTTAACTTACAATCTGATCACCGCCGGGAAGGTT
>JADCGG010000308.1 GCA_020249125.1 Roseomonas sp. | reverse complement strand
TCAGTGATTTGCTTTCCACAATCCAGGCATCCGGCACGTAATCAAGCACCAGATGCGCGAAATCCGGCTGACCCGTCAGCGGGCAGAGTGAGGTAAACTCCGGCGCGGTGAAACGGATACAATAACGCAACGCAGGATGCGGATTGCCCACACGTTCCAGCACCGCCTGTTCCGGGCTTTGCGGTTGCTGCGTGGCCTGGCCAAGCTGGGTAAGTTGCGAAAGATCACTCATGCCGCATTTTCCTTTTCCGCCTGCCAGCCGGCTTCAATGCGCGCGGCTGTGTCGGCAAGATCACCCGCCAGAATACCGGCACGCAGTTCCGCCATCAGATCCTGGTAGTATTGGATATTGTGCCACGTCAGCAGCATGGGCCCTAGCATTTCATTCGCCTTGAACAGGTGATGCAGATAGGCGCGCGAATGGCGGCGACAAGCGGGGCAGGCGCAGCCGGGGTCCAACGGGCGGTCATCCTCGGCATGGCGGGCATTGCGGATATTGATCATGCCGCCCCGCGTATAGGCGCGGCCCGTGCGGCCAGAACGGGTTGGCATGACGCAATCAAACATATCAATGCCACGCCGCACGGCGCCGATCAGGTCTGATGGCGTGCCCACCCCCATCAGATAGCGCGGCTTATCGGCAGGCAGCAGCGGCGTGGTGCATCCCAGCGTGGTGAACATGGCGTCTTGCCCCTCACCCACCGCAAGCCCGCCAACCGCATAACCTTCAAAGCCAATGCCCGTCAGCGCCGCGACACTTTCCGCGCGCAGATCAGGGAAAACGCTGCCCTGCACAATGCCGAACAAGCCATGGCCGGCGCGCGGCACAAAGGCTTCCCGGCTGCGTGCCGCCCAGCGCATGGAAAGCCGCATGGATGTCGCGGCCTGTTCATGCGTCGCAGGAAAGGGCGTGCATTCATCAAAACACATGGTGACATCGGCGCCGAGCAGATGCTGGATTTCCACGCTGCGTTCTGGCGTCAGGCGATGGCGAGACCCGTCCACATGACTTTGGAAGGTGACGCCATCAGCATCCATCTTACGCAAACCAGAAAGCGACATGACCTGGAAGCCGCCGGAATCCGTCAGGATGGGCCCGTGCCAATCCATGAAGCGATGCAGGCCGCCAAGCCGCGCAATGCGTTCAGCGCCGGGGCGCAGCATCAGGTGATAGGTATTGCCCAGCACCATGCGGGCACCGGTGGCGCGCACCGCATCCGCGGTCATGGCCTTTACCGTGCCGGCGGTGCCAACCGGCATGAAGACCGGTGTTGGTACCGTGCCATGGGCCGTGTGCAAAACGCCCGCCCGCGCTGCGCCATCCTGCGCTTCATGCTGCCAGGACAGGCTCATGCGGTTTCTTCCGCTCGAAACAACAGCGAAGAATCGCCATAGGAATAGAAGCGATAATGCTGCGCGATGGCATGGGCATAGGCGCCGCGCATGCGCTGATCCCCGGCAAAGGCGCAAACCAGCATGAATAGCGTGCTGCGCGGCAGGTGGAAATTCGTCATCAGCGCATCGGCGCTGCGAAACTCATGGCCCGGCAGCAGGTACAAATCCGTCAGGCCGCGAAAGGATTCGATGGTACCATCCGGCCGCACCGCACTTTCCAAAAGGCGCAAGGCGGTGGTGCCGATGGCGATGATGCGCCCGCCCGTTGCGCGCGCCGCGTTCAATTGGGCGGCGGCGTCTGGGGTGATTTCGCCCCATTCCTCGTGCAATTTATGCGCCCGCGCATCATCCGTGCGCACCGGCAGGAAGGTGCCGGCACCAACATGCAGCGTGACGGTCACACGCTTGACACCGCGCGCATCCAAGGCCGCCAGCAGGGCTTCGGTGAAATGCAGGCTGGCAGTTGGTGCGGCGACAGCGCCAGGGCGGCGGGCGAAAATCGTTTGGTAATCGCTGCTATCTTCCGTGGTCGGGCCTTCGGGACGACTGATATAGGGCGGCAGAGGAACCTCCCCCGCCTTTTCCAAGGCCGCTGCCAGCCGTGCCTGATCCGGGCCGAAATCAAGCCGCGCGGCGCCGCCTTCGGGCGTGTCCAGAACACGGGCGATGCAATCTTCGGCGCCCTCAATCGCGATTTCATCGCCGGCCTTCAGGCGGCGCGCATTGCGGATCAGCGCGTGCCAAATGCCCGCTTCCTCATGCCGGTTCAGCATGATTTCCACCCGCGCCTGACCGCGCCTTGCATGCAGCCGCGCGGGGATGACGCGCGTATCATTCACCACCATGACATCGCCGGGGCCAAGCAGGGCGGGCAGATCCCGCACGCCACGATCTTCCAGACCATCCGGGCGCACTACAAGCATGCGCGCAGCATCGCGCGGGCGGATCGGCGCCTGCGCGATCAGGTGTTCAGGCAGGACGAAATCATAATCATCCAGCCGCAATGGAGGCGGTTGAGACAGCACGCGGGGGCGGTAGCGCGAAGCCGCCCCCGGCGCAACCGGCCCCGCCCTGACACGCCCCTATTCGGCAGAACGGAGCCCCGTGGCTTCGATCAGGCTACGGAATTTTTCACTTTCAGACTGGGAAAACGCGGCGAATTCCGCGCGATTGCGATAGAGGATCGGCTGGGCCACGCGCTTCATGCCTTCAATGAAGCTCTCGGCCTTCACCGCCCTTTCGCAGGCCGCTTCCAGCCGCGCCAGAATGGGTTCCGGCGTGCCGGCGGGGGCGTAAAGCCCGCTCCAGATCGTATAGACCAGGTCATGGCCTTCTTCGCGTATAGTGGGCACCTCGGGGAATTCCGGGTTGCGGCGTTCGGTCAGGAAGGCGATCGGGTGCAAATCATATTGCCGGATCAACAAGGTCTGGTCCGTAAAAAGCTGCAACTGCCCTTGCTGGAAGGCGAGCATCACCTCGCCCGATCCACGAAACGGCACATGGTTCATCTGGATATTCGCGGCACGCATCAGCGCCACCATGGAAATATGCGGAATGCTGCCCGCCCCGGTGGAGGCGAAGGGCATGCCGCCATTTTCCGCCCGCGCCCGCGCAATCACATCCGCCACGCGCCGGAGGCCGGAATTCTTCGGTGTCATCATGATCACCGGGCTATCAGCCACCTGACAAATGGCGGCGAGGTTTTCAAGCTTGTAGGTCAGGTTGCTGCGAAAATGCGGCTGGATGGCGATGGGGCCGATGGGGGAAAGCAGGATGGTCTGCCCATCTGGCCGCGCGCGGACCACTTCCGCCGTGCCGATGGTGCCACCAGCGCCTAGCACGTTGCGCACCACCACGGGCTGGCCCAGCGCTGCCGCCATGTCATTCTGCATCAGCCGCGCGACGATATCCGATGGCCCGCCTGCGGAAAAATTCACCACCATGGAAATCTGGGCCGAGGCGGGCAGCGCCCAGGCGCCAAGGATCGCGGCAAGCGCGAAAAGCCATCTCTTCATCGGTTTCCTCCGGCCCGCTTGTTCCTGCGGGCTTTGCAAGGCAGGCTAGGCTGGAAACCGGGCGCAAGGGAAGTGCCATGCCCGACCCCATCAATGGCAGGAATGGAGCGTGACCAATGACCGCAAGCTATGATCTGAAAGGCAAGACCGCACTGGTGACCGGGGGTGCTTCCGGCATTGGCCTTGCCACTGTTGAGATGCTCGCCGCCAATGGCTGCAAGGTCGCCATCAACCATTTGGTGGGCGATGAGCGAGGCCCTGCTGAAGTGGCGCGGCTGCGTGCGCTGGGCCGCGATGTGATTGCAGCACCCGGCAATGTAGCCGATGCGGCGGATTGCAAACGCATGGTTGAACAGGCGGTGGCTGACCTCGGCCGTCTGGATTATTTGGTGAATAATGCAGGCACGCCGGGCACGAAAACCACCATCGCGCCGAATGAATTCGATAGGCTGACGGAAGATTTATGGGATACGGTCTTGCAGGTTAACCTGCTGGGCGTGTTTCGCTGCACCAAGGCCGCCGCGCCCGCTTTGCGCGCTGCCGGTGGCGCGGTGGTGAGTGTGGCATCCATCGCCGGCCTTACCCACGCCGGGTCTTCCATGGCCTATGGCGCGACCAAGGCGGGGGTGGTGAGCCTGACAAAGAATCTGGCGCGCGGGCTTGCGCCTGAAGTGCGCGTGAATGCGGTGGCGCCGGGGGCGGTTGATTCCACCTGGATGATTGAATGGACCGAAGAACAGCGCCGCGGCAGTATTGAAAACGCGCTGCTGAAGCGGCGTTGCACCACGGCGGATTTGGCCGAGGTGATGGTCTTCCTGCTGGCCGGTGCCGCGATGGTGACCGGGCAGACCATTGTTGTGGATGGCGGGCTGACCCTTTAGCCCGCCCTGTCAGTGGCTCCGCAGCCTGGCGCGATTCGGGCGGCCGGGGCCATTGAAGGCGGCAAGCGTGGCAAGGTGACTGAGGGCATCACCATCCCGCAACGGCAGGCGGAGCAATTTGCCACGCGCGTCGCGCATGTGAAGTTCGGCGCCGCTGCTGGTTTCCAGCAGGGCAACACAAGTGAAAGCGGAATCGGCCTGTTCAACGCGACGGTTGGTTTGCATGGATTTTTCACTCCTCAGAGTCACGCTTGTTGTGACGCGCTTAAGAAAAGCCCATCCCTGGTTGTTGAACAGTTAACAGGATTGGTTTCCGGGTGATTTTTCTGCTAAGAATTTTTTGGTATTAATCAAAAGTAAAATTTCTCAACCAAAGGTTCTCGCTATGGTGCAGATCAACGCCGATCGTTTCCTTGCCGATCTTCATGAATTGCGCAAAATCGGCGCCTATAAGACCGGCGTGCATCGCCCCACCTATTCGCCGCAGGATATGGAAAGCCGTCATTGGTTGATGGATAAACTGCGAGAATGCGGGCTGGAGGCCAGCATTGACGGAATCGGCAATGTCTATGGCCGGCACAAGGGGCCAGGGCCGCATTTGCTGGTGGGCAGCCATATTGAAAGCCAGAATTACGCCGGCTGGCTGGATGGCGCGCTTGGGGTAATGGCCGGTGTTGCGCTGGCACGCGCCGGCTTGCCTGTGGATGTCGCGGCTTTCGCCGATGAGGAAGGGCATTTCGAAGGCGGCTTTCTGGGTAGCCGTTCCATCATCGGGCAGTTGACCGAAGAAGAAATTGACCAGAGCCGCAGCCGCAATGATGGCACACCGCTACGTGATGCCTTGGCGGCGGCGGGGCTTGCGGGCAAGCCGCGTATGCAATTGGAACCCCGGCGCCATAAGGGTTTCTATGAAATGCATATCGAACAAGGCACGCAGCTTGAAAGCCAAGGGCTGCGTGTGGGGGTGGTGACGGGAATTGTTGCTATCTGGCAATGGCGTATCCAATTCCAGGGCCAGCAGGACCATGCCGGCGGCACCACCATGGCGGAACGCAAGGATGCGGGGCTTTCCGCCGTGCGGCTGCTCGCCGCGATTGATCAGGAATTCCCGCGCATCTGCGGCCCGCGCAGCACCTGGACCACAGGGCGCATCAGCCTTGACCCCGGCGCGCCTTCCATCATCCCGGGCAGCGCGGATGTGCTGTTCCAATTCCGTGATGTCTCCATGCCCGTACTGGAACGCATGGAAGCCGGGCTGCGCGCCTTGGTGCAGGAAAGCAATCGGCGCGAAAAATGCCCCGCGACTTTGACGCAAATGAGCCGCGCGACGCCCGCCATTTGCGACCCCGCCATGATGGCGGCACTTGATCAAGCGGCAGAATCGCATGCGCCGGGGCTGTGGCAGCAAATGCCGTCAGGCGCAGGCCATGATGCGCAATATATCGCGCGTCTGATGCCGGCTTCCATGATCTTCGTGCCTTCCATTGGCGGCATCAGCCATCATTGGGCGGAAGACACGAAGGATGAGGATCTGGCGCTGGGCTGCCAGGTGCTTGCCAGCGCGGCGGAGAAATTCCTGGCTGGATAGGCAGCGTCTATTCCAGCTTGATATTCGCTTCCCTGATCACGCGACCCCATTTTTCTGTCTCGCTGCGCAGAAAACCATCGGCTTCCGCGACGGAATTTGGCTGCACCACCATGCCAAGCTGGCTGTAGCGCGAAGCGACTTCCGGGTCCTGCACCACCTCATTCAAGGTGGCATTGAGTTTTTCGATGATCGCAGAAGGGGTGCGGGCGGGGGCGAGGATGCAGTTCCACTCATAAGCCTCATAGCCCGCAAGCGTATCGCCAATGGCGGGCAGATCGGGGAAGGCAGCGATGCGCCCGCGCCCGGTATGCGCCACGGCGCGCACGCGCCCGCCCTGCACGAAGGGCAAGGAAACATTCGAATTACTGAAGAAATATCCGACCTGGCCAGCCACCACATCAGTCAGCGCAGGTCCTCCACCGCGATAGGGCACGTGGTTCACCGTAATGCCGGCGGCGCGCGTGAATAATTCCAAAGCCAAATGCTGCGCTGAACCATTGCCGGAAGACGCCCAATCAAGACCACCAGGGCGCGCCTTGGCCAGCGCAATCACCTCGGCCAAGGATTTCGGCGGCTGGCTTGGGTGCATCACCAAAAGCATCGGCACCTGCATGGGCAGGAAGATCGCCTTCAGATCAGCCAGGGCATCAAAGGAAACCCTGATGAGGAAGGGGTTGATCGCCAACGGCGTTGCATCATGCAGCAGCGTATAGCCATCGGGCGCCGCGCGCGCGACTTCTGCGGCGCCGATACTGCCGGAAGCGCCGGGGCGGTTTTCAATCACGAAGGGCTGGCCAAGCTTTTGCGCGAGCTTCGGGAAGATCATGCGGGCCGTGGTATCGGCACCGCCACCAGGCGGCCAGGGCACCACCACGCGCACAGGGCGATTGGGCCAATCGCTGCCCTGCGCCTTGGTGTTGATGGCAAGAAAGGGTGTTGCCAGCAACGCCGATAGTGTTGCGCGGCGGGTAGGAATGGAAGGTTTCATGATAAGCCCTTTCACGCCGCGCGGCGAATAAGGTCTGATGCGCGCTCCGCCAGCATCAGCACTGCGGGATGGATGTTGGAAGACGGCACAAGCGGAAAGACCGAGGCATCAACCACGCGCAATCCCTGCACACCACGCACGCGCAATTCCTCATCCACCACGGAACGAGAATCAACGCCCATGCGATTGGTGCCGCAGGGGTGATACACGGTGGTGCCATTGCCACGAATGTAATCCAGCATCTCATCTTCTGAGCCGGTCGAAGGGCCGGGGAATTGCTCACTTTCAATCAACCCGGCGAAGGGCTGCGTCGCGGCAATGCGCCGGCCAAGCTTGGCGGATTCCAGCATGATGCGAATATCGGAAGACGCGGTCAGGTAATTGGCGCGGATCACCGGCTTATCCGCGACATTAGGCGAACGCAGCGTCAAATCGCCGCGGCTATCAGGGCGGCAGACGCAGAAATTGAAGGTAAAACCGGGATGCTTCGCGAGTGCATTCGCCGAGGTGCCCTGATTGCCGCCCAGGCTGAAATTGACGAATTGGAACTGCACTTCCGGTTCCTCAGACCCAGGCAATACGCGGGCAAAAAGGCTCGCTTCCGAAGCGCCCACCGCCATCTGCCCCTTGCGGCGCAGCGCCCATTCCAGCCCAAGCCCGGCAGCGCGGATCGGGTTGGCCATGATTTCATTCAGCGTGCCGCAAGGCTTGGTGCGGTAGGCGAAACGCACCATAAAATGATCCTGCAAATTCTTGCCAACTTCCGGCGCATTAACCTGCACCTGAATGCCCATTTCCTGAAGTGTCTGCGCATCGCCAATACCCGACAGCATCAGCATTTTTGGGCTTTCGATGGCGCCTGAGGAAAGGATCACTTCCCGCCGCGCGCGATAGGTTTCCTCACCTGCCGGGCCGCGCACCACCACGCCCACCGCGCGGCCATTTTCAATCAGGATACGCTGGCCAAGACGTTCGGTTTCAACGCGCAGATTGGGCCGCTTCAAGGCGGGGCGCAAATAGGCCACAGCCGGGCTCCAGCGCCGCCCGCGATGCACATTCAATTGATTGGGCGCCACACCTTCATACCAATCGCCATTATTGTCGCGGTTGCGCGTGAAGCCGAGTTTTACACAGGCTTCCACAAAGGCGCGGCAACCAGGTGATGGTTCCGGCACCTCGGCAATCTGCATCGGGCCATCCTTGCCGCGATACTCGCTATCCGGCCCGGCAAAGCTTTCCAGGCGTTTGAAATAGGGCAGGCAGTCTTCATAGGACCAGCCTCGCGCGCCAGATTGCGACCAGCGATCATAATCGCGCGGGCTGCCGCGCAGAAACACCAGGCCATTGACGCTGCCCGAACCGCCAATCACGCGCCCGCGCGGCCAATAGACGCTGCGCCCGCCAAGCTCCCCTTCCGCTTCCGTCTGGTAGTTCCAATCGAATTTCTTCGTCACATAAAGCCGCGCAAAGCCCATCGGGATATGAATCCAGGGGTTGCGATCCCAGGGGCCGGCTTCGAGCAGCGTCACACTCGTGCCCGGGTCTTCCGAAAGCCGCGTCGCCAGCACGCAGCCGGCCGAGCCCCCACCCAGAATGACATAATCCGAT
>JADCGG010000307.1 GCA_020249125.1 Roseomonas sp. | reverse complement strand
GCACGGACTTCAGGAGAAAACTTGTTCGTCGTCTTGCTCATAACGGCTCCATCCTATTTAGAAGTTGGAGCCTCCGACAAACCCGGGGCGGTTCAGACGTAGTTCGAGCGTCTGCTCGGCAACGACTTCCTTCAGCGCGCGGGCTTCCTGGCGCAGTGCCTTCACTTCATCGCTCGTAGCCGCGCGGGCGGTATCGCCAGCCAGGTGGCGCTTGCCCGCTTCAAGAAATTCCTTCGACCAAGCGTAATACAGGCTCTCGGCGATGGCTTCGCGGCGGCAAAGGGCGGCGATGCTTTACTCACCACGAAGCCCTTCCAAGACGATGCGGATCTTGTCCTCGGCAGAATGGTGCTTGCGCGTGGCGCGGCGAATATCGCGCACCAGTTTTTCGGCTGGCACACGGACGGGTGGGGCGGAGGATTTCTGGCTCATCTTCACTCTCCTTGGGGTTGCGATGCGCCAGAAATCCTCCGCTACTCAAATCGCCACTTTGGTCCCATAGGTGCTGACACCGGACAGGTTCAGTGGCTATTCACCGCGTGCTCACGCGGTGCGGAGGCCCTGAACAAATCAAAAAACCCCGCCACCACATCGGCAATGCTGCGCCCGCGCCCGGTATCAATCGAAACCGTCGCGGTCACGCCGGCACGCAAGGGGGGCTCGCCAGCATGGGGTTCAAGCCGGATACGCACCGGCAGGCGCTGCACCACCTTCACCCAATTGCCGGAGGCATTTTGCGGCGGCAGAATTGCAAACTCCGCCCCCGTGGCCGGGCTGATGCTTTCCACAACGCCCTTCCAGGTTACATTCGGGTAGATATCCAGCACCACATCCACGCGCTGGCCTACAGCTACGTGTGTCAGCGTGGTTTCCTTCAAATTCGCATCCACCCAGGGGCGGCTATCTGAAACCAGCGAGAAAATCGGAATCGCCGCGCGCAATTGCTCGCCCATCTGCAGGCGCAGATTGACCACCGTGCCACCGGTCGGCGCCTTGATTTCGGTGCGCGCCAAATCAAGCGCCGCGCGGTCGCGGTCGGCGATTTTCTCCCGTACTTGCGGGTGGTCATCCGTCGGCAAATCCGCATCACCCTTCAGTGTGGTCAGTATGCGCACAAGCCTCTGGCGCAGCACATTCATGCGGTCCTGCGCCACCTGGGCATCATGTTGGGTTTCTTCCATGCGCGTGGTGGGGGCGATGCCGCGGCTTGCCAATTCTTCCTGCCGGCGGGCCTGGCGCAGCAGGAAGGTGACGCGCTTTTCAAGCTCGGCCATTTCGCCCTGAGTTTCCTGATAGGTAGCACGGAAAAGCTCCACCTGGGTGCGGGCGGCTTCCAATTCGGCCTCAGCCTTTTCCAGCGCCAGGCGGAAAGGCGCGGGGTCAAGCCGCAGCAGCACAGCGCCGGCGGCAACCCGCGCATGGTCGCGCACCAGCACTTCCGTGATGCGGCCAGCAACTTCCGGCGCAATCTGCACGATATCAGCGCGGACATAGGCGTTTTCTGTGGTGATGTAGCGCCCGCCGCTCAGCCAGAAGCCAATCGCCACCACCAGCGCCAGGGTGGGCACGCCCACCAGCAGCACAAGGCGCAGAAGCCGGCCCTGCATGATCAATAGCCCCTGGGCGTATCGGAGGGGCTTAAGATAGGCTCGCCACCGGCGCCAAGAATTGGCAGTATTCGTTCCCTCATCACCCTTAGCTTGGCAGGAAAATGCCATGTCCGCCATAGGCTTGCGGGACATTTATCGGCGAAAACCGCTCTGATGTCGGAAACGAACCCGATATTGGAATTGTCGGTCACGCGCCGCTGCCTGATCCTGGCGGCGGTGGTGATGGGGGCGACGCTTTACGCCACCACGCTGCTGGTCGCTTCCACCCTATTGCCGCAGATGCAGGGCAGCCTGGCAGCGACGGCGGATGAAATCGCCTGGACCACCACCTTCAATATCCTGGCGACCGCGATTGTGACGCCCATGACAGGCTGGCTGGTGGCGCGTTCAGGCCGCCGCAAGGTGATGCTGTTCTGCGTGGCCGGCTTCACCATCGCGACCTATCTGGTGGGGCAGGCGGAATCGCTGGAAACCGTGGTGCTGTGGCGCATTGTGCAGGGCGGCATCGGTGCGCCCGTCATTCCTTTGGCGAATGCGATAGTGCTGGATAGTTTCCCGCGCAAGCAGGCAGGGTTGGTGAGTTCCATCTTCGGCATGACCGTGGTGTTGGGCCCGGTGATCGGCCCGGTATTCGGTGGGCAATTGGCTGAAGCTTATGGCTGGCGCTGGGCTTTTTACATGATTGTGCCGGCCGGCGTGCTGGCCACCTTCGCGCTTTGGGCGACGCTGCCGGAAGATGAGTCCAGCAAGCCCGTGCCGCTGGATTGGACCGGGTTTCTGGCGCTGACCGTCGCGATTTCCTGCGTGCAATTGATCCTCTCACGCGGGCAGCGCTTGGATTGGTATGAATCGAATGAGATCATTATCGAAACCGCCATCGCTGCCTTGGCGTTCTACATTTTCATCGCCCATAGCCTGACGGCCAAGCAGCCTTTTCTCAATCTACGCCTGCTGCTGGATCGGAATTACGCCATCGGGCTTTTGCTGGTGTTCATCTATGGCATGGTGAATTTCACGCCGATTGTGCTGCTGCCATCCCTGCTGCAGCAATATGCGGGCTATCCGGATAGCGTGATCGGGGAAATCGTCGGCTTTCGCGGCATTGGCGGCACCATTGGCTTCGCGCTGACCTTCCTGATCGGGCGCTGGGACCCGCGCATTGGCATGGCGATTGGCTTCGCCGCCATGGTCGCTGCCGGGGTATGGCTCATGCAGTTTGATTTGAATGTTAGTGAGGAAGCGCTGTTGTGGAATGCCGTGCTGCAAGGTGTTTCCGTCGGCATCATCTGGGTGCCGTTGACCGTGCTGACCTTCAAGACGCTGGATCGGGAGCATTTGCCCGAAGCCATGGCAATGTTCCATTTGCTGCGCAATATCGGATCCAGCCTGTTCATTTCGCTGAGTGTGGCTGAGATTATTCGATCGGGTGCCATGAATTACAGCCGCATGACGGAAATGATCTCGCCCTTCAATCGAACGCTGCAATTGCCGGGGTCCATGGGTGGGTTCGGCATGGAAACCGTGCCGGAATTGGCGAAGCTGAGCGGAGAGATCGCGCGCCAGGCGGCGATGATTGGCTATGTGAATGGGTTCGGGCTGTTTACTGCGGCCTCGGCCGTTGCGATTGTGCTGGTGGCGTTTTCGGGTGGGCGTGGGAAGGGGGCGTGATCAAAGAAGCCCCGCCAGCGTCTCCCCCAACACCGCCAAATCCGCCTCTCGCGACAGCCGATGATCCCCATCCTTGATCAACGTCACCCGCACATCACCGCCCGTCACGGCTTCCGCAATCCGCAGCGCATGGCGCCAGGGCACATCAGGGTCCTGCTGGCCTTGCAGAATGCGCAAGGGGCAATCCAGCGCAAGCGGCCCGCGCAATAAAAGCTGGTTGCGGCCATCTTCGATCAAGGCGCGGGTAATGGGGTAGGGCGCGCCGTATTCGCTGGGCCGGTGCCAAACACCATCGCGCAAAATCGCTTCACGTATCGCAGGCGGAAATTCCGCCCACATCAAATCCTCGGTGAAATCAGGCGCCGGCGCTATGCCGATCAACCCGCGCAGCGCCAGCTTGCGGCGCGTGGCCAGCAGCAGCGCAATCCAGCCACCCATGGAAGACCCGATCAGGATTTGCGGGCCCTCAGTCAGCGCCGCAATCACGCAGGCCGCATCCTCTGCCCAGCGCCCAATCGTGCCATCTGCAAACCGGCCTTCGGATGTGCCGTGACCGGAATAATCAAAGCGCAGAAAAGCCTGGCCACGCGCGGCGCACCAGGCGGCGAGGAATTCCGCCTTGCTGCCCGTCATGTCGCTATTGAAGCCGCCCAGAAACACCACGCCCGGCCCGCGCCCGGCGATGCGCCGCCAGGCCAGATGCACGCCATCGCCGCGATCAAGCCGCCCGGTTTCTTCCTTCATGGGCGCGGCAATCCGCGCGCCGCCAGCGATACGTAAAGCGCGCCAATGCCATAGCGCCAGGGCGGGCATTCATCGGTGCGATCCACCTCATTCACCAATACGCCAAGCCGCGGCGATGCAATCCGCACCACGTCCCCTTCACGATGCGTGAAGCCCATGCCCGGTGCGCCACGATCCTTCGCGGGCGAGAAAGGCGTGCCCAGATACAGCACCGCGCCATCCGGATATTGATGATGCGCACCAATCATTTGCGCGACCACATCGGCGGGGTCGCGGCTGATCGCCCCCACCGCGCCGGACTCCGCGAGTTCAAACCCATCACGCCCGGTAATCGTCAGGCTGAGTTCCGCATGCCGCACATCTTCCAAGGTGAAGCCTGCATCAAACAACCGGATCATGGGGCCGAGCGCGGCGGAGGCGTTATTGTCCTTGGCACGCCCCAGCAACAAGGCACTCCGCCCCTCCACATCCCGCAGATTGACATCATTGCCGAGTGCAGCACCCTGAATCCGCCCCTTGCTGTTCACCACCATCACCGCCTCAGGTTCAGGGTTCGACCAGGCTGAGACAGGATGCACGCCAATCTTGCTGCCCGTGCCAACGGAAGCCATGGCGGGGCATTTGGTGAAAATCTCGGCATCCGGGCCAATGCCGACTTCCAGATATTGGCTCCACCAGCCCTTGGCCAAAAGCGCCGCCTTCACGCGCATGGCTTCCGTGCTGCCGG
>JADCGG010000306.1 GCA_020249125.1 Roseomonas sp. | reverse complement strand
GCAGGCCCTGGCCGATACGCCCGGCATCAAGATGAATGGCGGGGCGATGGGCGCGCAGCCGCGCATCCATGGCGCGTGCCGTGGCGGCATCAGGCAGGCGCCATTCCAGAATGGGCAGGCCAGGTTTGGCGCCATCTGGGATCACACGGAGGTTTGCCGGATGCCCTGCTGCCGCCAGCACCGCTTCCAGCCGCGCTTGCCAGAGCGCGCTGCGTTGCGCCGGATTTTCCGCGACAAAGCGCCGCAAGGCGACGATCAACCCAATGATTTCTTCCTTGCCGGTCTTGCAGGAACGCCCAATACCATGATGCGGCAGGCCGCGCAGTTGTGCGAGAGGCGCGAATTCCGCCGGCGCGATGAAATCCGCTTCCGGCATGTCAAGATCGAGCATTTGGACAAGCGCGGAAGACACAAGATCACGCCGCCCGACCAGAATACCGGAAGCCTGCGGCCCACCCAAAGCCTTGCCGCCAGAAAAGCACACCAGATCGGCGCCTTCGGCGATAAAGCGGCGCAGGTTTTCAGCGGGCGGCAATTGCGCTGCCGCATCCACCAGCACGGGGATATGGCGTTCTCGCGCCACGCGCACCACATCGGGCAAGGGCGGTTCGCTTTGCGCGCCCGCCAGATAGTATATCGCCGCCGTGCGATCCGTGATGGCATCAGCGATTTCCCAAGGCGCGGCGTCACGTACGCCGGGGCCGGAAACACGGTCTGGGATGCCGATTTCAACAATACGCCCACCCGCCACACGCAACGCGCGGTCATACATATTGCGCTGGCTGCGGATGGTGATGAATTCATCCGGCATGCCGTGTGTATCCGGCAAGCGGTTCATCGCGCCTGGATCAAGCCGCGCCATGCAGGCCGCAGCGCCGAGCAAGACTGCGGCAGAGGCGCCGGACGTGACAATACCCGCTTCCGCGCCAGTAGCCTTGGCGATTTCTCGGCTGGCGGCGGCTTGCAAATGATGCATTTCCACCGTGGCGCGCGCGGCTTCCGCCATGGCGGCCAGTACCTCCGGTGCCATCAGCCCGCCGGAAAGCCGCGTATTGGTGCCATAGGCATTGATGATGCGCGGCACGCCAAGATCATCGTAAATCATGCCATCGCCCCCGAAAGTGTGCGCCGTAGCGCATCGCGCCACAGCGCATATCGGCTATCGGCTTCGCTTCTGTTCATTTGCGGCACAAAGCGCCGTTCCAGCCGCCAATGCGTGGCCCCCGCCGCGCCCGGAGGCGCGCAAAGCCCGGCCTGCATGCCGGCAAGATAGGCCGCGCCAAGCGCGGTGGTTTCCAGCACTGTTGGGCGATCCACCGGCGCGCCCAATTGGTCGGCCAGGAATTGCATGGTCCAATCGGAAGCGACCATGCCGCCATCAACGCGGAGCACTGTTTCCTTCGTCCCTTGCCAATCCGCATGCATGGCTTCGATCAAATCGCGTGTTTGAAATGCGACACTTTCCAGCGCCGCGCGGCATAATTCGGCGCGGCCCGCGCCGCGCGTCAGGCCGAAAATCGCGGCCTGCGCGGCGGCATCCCAATGCGGCGCGCCAAGCCCGGCAAAGGCCGGCACCAGTACCACGCGCTGGGCGGGGTCTGCCTGCGCGGCCAGCGCGCCGGCTTCCTTCGCGTGCCTGATGATGCCAAGGCCATCGCGCAGCCACTGCACCGCCGCCCCCGCGACGAATATCGCACCTTCCAGCGCGTAATGGCGCTTGCCATTCAATTGATAGGCGATGGTGGTCAGCAGCCGATTGCGCGATGCCACCGGTGCCTCACCGGTATTCAACAACGCGAAACAGCCTGTGCCATAGGTAGATTTCACCATGCCCGGCGCGAAGCAGCCCTGGCCAATTGTTGCCGCCTGCTGATCCCCCGCCATGCCGCGAATGGGAATGGCGGCGCCTAGCAAGGCGGGATCGGTTGCGCCGAAATCGCCGGCACAATCGCGTACTTCGGGCAAAATGGCTTCGGGGACGCGGAATAGCCGCAGTAAATCCGCATCCCAAACGCCGCGCCGGATATCGAACAGCATGGTACGCGCGGCATTGGTGGCATCTGTCGCATGCACGCGCCCGCCCGTCAGGCGCCAGAGCAAAAAGCAATCCACCGTGCCGAAGGCCAGCGCCCCGCGTTCCGCCGCTGCGCGTGCGCCCGCTATATTATCAAGCATCCAGGCAAGTTTGGTCGCGGAAAAATATGGGTCCGCCAGCAGGCCCGTGCGTTCCGTCAGCAGCGCTTCATTGCCCTCGGCGCGCAGCTTCGCGCAGGCATCCGCGGTGCGGCGATCCTGCCAGACAATAGCACGATGCAGGCAGCGCCCGGTGGTGCGGTCCCACAATAACGTGGTTTCGCGTTGGTTCGTGATGCCGATGCCCGCCACATCTGCGGCAGTAGCGCCGACTTTTTCCAACGCCTGACGCAAGGTGGTGATGGCGCCTTGCCAGATATCTTCCGGCTCATGCTCCACCCAGCCCGGGCTTGGGAAATGCTGCGGCAATTCCATCTGCACAGTGGCGCGTGGCGCCAGATCGGCGCCAAAGACAATGGTGCGCGTGGAGGTTGTGCCCTGATCGAGCGCAAGCAGCAAAGGGGTTGTCATGCCGTGGCCTTTCCTTTCCGGATGCAGCATAATGCGGAAAAGGAGATTCCGCGATGGCCATTCAACTTTTCGAACTCTGCGGCGCCGATCCGGCGCGGCGCTTCAGCCCCTATTGCTGGCGGAGCCACCTGGCACTGGCGCATAAGGGCCTGGCCTTTGAAACCATTCCCTGGCGCTTCACGGAAAGGGCCGCGATTGCGGCGCATGGGTCGCAAAAGGTGCCGGTGATGCTGGATAATGGCCGCGCCATTGTGGATTCCTGGACGATTGCCGAGCACCTGGAAGATACCTACCCGGATCGACCTTCGCTATTTGGTGGTGTGGGCGGGCGGGCGCTGGCGCGCTTCATCAATGCCTGGGGGGATGCCGTGCTGCATGCCGGCATTGCGCGGTTGGTGGTTTCCGATATCCCGCAACATTTGGCGCCGGAAGATGCCGCTTATTTCGTGCCGGATCGTGAAAAGCGCTTCGGCATGACATTGCAGGCCGTAAAAGCGGATCGTGCGGAACGCGTGAAGGGCTTTCGCGAAAGCCTGATGCCGCTCCGCATTGCCTTGCGTTCAGCGTCCTTCTTGCATGGGGATGCGCCGGGCTATGCAGATATGATCGTCTTTGGCGGGTTCCAATGGGCGCGTTGCGTCAGCGCCTTTCCGCTGCTGACGCCGGATGATGCGGTTTATGCCTGGCGGGAGAGGATGCTGGATGCCTATGGCGGCATTGCCCGCGCCGCGCCGGCTTTCGCGGAAGCCTGAAGCCGCGTTTTTCCCTTGATGCTGGGCGCACTTCGCGCTTGGCTTGCGGTACTGATCCCACGCCGCAAGCCAGGAGGCCGCCATGCCCCGCCCAACCCTGCTCCGCAACGCTGCCTGGACCGCCGAATGGGATGCCGCCGCCGGGCGGCATTTCTACGGCCAGGGCAGGGATGTGCTGCTGGCGCAAGGGCGCATCGCCGCCATCACACCGCATGATGCCAATGCACCGCCGCCTGCCGGCGCTGAGGTGATTGATGCCAGCAAGCTTCTGGTCATGCCTGGTCTGATCAATCTTCACACCCATCCCACAACTGAACCAGCCGGGCGCGGCGTACGCGAAGATCATGGCGTGCCGGAACAGCAAATGACTGGCCTTTTTGAACGCCTGCAAGCCTTCAGGCTGGACCAGCAAGGCCAGGCCGCAGCTATGCGCCTTGCCTATGCTGAACTGATGTCAGCCGGTGTCACCAGCGTGGTGGATCTTTCGCCGCCGTTTCCTGCGTGGCTTTCCATCATGGCGGAAAGCGGGCTCCGCGGCTGGGCCGGCGCCGGTTATGCCGCGGCGCGTTGGGGGATGACTGCGCCTCAGACAGTGACCTGGATGTGGAACCGCGAAGATGCGCGCCGGCAATTCGACGCCGCAAAACAATTCATGAAGCAAGCGGAGGCCGATCCGTCGGGCCGGCTTTCAGGCATCGTCTTCCCCGCGCAGATTGACACGGTGGAAGAAGACATGCTGCGCGAAAGCATCGCCTATGCTGCTGAGACAGGCCGGCCTTTCACGACGCATATCGCGCAATCGGTGGTGGAGGTACGAGAGATCATCAGCCGCCATGGCACGACGCCCATTCAATGGGCAGCTGATATCGGCCTGCTGACACCGCGCAGCATCCTGGGCCATGCGATTTTTGTGGATGAGCATGTCTCGATCGGTTGGCATACCGCGAAGGATGTTGGGCTGATCGCCGATATGGGTGCCACTGTGGCGCATTGCCCTTCGCCTTTCGCGCGCTACGGCGAACATTTGCGCCATTTCGGCAAATACCGCGCGCGCGGCGTGAATTTGGGCTTCGGGACGGATTGCGCGCCGCATAATCTGATTGAGGAAATGCGGCTTGCCATCATCCTCGCACGCAATGCCTGCCGTGATGTCGCCGCTGCGGATACGGGTAGCGTTTTCCACGCGGCGACGATTGGCGGCGCTACGGCGTTGGGGCGGCCTGACCTCGGGCGCTTGCATATTGGCGCATCGGCGGATGTGGTGCTGGTGGATTTGGCGCATCCGCTGATGACCCCGCCGCGCGACCCGCTGCGTGCTTTGGTCTTCCATGCCGCAGATCGCGCTGTGCAGCGCGTGATGGTGGGTGGTGAGACGATTTACGCCAATGGCAAACCAACCAAGCTGAATATCGCGGAAGCCGCCGGCATCCTCGCCGAAAGCCAGGCCAAGATGCTGCGTGATTCAGTCGGGCGGGATTATCGCGGACGAAGCGGCGATGAGATCGCGCCGATCAGCCTGCCCCTGCATTAGCCAAGGCTTGCCTCCCCGTCAGAAGCCTGTAAATCACGCCAAAACAGAGGAGGCACGCCATGGCGTTGATTGACCGGATCGGGGTGGATGTGGGGCGCAAGCTGAAGCTTGAAGACGCCATTGAATGGGCGGCGCGCAACGAAGTGCGCCACATAGATATCCAATTGGACACCGGCGAGAACAAGGTCACCATGTTCGATGATGCGCGCTGCCGCGCCATTGTGGCTTCCGCCCGCGCCAATGGCGTGACGATTGCGCTGCATACGCTTTCCGCCGTGAATGTCGCGGAATATTCGCCCTTCCTGTCGGAGGCGGTGGATGCCTATATGCGCGCCTATATCGAAGTGGCGCCGAAGCTTGAGGCGGAATGGATTGTGGTGCATGCCGGCTATCACTTCACCGCCGATGTGCCGACGCGCATGGAAGCGGGGCGGGACCGGTTGCAGCGTATGGTGCAGCATGCGGAAAAGCACGGCGCGCTATTGTTGCTCGAAAACCTGAATGTCGAACCGCCAACGGCGGAAGTGCATTACCTGGCTCATACCCAGGAAGAATGGCGCTATTATTATGATGCGATCCATTCCCCTGCCTGCGCGCTTTCCTTCACCGCCAATCATGCGTATCTAATGCCCGATGGTGTCGCCGCCTGGGTGGCGGGCATTCCGATGGACCGCGTGCGCGAAGTGCGCTTGGCAGATTGCTGGCGCAATGGGCATGAGGAACATCTGGTGCCCGGCCAGGGCGATTTCGATTTCGGCGATATGTTCCGCCTGATCGAAGCCCGTGGCTTCAAGGGCCATTACACCAATGCGTTTGGCACGCTTGAAGACATGCAATGGGCGCGCGGCTATATGGTGGACAAGGCCCGCGCTGGCGGGGTGAAGGTGGATTGAGGCGCATAAATTGCGCCTTGGGAAAGGATTTGCGCCATGGCTATTACCGCATTGGGCTATCTGGAATGGCGCGCCAGCCAATTGGATGATTGGGCCGACTTCGGCCCGCGCCTGCTTGGCTTGATGCTCGCTGAAAAATCCACGACCGAAATCGCCTTCCGGATGGATGATCGGCGCCAGCGCGTGATCATCAGCGCAGATGCGCATGATGGGCTTGGTGCCTTTGGCTGGGAAGTGGCGGATGCGGCGGCGCTTCAGGCCATGGCGGCGCGGCTGGAAGCGGCGGGGCATCGCGTGGCGGCGGGAAGTGCCGCACTCGCGGCGCGGCGGCGCGTGGCGGAAGTGATTGTCACCGCCGACCCGCTCGGCAATCGCGTTGAATTGTTCCATGGGCCGGAAGTGACGGAAAAGCCCTTCATTCCAGGGCGCGCCATTTCTGGTTTTCGTACCGGCCCGCTTGGCATGGGCCATGCCGTCTTGAATGTGCCGCGCATTGAAGATGTGCTGCCCTTTTATCAGGAAATACTCGGCTTTGGCCTTTCCGATTGGGTGGAAAACCCCTTCCGCGCCTATTTCATGCATGTGAATGGCCGGCATCATTCGCTGGCGCTGATCGAAACCGGCAAGGCAAGTTTGCATCATCTGATGATGGAATGCCTCAGCCTGGATGATGTCGGGCAGGGCTATGACATTGCGCTTTCCGAAGAAGGCCGCATCGGCACCACGCTTGGCCGCCATACCAATGATTGGATGACGAGCTTTTACGCGCGCACGCCTGGCGGCTTTCTGGTCGAATATGGCTGGGGCGGGCGGCATATTGACCCCGCGACCTGGCGCGCGGAACGCATGGATAGCGGGCCGAGCCTTTGGGGCCATGACCGGCATTGGGCCGGGCCGGAAGCGGTGGCCAAGGGGCGCGAAATGCGCATGGCAGCGGCGGCGCGTGGCGAAAGGGCGCCGGTGCAGGTGCTGCCCGGCAATCACACCCTCATGCCCGGCGCCTGCCCCTGGTGGGATGGGCTGCGCGGCGCCGCGGAATAGCGCGCGGCTTTTCCCCGCCATCCCCGTAATCCCCAGGGGCCGACTCCTCCACGCTGGGCTATAAGGGGGCATGAATAGTTTTGACACGACGCCCGGCGCGATCCCCGGGGCCGGTTTGCTCGGCCTTTCGCAGCGCATCCCGCCATCAAACCTGGCAGCCGAACAGGCGTTGCTGGGCGCGCTTTTGGCCAATAATAAGGCGTTTGAACGTGTGGGCGAATATCTGGCGCCCGAACACTTCGCCGATCCGGTGCATGGCCGGATTTTCCACGCCATCAAGCGGCGCGTGGAAGCGGGGCAGCTTGCCGATGCGGTGACGCTGCGCGCGGAATTTGAACATTCCGGCTTGTTGGATGAGGTCGGTGGCCCGGCCTATTTGGCGCAGCTTCTGTCTGCCATGGTGGGCGTCATCAATGCCGGCGAATATGGCCAGGTGATTTATGATGCCTGGCTGCGCCGCCAATTGGTGGATTTGGGCGAGGTGGTGGTGAACCGCGCCTTTGGCTCAGAAGCGGAACTGGACGCCAAGGGGCAATTGGAATCCGCCGAACAGGCGCTGTTTGAATTGGCGAAAGAAGGCGGCGCGGGGGAAGGTGGGTTCCTTACGTTTGAACGCGCGCTGACCATCGCCGTGCAGCATGCCGAAAAAGCCTTCACCACGCCGGGAGGGGTTTCGGGTCTGCCAACGGGCTTGCGTGATTTGGATACAAAAACCGGTGGGCTGCATCCTTCGGATTTGCTGATCATTGCGGGCCGCCCCGGCATGGGCAAAACCGCACTCGCCACTAAAATCGCCTTTGGTGCGGCGAAATCCATTTTGCGCAACGCGCAAGAAAGTGATCCCAATGCCGTGCCCAAGGGCGGGGTCGCGCTGTTCTCCCTGGAAATGAGTGCGGATCAATTGGCGACACGCTTGCTTGCGGAAGAATCACGTATTTCCGGGGATCGCATCCGGCGCGGTGAAATCAGCCAGCGCGATTTTGATCGCTTCCTGGAAGTCAGCCGCGAATTGGCATCCTTGCCGCTGAATATTGATGACACGCCGGCGATCAGCATTTCAGCCTTGCGCACGCGCTGCCGGCGTTTGCAGCGGACCAAAGGGCTTGATTTGATTGTGGTGGATTACCTGCAATTGATGCGCCCCGCCGCCGGCACGCGGCCCGAAAGCCGAGTGCTTGAAATCAGCATGATCACCCAGGGGCTCAAGGCGCTGGCGAAGGAATTATCGGTGCCTGTCATTGCGCTTTCCCAGCTTTCGCGTGCCGTGGAAAGCCGGGAAGATAAGCGCCCGCAGCTTTCGGATTTGCGTGAGTCAGGCTCAATCGAACAGGACGCGGATGTGGTCATGTTCGTCTATCGCGACGAATACTACCTGATGCAGCGCGCACCTAAGGAGCTTTCCTTCGACAATACCGAGAAATTCCAGGGCGCGCTGGATAAATGGCAAAAGGATATGGAAGAAGCGCATAACAAGGCGGAATTGATCATCGCCAAGCAGCGCCATGGCCCCACCGGCACCATAAAACTATTCTTCGAAGCGGAATTCACGCGCTTCGGTGATTTGGATACGCAGCATGATGATGGCTATGGCGGCTGATCTCGGTTCCTGCTGATGGACCCCTCCGCCATTCTGCGTATTCACCTTGCTGCCATTGTCGAAAACTGGCGGCTCCTCGCTGCGCGTGCCGCACCGGGGGCGGTTGCTGGCGTGGTGAAGGCCAATGCCTATGGGCTGGGCGCGGATAGGGTGGCGCCTGCCCTTCAGGCCGCCGGTTGCCGGCATTTTTTCGTGGCGCATCTGGCTGAAGGGGTTTCGCTGCGTGGCACGCTCGGCCCCGGCCCGATGATCGCCGTGCTGAATGGCTTCGCACCCGGCGCGGATGGCGATTCCGCGCTGGTCCCGGTACTGAACAGCCTTGGCGATGTGCTTTCCCATGCGGCGGCTGGCCGCGCAGCGGGGCAGGCGCGACGCGCTTTGCTGCATCTGGATACGGGCATGGCGCGGCTTGGGTTGGATGCCGGTGAACAGGCGCGGCTTGCCGCCGATCATTCCCTGCTGGCGGGGCTTGATGTGCTTTATGTCATGTCACATTTGGCTTGCGCAGATGAACCGGACCATCCGTTGAATGCGAAACAGGCAGCGCGTTTCGCCCGCGCTTGTGCGATGCTGCCCAAGTTCAAACGGTCCTTCGCCAATTCATCGGGCTTGTTTCTGGGGCTGGATTACGCGTCAGACCTCGCCCGGCCTGGCTGCGCTCTATATGGGATCAACCCAAGGCCCGGGGCGCCGAACCCCATGCGGCAGGTGCTGCGCCTGGAAGCGCCAATTCTACAAATCCGTGAAATCCCGGCCGGCGCCAGCGTGGGCTATGGTGCCTCCTTTGTCGCGGCGCGGGCCAGCCGCATCGCCACCATTGCGGTTGGCTACGCGGACGGCTACCTGAGAAGCCTTTCCGGGCAGGGTGTCGCGGCCTATCGCGACATGGTTCTGCCCCTTGTGGGGCGCGTTTCCATGGATTTGATTACGTTGGATGTGACGGAGGCGCCGGGCCTGAGCCCAGGGGATGCCGTGACGCTGATCGGCGGCGCAGCGCCTTCGCCCGATGATCTTGCGACGCGGGCCGGCACGATTGGCTATGAAATCCTGACCTCACTCGGCGATCGCTACCGCCGCGATTACGGGGCTGTGTGAGCTTGGCCGCCATCCTTGATCCCATCGCCGCCCTTGGCCGCGCCGTGCTGGGCGCGCTGCAGCGCATTGGCGCTGTGGTGCTATTTGCGCTGGAAGGCGTTTCGCATCTGTTTCGTCCCCCCTTCTATGGCCGGCTATTCCTCCGCCAGGTGGTGGAGATTGGTTACTTTTCGCTACCCGTTGTGGCGCTGACCGCGTTTTTCACCGGCATGGTGCTGGCACTGCAAACCTACACGGGCTTTGCGCGCTTCAATGCCGAAGGGGCGGTTGCGAATGTTGTCGTGCTTTCCATCACGCGCGAATTAGGCCCGGTGATTGCCGGGCTGATGGTGGCCGGGCGCATTGGCGCTGCCTTTGCAGCCGAAATCGGCACCATGCGCGTGACCGATCAGATAGATGCGCTGACCACGCTTTCCACCAACCCGATGAAATATCTGGTGGCGCCACGGCTTTTGGCTGGCGCCATCGCTTTGCCCTTCCTGGTGCTGATTGCCGATACTCTGGGCGTGATGGGCGGCTGGCTGATTGGCACGGCGAAGCTTGGCTTCAGTTCAGCCGGTTATTTGCGCGCCACGCTGGATTTCATGCAGACCATGGATGTGGTCTCCGGCCTTGTGAAGGCATCCGTCTTTGGCTTTGTCATTGCGTTGATGGGCTGCTGGTGCGGCTATAACAGCAAGGGCGGCGCGCAGGGTGTTGGCGCGGCGGCGACATCGGCGGTGGTGACATCCTCCATCCTGATCCTGGCGCTGGATTACATCATCACCGAAATGTTCTTCGCGCGATGACCGACGCGCCGAAAATCCGCCTGCGCGGGCTATCCAAGGCGTTTGGCCCGAAGCAGGTGCTGGATGGGGTGGATTTGGATATCCGTGCCCGGCACGGCATGGTGATCCTGGGTGGCTCTGGGTCCGGCAAATCCGTCACCATCAAATGTATTTTGGGGTTGATTGAACCTGATGCCGGCAGCATTGAAATTGATGGTCAGGACATCCTGACCTTGCCACGGCGAGACCGTGAAGCGTTGAATGACCGCATCGGCATGCTGTTCCAGAATGGCGCGCTGTTTGACAGCCTGCCGGTCTGGGAAAACGTGTGTTTCAAGCTGCTGGCCCAAAAGCGCATCACCCGCGCCCGCGCACGCGACAAGGCGGCCGAGGTTTTGGCGCAGGTTGGGCTGGCCGCGTCCGTGGGTGATCTTTCGCCATCAGAACTTTCTGGCGGCATGCAAAAGCGCGTCGCACTTGCCCGCGCCATTGCCGCTGAACCCGAGATCATTTTTTTCGATGAACCGACAACCGGGCTTGATCCCATCATGGGCGCGGTGATTGATGGGCTGATTGTGGATGTGGTGCAGCGCCTGGGCGCCACCGCGGTTTCCATCACGCATGACATGGCCAGCGCCCGGCGCATCGGTGATGACGCTGCGATGATCCATAAGGGCCGCATTGTCTGGACCGGCCAGGCCGCGAAGCTTGGCGAAACCGGCAATGCCATGGTGGACCAATTCGCGCGTGGCGAGCGTGAGGGGCCGATCCAGATGGAATTACGGCGGTAGCGCTTACGCCGCAAACCCCTGATTCAACCCCGCAATCGCCGCCGCATATTCCCGCCGCAGGCGCGCGACCAATTCTGCCGTGCTCGGCACATCATGAATGGCGCCAACGCCCTGACCTGCGGACCAGATATTCTTCCAGGCGCGTTTTTCGCTGCTGCCCAGATGAAGTTCCCGGTTGAATTCAGGTAAATTCGCAGGATCAAGCCCCGCCGCTTCCAGGGATGCGCTCAAGAAATTGCCATTCACCCCGCTAATCGCATTGGTATAGACAATATCCTTCGCCGTCGCGGCCAGGATCATTTGCTTGTAGTCTTCCGGCGCGCGGCTTTCCGTGGTGGCGATGAAGCGCGTGCCGAGATAAGCGAAATCCGCCCCCGCCGCCCGTGCCGCCACCACATGCGCGCCGGTGGACATGGCACCCGATAGGATGATGGTGCCCTGATAGAATTGCCGGATTTCCTGCACAAAGGCGAAGGGGTTATAGGTGCCGGCATGGCCGCCCGCGCCGGCGGCAACCGCAATCAGCCCATCCACCCCGGCTTCGGCGGCCTTCTGCGCATGGCGCAGATTGATGACATCATGGAACACCAACCCACCATAGCCATGAATGGCATCCACCACCTCTGACACCGCGCCGAGGGAGGTGATCACGAAGGGCACGCGCTGACGCACCGTTTCCGCCAAAT
>JADCGG010000305.1 GCA_020249125.1 Roseomonas sp. | reverse complement strand
TCGAACACCAGAAAGCCGATGCCACCGGTGGAAAGCTCCAGGCTCCAACTGCCGACCGCACCGGTAAAGCGCCAGCGTAGCCCATCGGCGTAGAAATAGAGCGTCGCGGTGCGATAGATCGCCTCATCCGAGGTCGGGCTATAGAGAACATTGGCCGGGATTTGTGCCAGCGTTGCGACCGCGCCAGGTGTTGCCATGGTCTCGCCCAGGGTCGCCACACGCGCGGCGGTGTAATCAATAATGCCGCTGACCAGGCTGCGATCACCTGAAAGCAGCAAGGGCATGCCACGATAAAGCTGCGCGGTTGCGGCAAAGGGTGTCGCCAGCGTCAGGTTGGTAGTGGTGCCGCTTGCGGCGGCGGTGGGTGCGCCGATGGCCGCATTGGTGATGCCTTCTTGCATCGTGCAGCAACGCAGCAGCCTGCCCAATTCCGGTGGCGTCGCCGGCGTGCCGGAACCGCGCAATGGCACCCGCAGCCGAATGCGCGGGCGCAAGCCACCGACAATGGCGGGCGAGCGATCAAGCGAGCCGGTGAGCTCGTTATTCTCCACCGTGATGGGATCGAAATCGATCTCGCAATCGGCGGCAAGCCAATCGGCATTGGCGGGCGTGCCGCCAATGGCGTCCAACCAAGGGATGGTTTCGATTTTCGCTGCCACGGCGGCAAAGCGCATGCGCACGAGATCGAGGCTCATGTCGCGGTTCCTTTCGGGGTGTGTGAGGAAGGGGTGCGGTCAGGCGGCCCAGGGCCCGCCATTGTGTCCGATGGCGAGGATGCTGAAGCGGGCGAGGAATTCCCCGGCGGGGCGAGCGGATTCCTCTGCCTCGTAAAGGCGGAATTCGGCGCCCTGTTCGGCAATATCGCCAAGCCCGGGCGTTGCGGGCGTCCAGCCGGCGAGCAGGGAGACCAGGCGCGCATGGAACGTGGACAGCGCCTGTTCGGCGGCAAGATCTGAAACACCCGCCGCAAAGCCGGAAACCACAAAGCCGATGCGATAATGCGTGCGGCCCGGTTCCTCGGTATCGTCGGCCTCGATCTCCTCACCGCGCAGCACCAGACGCGGCAGGGCTTCGGTTTCGACATCCACCGGCGCGCGACGGGCGCGGTCCAGCGCCACATCTGGCAGGCCGGTGATGATGCGCTCGGCAATGGCGGCCAGCGCGGCCTCGCGCAATGGAAGTGTGCCACTCATGGCGCGCGCGCCAATGTGAGACGCAAAGTGAGGCCGAGAGGATCAGGCTCCACCTCCTCAATGCGCCAGGTCTCAGCTGGGGAAAGACGCCGCAGCAAATCCCCTCGGCGTGGTGTGTCTGGCGCCAGATCAGCGACGCGCAGCACGGCCTCAAGCGAAGTGGCGCGCGCACCCAGGCCAGGCAGCGCCGCGACCGGATCCGAAGGGGCTGAGAACAGCACGCGCAACGGGCGCCATTCCGCGCCCGCCGCCGCGCGCCATTCCACCGCAATCGCCATGTTGGGATCGGCGACCAGCGCCACCATTGCTCCATCAAAGGCGCTCATCGTTTCAGCACTTCCACAATGCGCGGCAGCGTCTTTTCGGCGGAGCGGCCAATGACGTAACCACCGAGCCCAATCTCCACGATGTTCCAAAGCTTGAGCGCCTCAGCTTCCGAAATCCCCGGCGCCGACCAGCCGAGCCAGCGCAGCACGATCAGAATGCCAAAGGTGATCATCATCAGCGGTCGCCAACAGGCGGCGAGCCAGTGCTCCGATTGCGCTTCGGCTTTGATGATATCGCCGGCGGCCTTTTCCAATTCACCCGCGCGCGCGAGTAAGGCGGCGTTCAATTACGCCTCGGCGCGCTGCCGTGCCTCAGCATCCGGGAATAGGCGTTTCAGCGCATCGCCCAGGATCGGCACAAGCGCGGGGAGAAGTGCCGCGATCATGGGTACTTCACCCGATCCAATTCGAAATGCGGCCCATCCGGAAAGCTCGCCCAATCACCACCCCAGATGATCGGCACGCCGTATTCCCGCGCAGCCCCTCCAGCACAATGAAGGGTGCCGCCTTGCGCGCCTCGATCACCACGCGCACCAGATGCGGATGCAGGCCTTGCATGCGTTCGTGATCGCGCGGCAGCAGACTGGCCATGCTCACGCCCCTGCCGCCGGAACGCGGTTGAGCCAGACGCGCACGGTGGCATTAGCGGCAAGTGCGGCCTGGGTTGCGATACCCACCTGGAAGTTACCGGTGGCGGTGGTGGTGATGCGGCGATTGGTATTGTCCCAGAACACCCGCACACCGGCGCCGATGGCTAGCGCCGGTTCCTTGGTGAGGTCAAATACGCCCTGCGTCGCGGCCTCGATCATGGCGTTCTGCAGGCCATCCACGGCGGCAACGCCAAACAAGGCGCCGACCAAGACGCCCTGGCTAGAGCTGACGCCTGTCGCATAAGGCACGGCAATCGCCAGGCTATTGCCCGGCTGGATGAAGTTACGCATGGGGGATTCTCCTTTTGCATGAACGGTGCCGTTGGAACCGCCCTTTGGTTGGACTAGGCTGAGGGAAGTTTCAGGAGGCGCCTGATGGGCCGTTCCAGTCGTGCTTCACGCCTTGCCGCGCATCACGCCCAATTGCGCGCGCTTGGCTTGCGACCGATTGAAATTTGGGTTCCGGATACGCGCGCGCCCGGCTTTGCGAAGGAAGCGCGACGCCAATCCCTGCTTGTGGCTGCCGAATGCGCTTTCGACGACATGATGGATTTCATTGAACGCAACGCGCCTCAGCCTGATGACCATCAGGGCGGTAATTGAGGCGACCCACGGGCCAGAAAGCACCAGTTGCAGAAAGTAGTGCAATTCACTATATTTGTGCCATGGACCAGATCATCTCAGCCGCCGAGGCAAACCGCGCCTTTTCCCGCCTACTGCGCGAAGTTCGCGAAGAAGGCAGGCGCTTTGTGGTCACATCCCATGGCGAGCAGGTTGCCCAGATCGGGCCTTGCAGCGCCGCCGAAGCAGGCCGCAAATCTGCGCGAGAGGCCTTGCTGGCGCGCCTTACGGCGCAACCCGTTCAGAACATCGGCCGCTGGAGCCGCGACGAATTATACGAGCGCTGAAATGCGCGTCGCACTCGACACCAATATCCTTGCCTATGCCGAAGGCGTGAATGGCGAGGCGCGCAAGGATGCGGCGCTCAGGATATTGCAGGAATTCGGGGAGCATGAAGTGATGCTTCCCGTTCAGGCTCTTGGCGAATTATTTGTTGTGCTGACACGCAAGGCAAAGCGCGAAGCCGCGGAAGTTCGTAGCGCCTTGCTTAGTTGGTCAGATAGTTTTGCGATGATCGAGACAACGCCGGATGTGATTGTCGAGGCGATGGAATTGGTAACCACCCATCGCCTCAGTTTTTGGGATTCTGTCATGCTTGCCGCCGCAGCGCAGGCCGGTTGCCGTTTTCTGCTTTCCGAAGACATGCAGGATGGCTTTACCTGGCGTGGGGTGACGATACGTAATCCCTTCAGCGATACGCCAAATTAAGCGTGCGCAGGCCGATCACGTTCCCGGATTGAACCAAGCCCCGCGCCAATCAATCGCGCCGACGCCGAAGTCGAAGATCACACTGACCTCAACCCCATCAACGCCGGAGACCGGCCCG
>JADCGG010000304.1 GCA_020249125.1 Roseomonas sp. | reverse complement strand
GCCGTGATCGCGGGCCAGGTGCCGATGATGTCCGATAGCCTGCCTTCGGCGGCGGCGCATATCCGGCAAGGTTCGGTGGTGGCGGTGGCGATGTGCTCGGCGCAGCGGCATGCGGCCTTCCCTGATGTGCCGACCTTCCGCGAACAGGGCTTCCCGGTGGATTCCGATTCCTGGTTTGGGCTTTCCGCCCCGGCAGGAACACCCGCCGCCATTGTGGATCGGTTGAACCGCGATGTGCGGGCCTTGCTGGCCACGCCGGAAATCCGCACCCGCTTCGCGGAATTGGGCGGCACACCAGGTGATTTCTCTCCTGCGGATTACACGAGCTTCATTTCTAGGGAGGTGGCCAATTGGGCGCCTTTAGTGCAAGCTGCAGGGGCGACGGCGGATTAATAAGAAGTGGTCGTAATAGGCAGGCTGCAAGGCCTGGGGGGCAGACGGGCCGATAAGGTCCAGAATTGGGGTGGGTAACGGGAATGAAACTGAACACGAAAGACTTGCTATCGGCAGGGCTGTTCATTGGCATTGCGGTCATTGGACTTTGGCTCAACCAGGATCACAATCTGGGTACGGCGCGACGCATGGGCCCCGGCTACATGCCCATGCTGACCTTTTGGCTTTTGATCATCCTTGGCGGCATCGTGCTGTTGGGCGGGCTTTTCAATGGCCCCGATCCGCTGGCGAAATGGACACCGGGCGAAATCGGCTTCCTGATTGGTGGCACAGTGGCCGGTGTGGCCGTTGGCATGATTTGCGCCCGTATCCCGGGCTTCCTGTCCTCTGGCTGGAATCCCCTGGGCATCGGGCTATTTGTGGGCTGTATGATCATTTCCATCCCGCCCGGATGGCGCGCCTTGTTCCTGCCGAGTGCGGCCTTCACGCTATTTGGTCTGTTGTTGGAACCGCTTGGCTTCCTGGTCGCCATTACGCTCACAGTAGTTTGCTCTGCCCTCGCGGATCAGGAACATCTGGACCGCCCGCTGGGCGTTGCCGGGCTTTGCGCCTTCCTTTGCGCACTCTGCTGGGCGATCTTCATCCATTACCTTGATATCCGCGTGCCGCTCTGGCCGCAGCTCTGATCGGGAAGGCAAAAAACCATGGACCTTATTGCCAATCTCGCGCATGGCTTCGGCGTTGCGTTCACGCTGAATAACCTGCTTTTCTGCCTGATCGGGTGCATCATCGGCACCGCGATTGGCGTGCTGCCAGGGATCGGGCCGGTGGCGACAATTTCGCTGCTGCTGCCGATCACCTTTGGCCAGCCGGCGACAACCGCCATCATCATGCTGGCCGGGATTTATTACGGCGCGCAATATGGCGGTTCCACCACGGCCATTCTGCTGAACTTACCAGGAGAGGTCAGTTCGGTCGTGACCACGCTTGAAGGCTACAAAATGGCCCGAAGGGGCCGCGCCGGTGCGGCGCTGACCATCGCCGCGGTCGGGTCCTTCTTCGCGGGCTGCGTTTCGACCGTATTGGTGGCGGCTTCAGGGCCGCTGCTCACCTCGGTCGCGCTATCCTTCGGGCCGGCGGATTACTTTTCCCTCATGCTGCTCGGCCTGATCATCTCGGCGGTGCTGGCGCAGGGTTCGGTGGTGAAATCTGTCGGCATGGTTGTGTTTGGCGTGGCGCTTGGCTTGGTCGGCACCGATGTGCAAACCGGCCAGCAGCGCTTCACCTTTGGTATCCCCGAATTGTCTGACGGTGTTGGCTTCGTGTCCATCGCCATGGGGATGTTCGGCATCGCTGAAATCATCCTGAACCTGGAACGCCCCGAAGCGCGCAGCGTCATGACCGGCAAGGTCGGCAGCCTGATGATGACGCGCGAAGAAGTGAAGCGTGCCACCCCGGCAGTGCTGCGCGGCACAGCTGTGGGTAGCTTGCTTGGCATTCTGCCAGGTGGTGGCGCAGCGCTCGCTTCCTTCGGTTCCTATATGATGGAGCGCAAGATTTCCCGTGGCCGGCATGAATTCGGCACCGGCGCCATTGAAGGTGTGGCAGGCCCAGAAGCGGCCAATAACGCCGCTTCGCAAACCTCCTTCATTCCACTGCTCACGCTTGGCATTCCGGCCAATGCGGTGATGGCGCTGATGGTGGGCGCGCTGATCATCCAGGGCATCCAGCCCGGCCCGCGCATGGTGGAAGCGCAGCCTGACCTTTTCTGGGGTCTGATCGCTTCCATGTGGGTCGGCAATCTGATGCTGCTGGTCATCAACCTGCCGATGATCGGGGTTTGGGTGAAGCTGCTGGCGGTGCCGTATCGCCATATGTATCCTTCAATCCTGATCTTCTGCGCCATTGGGGTCTATTCGCTGTCGAACAATGTGTTCGATGTGTATCAGACCGTGTTCTTCGGCCTGTTCGGTTACCTCTGTTCCAAGCTCCGGCTGGAACCGGCGCCGATGCTGATCGGCTTCGTGCTGGGGCCGATGATGGAAGAACATCTGCGCCGCGCCATGCTGCTTTCGCGCGGTGACCCCATGGTATTTGTCCAGCGCCCGATCAGCGCGGTCATGCTGGCGATTGGTGCCGTTGCCTTGATCGCCATGCTGCTGCCCGCCATTCGCAAGGGCAAGGACAAGGCGCTGCAGGAATAGCGGCTGCGCCCTGCTTTTTCGGGGCAGCCGTGCGCCAGAGTATTTTCAAGCCAAGTGATTCCACTTGGCGGCTCGGAAAATACGATCAAAAAATGATTTAGAGCGGTTCTCGTGAACGTAAGTGAACGGGAACCGCTCTAAACGGGGGCGGCTTTTTCTTTGGGCGTTTCTGCGGTAACCGAATGCCTGCTTTTTTGACACTTCAAGGATTTGAATGATGCCCCCGCTTTCCGCCCGCCTTTCCCCGGCCTTGCAGGTTGTGACCGCTGCCGTACAGAAGGCGGGCCGCCGGCTACTGCGCGACTTTGGGGAGGTGGAGCAGCTTCAGGTCAGCGTGAAGGGGCCATCCGATTTCGTCTCCACCGCTGATCTGCGCGCCGAACAGACGTTGCGTGAGGAACTCTCAAAAGCCCGCCCCGGCTTTGCCTTTCTGATGGAAGAATCGGGGGCTTCGGGCGGCGATGATTGGGAATGGCGCTGGGTGGTGGACCCCTTGGACGGCACTACCAATTTCCTCCATGGCATTCCCCATTGGGCGATCAGCGTGGGCGTTGAAAAGCGCATCGCCCCGGACAAGACCGAATTGGTGGCGGGCGTGGTCTATAACCCGGC
>JADCGG010000303.1 GCA_020249125.1 Roseomonas sp. | reverse complement strand
TCAGGCGTTGCCGGCATATCGGGCGCAGTTGCACCGCGCAGTGCCAACGCATCAGCTATGGCATTCATCACTGTTTGTGGTGCTGCGATGGCGCCCGCCTGACCAGAGCCCTTCACGCCGAGCGGATTGGATTTGGTGGGCGTGCCTTCCAATATGACTTCAATCGCGGGCACATCATCCGCACGCGGCAGCGCGTAATCCATCAAGGACCCGGTCAGCAATTGGCCTGAATCAACATCATAAATGATGTCTTCCAGCATGGCCTGACCAATGCCCTGTACCAGCCCGCCTTGCACCTGCCCCTGCGTCAGGCGCGGATTTACCAGCCGCCCGTAATCATCCACTGCGACATAGCGCATCAGGCGTAGATGGCCGGTTTCGGGATCAATCTCCACCTCGGCGGCCTGGCAGCCATTGGGGAAGGTGACAAGATCGGAAGTGTTGTGACCAGAAGCGGTAAGGCCGGGCGACATACCCTCCGGCAGGCTTGCACTATCCTCGGCAGCGGCGGCGATGGCCGCAAGCGTGATGAAGCGCGCACCATCCGGCAGAGCGAAGCGCCCATCGGCGAAAGAAAACGCTCCAGGATCGGCTTGCAATAAATGCGCGGCGATGATGCGCGCCTTTTCCATCAGCGCATCCAAGGCCAATACAAGTGCGCCTCCGCCCAAATGCAGTGAACGCGCGCCGCCATGGCCATTGCCATTCGGCAGCAGTGCCGTATCGGCTTGTTGCACGTGCACTTCGGAAGGTGTCAGCCCAAGCCTGTCCGCCACAATTTGCGCATAGCTAGTTTCATGCCCCTGGCCATTGCTCTGCGTGCCGATGGCGGCGGTGGCGTGGCCGGAGGCATCCACCGCGACAGAAGCCCATTCGCCCGGCGCGCCGCGCGCGGTTTCCAGAAAACAGGCAATGCCGCGCCCCAGCAGCATGCCGCGTTGCGCCGCTTCCGCGCGCCGTGCTGAAAAGCTGGCTGCATCGGAAGCCTTGTCAAGCACAGCAAGATTTGCGGCAAAACGCCCGCCATCTACCGCCATCCCCATGGCGGTGCGGTGCGGCGCATCGGGCAGCATATTCATGGCGCGCAGCGCAGCCGGTTCGTGGCGCAGAACGCGCGCGGCTTCATCCACCAGGCGTTCGATGATGTAATTCGCCTCTGGCTTGCCGGCGCCGCGATAGGCATCCACGGGCAGGCTATTGGTGAAGGCGCCGCGCACTTCCAGATGCATGGCAGGGATCGCGTAAACGCCGCCCATCGCTGTGGAGAAAGCATTGGTCGGGCAATGCGGACCCACGGCGGAAAGATAGGCGCCCATATCCGCGACTGACGAAATCTCCAGCCCCACAAAGCGTCCATCCTTGGCGAGTGCCAAGCGCGCCTTGGCGCGCAGATCGCGGCCATGCACGGCGCTGGCGAATTCCTCGCTTGGTTCCGCTTGCCATGCGATGGGGCGGCCAAGCTTGCGCGCCGCCCAAAGTGCCAAGACATATTCGGGAAAGAGAAAATTCTTGGCGCCAAAACCACCGCCGACATCGGGGCAGACGAGATGAAACTGATCTTCCGGCAGGCGGAACACGGTCGCGAGTTGGCGGCGAATGCCATGCACGCCCATGCCGGTGAAAACCAGATCAAACCGTCCACCATCAAACCGTGCCAGCGCGGCGCGGGGTTCAATCGGCACGGCATGGACGCGGTTATTGAACAGATCCAGACCAACAATATGATCCGCCTGAGCGAAAGCCGCATCGGTAGCTGCGCGATCACCCCTCAAAAAACGAAATGCTTCATTTCCAGCGGCTTCTGGCCAAATCTGAGGCGCATCAACGGCAAGCGCGCTCGCACCATCAATCACGGCGGGTAAGGTTTCGTAGCTGATCTCAATCGCCTCGGCTGCGTCTCGTGCGGCGGCGGCGCTGGTGGCGATGATCAAGGCCACTGCCTCGCCCAAATGGCGCACGCGATCATTGGCCAGCACGGGGCGCGGCGGCACGACCATGGGTGAAACGCTGGCCACCACCGCTGTGCAAGGCAGCGGCGCCAGATTATCGGCGGCAAGATCAGCGGCGGTGAAAACACCCATTACGCCAGGCATGGTGCGCGCTGTTTCCGTGGCGATGGCCGTCACCATCGCATGGGCATGCGGCGAACGCAGCACCACGGCATGCAGCGCATCCGCCGGAATCATATCGGCTACATAGCGGCCCTTGCCGGTCAGAAACCGCGCATCTTCCAAGCGTGCAATGGATTGGCCGCTATACATCACGCGCCCTTGCCAAGCCGCTTGGCAACAAATTCAAGCCTGTCCTGGCCCCAGAAAATATCCTCGCCAATCACATAGGAAGGCGCGCCGAAAACGCCGCGTTCCAGCGCGGCGGCGGTGTCGGCCTTGCGTTGTTCCAGCCAGCGCGGGTCTTCCGCCAGGCGCAGCAGCGCATCCGCATCCAGCCCGCAATCGCGGATCAGCGCGGCCAGGGTGGCGGCATCACCGGTATCCTGTTCTTCCTCCCACAGCGCCTTCAGGATACGATGCGCCAAGCGAATGGCCGGCGCATGGCCCTGGGTTTCGCGCAGCGCAATCACGCAAGCCGCCCCCGGCAATTCATTGGCCGGGGAATGCTTTGGCTGAAGCTGGATGGGAATGCCCAACGCTTCCCGCCAGCGCCGCAATTCCTGCATGCGATAGGCTTGGCGTTGCGGAGAGCGTTTCGGCAAGGGCAGTCCGCCCGAGCCCGCGAAAATCGTGCCAAAATCCACCGGCCAGATGCGCATCTCTGCGCCATGTTGCGCCGCCAGGGCTTCAATGCGCGCTGCACCCAGATGCGTCCAGGGCGAATTGAGCGAAACGTAGTAATCAATCAGCAGGGCCATGGTGTTTCCTTAGGCAATGATGGGGCAGGCGGTAGCGGCGCGCACTTCTTCCAGCGTCACATCAGGGGCTAGATCACGCAATGCAAAGCCCTCGCCCATTGGCGCAAACAGCCCAAGATCCGTCACCACCAGCGTCACCACGCCGGCGGCTGTAATGGGCAGGCTGCAACGCGGCAGCAATCGGGACGAACCATCGCGCGTGCGATGTTCCAGCATGATATAGACGCGCTGCGCTGAGGCCGCCAAATCCATCGCGCCACCAATCCCGCCGCCCTTGGCGCCTTTCAGCTTCCAATTGGCGAAATCGCCATTCGCCGCCACTTCATAGGCGCCCATCACCGTCACATCCATCCGCCCACCACGGATCAGCGCAAAGCTATCGGCGTGATGCACAATGGAAGCGCCGGGATTGAGCATGACATTCTGCCCGCCGGCATTGACCAGATTCAAATCCTCGGTTCCCGGCGCGCAGACCGCGCCATAGCCGATCACGCCATTTTCGGCATGGAAGATGATGTCACGATCACCCATCGGGACATCGGCAATCATCGTTGGCTTGCCGACGCCAAGATTGACTATCCAGCCATCCTGGAATTCTTGCACCAGCCTTTCGGCCATTTGCATGCGTGTCCAGCTCATCGTGCTGCCTCCCGCTTGCGGGTCCATAGGCCCATGGGGGGCGGCGGCACGCGGATGAGCCGATGCACCACAAGGCCAGGTGTGTGGACATCATCGGCGTCTATCGCGCCGGGGGGGAGGATGTCTTCCTCCACCTCAACAATCGTGGTTTTTGCTGCCATGGCCATCAAGGGATTGAAATTCCGCTGGCTGCGATGAAAGCGCAGATTGCCTGCGGCATCGGCGCGCGCGGCACGGATAAAGGCGTAATCCACCGGCAGCGCATATTCCAGCAAATAGCGCCGGCCATTGATCTCCCGCGTTTCGCGCCCTTCGGCCAATTCGGTGCCGACGGCGGTGGGCGTGTAAAAGGCGGGAATGCCGGCACCCGCAGCACGCAGCCTTTCGGCCAGGGTGCCTTGCGGGACGATTTCCGCTGCAACCTCTCCGCTTTCGTAGTATTTCGTGAAGGGCAGCACATCTGATGCGCGCGTCGCGGCGGTGAAGGAGCAAACCACCTTCGCAACCTGCCCGTTTTCCACCAGCATGCCGATATCGGGCATGCGCGGCTTATGCGCGCCGCCGGTGGTATTGGCGATGCAGGTCAGGCGCTTGGCGCCGCGCCGCGCCAAGGCGGCGATCAGGTTGTAAGGTGTGCCCGGCCCAGCAAAGCCGCCAATGGCAATCACCGCGCCATCCGGAATATCCGCCACCGCTGCATCGAAATCCGGATAGATCTTGTTGCGCGCCATACGTCGCCCCTTGCAAATACCGTGTTATGCTTCGCCGAAGTGGCGCCGATGGCAAGGGGGGCGCTTCACGCCTTGCGCGACCGGGTTTCGCTGATGGCGATGTAAAGCCCCGCCCCGATGATGATGCTGGCCCCCAACCAGGTCCATTGATCGGGCCAAAGCCCGGTAATGGCATAGCCCACGGCAATGGCGCCAATCATTTGCCAGTATTGGAAGGGCGCGATGACATTGGCCGCGCCATAGGTCATGGCCTTGGCGACGCACCAATGCCCGCCGGCGCCCAGGATCCCGAGAGACAGAAGCCAGAAGACATCCGCCCAGTTATGGATGGGCACCCATAAGAAGGGAATGATCGCACACATCACCAGCGCACCGAACAACCCGCTATACATCACCGATGTCTCAGGCCGATCCAGCCCTGCAACCTGGCGCGTCAATATCTGGTAGATGGCGTAACAAAAAGCGCTGGCCACAATACCAAGCGCGGCGGGCTGGAAGACCTCTGACCCTGGCCGGATCACCACCAATACGCCAAGGAACCCCACTGTCACCGCGGCCAGGCGCTTCCAGCCAATCTGCTCACCCAGCATGGGCAGCGCCAGAAGCGTCACGAAAAAGGGCGACATGAAGGAAATGGACGAAGCCTTGGCGAGTGGCACATCCTTCACCGAGAAGAAAAAGAACGTCGTCGAAGCCAGCAACAGCAGCGACCGGGAAATTTGCACCGCCGGCTTGCGGCTTTGCAGCACGGAAAGACCATAACGCGGCACGATCAGCGCCAGCACAATCAGCAAATGCCCGGTGGTGCGCGCCCAGATGATCAGTTCCGACGGGTAATCACGGCTCAAGACCTGCACAATACCATTCATGATCGGAAACAACGTGCAGGCAGAGCACATGAAGAAAATGCCAAGCAGCAAGGATGTCTGACGCGGCGGCACCGCGGTACTGGTCATGAGGCGCGTGCCCTCCCGGAGGCTACTGGCCGCTTCAGGATAGGCCAGAAGCAACGCTAGGGGGAAGCGGCCGACTCGGGCGGCTTTAAGGGCAGGCGCCGCACTTCAGGGCGTTCAGTGAACCCTTTCGCGGCGCCTGATGCCCCAAAAACAGGCGGAACCATCATTAAAGCCCTGTCAGAAACGCCTAAAGGATTGGCATATGCCTTGCTGACCCCATCTGGCTGGGGCAAGGACGCCCCACGCCACCCCCAGCGAGGAGACCAGCATGAGAACCAGGTATCGGATTGAACGCCGCGCAGTGCTGACGGGCGGCACGGCCCTTGTGCTTTCCGCGGTAGCCGGCGCGCGGGTGCCGCTGGCGCAGACGCTCGAAAAACTCTCCTTCCAGACCAATTGGCGCGCTCAGGCGGAACATGGCGGCTATTATCTGGCGCTGGCCAATGGGCTTTATCGCCGTGCCGGCATTGATTGCGAAATCCGCATGGGCGGCCCGCAACAGAACCCGGCGCAGCTGCTGCTGGCCGGGCGCGTGGATATGATCATGTCGTCCGGCTTTCAGGCGCTGAATTATGTGCGCGAAAACATCCCGTTCATGGCGATTGGCGCCATCATGCAAAAGGACCCGCAGGGCTTCATGTTCCATGCGGAAGCGGGTTTCACGAGCTTTGAACAAATGCGCGGCCGTCCCATTCTGGTGGGCGCTGGTGGGCGCGTGACCTATTGGCCCTTTTTGCGCCGGCGCTTTGGCTTCACTGACAGCCAAATCCGCCCCTATACCTTCAATGTTCAGCCCTTCCTGGCGGATAAGCAGGCCATTCAGCAATGCTTTGTCTCGTCCGAACCCTTTGCCGCGCGGCTGGCCGGTGCGGACCCGCGCGTGCTGCTTTTCGCCGATGCGGGCTTCCCGAATTACCAGACAACGATTGATATTTCGCGCAAGCTGGTTGAGGAAAAACCTGATCTGATCCAGCGCTTTGTGGACGCAACCATGCAGGGTTGGACGCAGTATTTGCGCGGGCAGGATGTGGCGGCGGCGAATGCGATGATCATGCGCGACAATCAGGAAATGACGCAGGAAAAGATTGATTACGCCGTGCGCGCCATGAATGAACGCGGCATCGTGTTCTCCGGCGATGCGGAACGGCTTGGCATCGGCGCCATGACAGATGAGCGCTGGGAAGCCTTCTATACCGCCATGCGTGATGCGGAAGTGATGCCGCCAGGGCTTGATGTGAAGCGCGCCTATTCGCTGCGCTTCGTCAATCGGCGGGCTGGATTGGCTTGAGCCCTCGGCGCCCACTGCTCTCGCTCACCGGGGTTTCCAAGCGCTACGCGACGGGAACCCTGGCTTTGGATGGCATTGATCTGACCATCATGCCGGGGGATTTCATGGCGCTGCTTGGTCCTTCGGGCTGTGGCAAATCCACGCTGCTGCGCCTGATTGCAGGGCTGACAGCGCCAAGCGGCGGTACTATGGAATGGCCCATGGCCATGCATGATGCGGCGGGCGATGTGGAACGCGATATCGGCTTCGTGTTTCAGGAACCCACGCTGATGCCTTGGGCCAGCGTGATCCGCAATGTGGCGCTGCCCCTGGAATTGGCCGGCGTGAAGCGGCGTGAAGCTGAGGAACGTGCTGCTGAATGGCTTGCCCGCGTTGATTTGAAGGGTTTCGAGAAAGCCTATCCGCGCGCGTTATCAGGTGGCATGCGGATGCGTGTTTCCATCGCCCGCGCGCTGGTGACGCGCCCGCGTATTCTGCTGATGGATGAACCCTTCGCGGCCTTGGATGAAATCACGCGCTTTCGGCTGAATAATGATCTGGTGCAGCTTTGGGCGCAGGAACGTTTTACGGTGATTTTCGTGACCCATTCGGTGTTTGAAAGCGTCTATCTGGCGGAACGCATTGTGGTGATGGCCCCGCGGCCAGGCCGCATTGCCGAGGAAGTGCGCATCACCGCGCCGGCGGAACGGGGAGAGGAATTTCGCACCTCCCCCGAATATGCGGCGCAATGCCGCACCGTGTCGCATGCACTATCTTCCGCCATGGGGGGCGCGCATGAGTGAGAGTGCTGAACCCGCGCCCGCCGCGGGCGGCTTTATGGAAGGCCCCTGGCTCCGCATTCTTGCGCCTACGCTTTTGGCGCTGCTGTTTCTGGGCGGTTGGGAAGCCATGGTGCGGCTGCGCGAAATCCCACCCTACATCTTGCCGGGGCCGATTGCCATTTGGCAGACCTTGGTGCGGGATTGGTCTTCGCTTTCCGTGTCATTGCTGATCACGCTGAAAATTACCTTCCTGGCGCTGTCAGTCGCAGCGGTTCTGGGCCTGGTGCTGGCGATACTTTTCGCGCAGTCGCGCATCATTGAATTGTCGCTCTTTCCCTTCGCGGTGATCCTGCAAGTAACGCCCATTGTCGCGATTGCGCCGTTGATCATCATTTGGGTGGATGATATCGCGATTTCGCTGCTGATCTGCGCCTGGATCGTGGCGTTTTTCCCGATCCTGTCCAATACCACGGTCGGGCTGAATTCGGCGGATCATAATCTGAAGGATTTATTCAAGCTGTATCGTGCGTCCCGCTGGCAGGTACTGACACGGTTGCTGCTACCCTCCGCACTTCCTTACTTCCTGGCGGGCTTGCGCATTTCCGGCGGGCTGTCGCTGATTGGCGCCATTGTCGCGGAATTTGTCGCGGGCACGGGCGGCAGCGCATCGGGGCTTGCCTATCGTATTCTGGAAGCGGGGTATCAGTTGCAAATCCCGCGCATGTTCGCCGCCCTGGTGCTGGTTTCCACAACGGGGATCGCGATTTTCCTCGCCCTTAGTCTGCTCACACATTTGCTGCTGCGGCATTGGCATGAAAGTGCGATGGGCCGGGGGGATCGGCGATGAGCACTGCCATGGCAAAACTCCGCGTCGCTTTGGCTGGCGCGGGCAGTGCTTTCTGGCTGCGTGACGCGCGCGCGCCAGGGGCGGTGGTACAGGGGGCGTCCGCGCTGCCGTTGGACTGGGATGGCGTGGCGCGGTTTGATCTGCGTATCGAAAACGGACGCATTGCCGCGATTGCGATGCCGGGCAGCGCGCCGGATGGGGTTTCTTTGGATGGCGGGCAAATTTGGCCCGGCATGCTGGATGCGCATACCCATCTGGATAAGGGCCATATCTGGCAACGCGCCCCCAATCCTGATGGTAGTTTCTTAGGTGCCGTCACCACGGTCATGGCTGACCGTGATGTGAATTGGTCTGAAGCCGATATGCGTGCGCGGGCTGAATTTGCGCTGCGCGCGGCTTACGCCCATGGCACGGTTGCGGTGCGCACGCATCTGGATAGCTACATGCCTCATGCGCCCAAGGCCTGGCGGATGTTCCGTCAGCTGCGCGATGATTGGGCGGGGCGGCTTACCTTGCAGGCTTCTTCCATTGCGCCGCTCGATCGCTTTGCGGGGGAAGAAGGGGCTGTGCTGGCCGATATCGTTGCGGAATCAGGCGGCGTGCTTGGCATGGTCACGCGGCTTTCCGGCGGTATCCATGATGATATTCCACCTGAATTTCAGGCCATGCTTGATCATTTTTTTGCACTGGCGGAAGCGCGCGGCCTAGACCTTGATTTGCATGTGGATGAAAGCGGGGAAACCGGCGCGCGCGCCTTGCGCGAAATTGCGCTGACGGCTTTGCGCCGAGGCTTCAAGGGCCGCATTCAATGCGGGCATTGCTGTTCACTCTCCCGCCAGACGGATGAATTCGCCGCTGAAACCATCAAGGCCTGCGCGGATGCAGGTGTGGCGATTGTGGTGCTGCCCATGTGCAATATGTATTTGCAGGATCGTGAAGCTGGGCGCACGCCGCGTTGGCGGGGTGTGACCTTGGTGCATGAAATGCAGGCGGGTGGCGTTTCTGTCTCCCTCGCGTCAGACAATACGCGCGATCCCTTCTACGCCTATGGTGATTTGGATATGGTGGAGGTGATGCGTGAAGCAACGCGTATCCTGCATCTGGATCACCCCTATGGTGATTGGGCGCAATCCGTCAGCGCGCGGCCGGCGGCGGCGATGGGGCTGCAAGGGGCGGGCATGATCCGCGCTGGCGCGCCGGCTGATCTTATCCTGTTCCGTGCGCGGCATATGACCGAGTTTTTGTCTCGCCCGCAATCGGATCGGATTGTGCTGCGGGGTGGGAAATTATTGGAAGCGGAAGTGCCGGATTGGCGGGAATTGGATCACGTAATCCCGGCTACCACCGGCTGAGCCGCGCCTTCACCTTCGCCAGAAATGCCGCGCGTTCTGGCGCGGTGCGCTGATCCATCCGTGTCAGCATCAGCCATTCCACGCGGCAGCCGCGTGCGCATAGGCGCCTGAGGCCGCGATTGATCAGTTTCTTGTCCGGCCAGCCAATCACCCATAACAGCCAAAGCGGTGAACCATAGGTCGTTACCACCCCGATGCGCTTGATGTTGCGCAGCAGCGGTTCAATCGCGCCATCGCCGAGCCGAAACGCCACCCCCGGCGCCCAGATGCGATCAAACCAGCCCTTCAACATGGCCGGCAGTCCATACCACCAGGTAGGATATACCAGCAGCAAGGCATCTGCGCGCTGCAAGGCGGCGACATGATCGGCGACATCCGGTGGATGGCTTGCGGGGTCGAGATAATCGCGATGCTCGGCATCGCTCAGCGCTGGCGCAAACCCTTCCGCGTAAAGATCGCGGCATTCCACCTCATGCCCAGCCGCTTGCAGGGCTGATCGTGCAGCATCGCGGAGCGCGACGGAGAAACTCTCCGCCCGCGGATGGCAATGGATCAGCAGCACCCGCATGATGCTGGCCTATTCAAGCCTTTCTTCAATATCCGGCGCATCCGGGTCGCCATACATGTAATGCGTACGTGGGCGATCAGGCGACCATTCCGGATCATCCCAGGCGAGCATCTTGCCGGGATTGAGCAGACCCAGCGGATCGGCTTCCTTCTTGAAGGCCAATTGCCGCGCATCCACGCGCTTCATGCCGCCTTCTTCCAAGGAAAACGCATGCGGGTTGAAGACCGGGCAGCCATTGGCTTCATGAATGCGAATAATCTCGGCCAAACGTTCTTCGCTGGTATAGCGCACCAATTGCAGGCCAAAGCAGGTGACATGCCCGCCGAAGCGCACGAATTCCAGATGCATGGGCACTTCATCACCAAACAGCGCTTCCATCTTTTCCACCAAGGCCATGTGACCTGGTGGCGGAAACAGCGTTTGCAGATAGGTGATACCGCGATCAAGTTTCAACGCCTGCAGCGTCGTGTGATTCCAGGAAAACTCATAAAGCGGCACGACGGCTTCTTCGGTTGGGCAGCGATAGATTTCCGCTTGTGTGGCGCCATGCTTGACCTTGAGCGCCTCAAAAGCCTCCAGGAAGGGGGCGGCGATCATCAGCATGGTGATGCTCATGCCCGCCGGAATACGCCCTTCGAAATGGCGGAAATATTGCTGCGGCACCGGGGCAGCGACAACAGTGGCGAGCTTTTTCACAATGCCATCAGCGAGTGTGACAGCTTCCGCAAAACGTGCGGCTTCCATGAAGCTCGGGAAGGCCATTATCACATCCACCCAATCATGCGCGGGGGCGAGGGGCATTTCCACCTCGGTAATGATGCCATTGGTGCCATAGGCGTGATTGGCTTTTTCAATCTCCGCGCCGCGTAATTCCAGAATGCGCGGTGTGGCTTCCATGGTGACTACACGCAGGCCGAGAACATTGCCAGGCTACCGAAAGGATCCCCACATGCAGGAACCCGCTCCCGCAGAGCCGCCAGCCACAAAGCCACCAATCGTCGCCGTGCGCTTCGTGGAAGGATGAAAGCGCAATTCCCCGCCCACTTGCTGGCGCGTTTGCTCATCAAGCGCGATCAGCTTGGCGCCGGCTTGCGCGCGCATCATGCCGGGCTTTGCCCAAAGCAGCTTATCAAGCGCCGAGACATCCAGCACCAC
>JADCGG010000302.1 GCA_020249125.1 Roseomonas sp. | reverse complement strand
CGCTGCGAGCATAGACAATACCGCCCAGGCTGATCACGGCCACTTCCGTGGTGCCGCCGCCAATATCCACCACCATGGAACCCGAGGGTTCCGTCACCGGCAGGCCGGCGCCAATCGCCGCCGCCATGGGTTCTTCGATCAGCAGCACCTTGCGCGCCCCGGCACTTTCAGCGCTTTCCTGAATGGCGCGCCGTTCCACCGCCGTGGACCCCGAAGGCACGCACACAATGATCATGGGGGAGGCAAAGCCGCGCCGATTATGCACCTTGCGGATGAAGTGCTTGATCATTTCTTCCGCCACTTCGAAATCCGCGATCACACCATCGCGCAAGGGGCGAATGGCCGAAATATTCCCCGGCGTGCGGCCCAGCATGAGCTTCGCTTCTTCCCCCACCGCCAGCACCTGCTTGCGGCCCCGCTGATCGGAAATGGCGACCACGCTCGGCTCATTCAAAACGATGCCCCGGCCCTTCACATAGACCAGCGTATTCGCGGTGCCGAGGTCAATGGCCATATCGGCGGAAAGGAAGCCGAATAGGCGTCCGAACATGCTGAAACCCTTTGCAAACAGATTAGGCCCCGACGCCAGGGCGCCGAGGTGGCGGAAACGGCTTCCCGGCCAGCCGGAAGGACCAGGGATTTACCCCCCCTGGCCCTTATCCTCAAGCCGTAATCCGGGGCGGTTGCCCCCGAGGCGCTTCAGGCGCGCAGAACCGCCGGCGGTTCGGTGCGTTCGCGCTTCACCAGCAGCTTGTTCAGCGCATGCACATAGGCGCGGGCGGAGGCCACAATGGTATCCGTATCCGCCCCCTGGCCATCCACCAGCTTGCCGGCTTCCTCCAGCCGCACCGTGACGCGCGCCTGCGCATCCGTGCCCCCCGTGACCGATTGCACGGCATAGAGCTTCAGATTGACTTCATGCGGGAAGGCCTGGCGCAGCGCATTGAAGGTGGCATCCACCGCGCCATCCCCGGCGGCCACCCCTTCGCGCCTTTCGCCATCCACTTCCAAGGCGATGGAAGCGGTGGGGCGGGTATTCATCCCCGTCGCGACCGTGAGTGCCACCAGCTTCAGCCTATCATTCTGGCGGACCACTTCATCATCCACCAGCGCCACAATGTCCTCGTCATAGACCACCTTCTTGCGGTCCGCGAGGTCCTTGAAGCGGCGGAAGGCGTCGTTCAACTGGTTGTCGCCGATCTCATACCCCATGGCCTTCAGCTTGTCGCGGAAGGCGGCGCGGCCGGAATGCTTGCCCATCACCAGCGATGATGTGGACCAGCCGACCGATTCCGGCGTCATGATTTCATAGGTGGATTTGTCCTTCAGCACGCCATCCTGATGGATCCCCGATTCATGGGCGAAGGCATTACGGCCCACAATCGCCTTATTGGGCTGCACGTCAAAACCGGTGATCGTCGCCAGCAAGCGGCTGGTCTTCAGGATATTCTGCGTGACAATGCCATTGGCGACCGGGATGGCATCGGCCCGCGTGCGCAGCGCCATCACCACTTCTTCGATCGAGGCATTGCCGGCGCGTTCGCCAATGCCATTGATGGTGGCTTCAATCTGGCGCACCCCGGCCCGAATGGCAGCGAGCGTATTGGCCACCGCCAGACCCAGATCATTATGATTATGCGCGGAAAGCACCACCTGATCCGCCCCCGGCACCCTTTCGCGCACCATGGTGAAGATGCGGGTCATGTCTTCCGGCAGGGCATACCCAACCGTATCCGGGATATTGATGGTGGTGGCACCCGCCTTGATGGCGGCTTCCACGCAGCGGCAGAGGAAATCCGGGTCCGTCCGCGTGCCATCTTCCGCCGACCATTCCACATCATCCGTATGCTGGCGGGCGAGGCCCACACTGCTGGTGACCAATTCCAGCACCTGTTCCGGTTCCAGCCGCAGCTTTACCCGCATATGGAGCGGGCTGGTGGACACAAAGGTATGGATGCGCTTGCGCGCCGCGGGCTTCACCGCCTCAGCCGCGCGCAGGATATCGGCGGGCGCGGTGCGCGACAGGCCGCAAATCACCGGCCCATCCTTGGAAAAACGCTGCGCAATGGACAGCACGCTTTCAAAATCCCCCGGCGAGGCGATGGGGAAGCCCGCTTCCATCACATCAATCCCCAATTCCGCCAGCGCTTCCGCCATGCGGAGCTTTTCCTGGAGGTTCATGGAAAAACCGGGGGATTGTTCACCATCGCGGAGCGTGGTGTCGAACATGATGATGCGGTTATCGGCCAGCTTGCCGAAAGAAGGATGATTAATGGCCATGATAGGGTTTTCCCTGGGCATTCAATGGGTTGCGTGGCATGAAGGGCTTCCCCTGAGCGATGCTTGCCGCGCGCGGCAGGCTTTCACGCCCAGGGGCGGATAAGTCGAAGCCCAAGTAGCGCGCAAGCGGCCGCCGGGGCGGAAACCCCATGGGACAGACCGAAGCGACGCGAAACCTCACGCATGGGAGAGAGATTAGGCGGGGGGAAGGGGGGAAGGCAAGGGTTTTGAGCGTGATGAGGGGGCAGGGAGGGCTTTGCCCTCCCTGAAACCCACCCACCAAAGGCCAGCGGCCTTTGGAAACGGCGGGTGGGAGACGCGCCTAACGGTTGGCGCTGCGAATGAAAGCGATCAATTCGTCAAGGCGTTCCTTTAGGTCGAATTTATCAAGATCTGGATCGCCCATCTCGACCACCTTTCGGCTGACTTCGACCTTCTTCACCTTCTTCTCAATCTTTTGCCGCGACCCATCGGCTTCCTTTGTGCGGAAATGCAGAGCGTGGTCAAATTGACCGCCCTTGCAAGGTTTTCCGTAAGATGCCGTATGAACCTCTCTAACCGCGTTTTGAAGCGTCCCATGATCAATGTAGTTTTCAATTTCGCGTCCGGCAGTCACCCAAACCATTCCCGGCTGCTTCGCGAATTCGTTTTTCAGGCGTTTCTTTGTTGGATTGATAGAATCGCTCTCGCTCTCTTTGTCGCTGTCAATAATGATCGCAGAATTTCGATTCAATTTTCTCAATTGAATCAATTCATTGAACTCCTCTTCATCGCCGGATAGATGACTGAGCAGTCGTCCACCGTAGAACATGATGGAATAATGAACTCCTTCAATCAGATCGGCGGCATGCTTCTTCAGCCAAAAATTGACATAAATCCGATCTGAAGGACCCTCCACCCAAATCACGGCATTGGCTTGAAGTATATCAGAAGCTCGGTAGCCCAAATCCTGGCAGGCAACGAATAATTCGTTTTGTAAGCCAATCCTCTCAAGTCTGGTCTTGTTGTCCTGAAGTTTGACCTGGAAAATCGCTGCGCCCGGAGTGTCAATGAAGGCAGCCGAATGTGTTGCGATAAAGTACTGATTGTCAGTATTTTCATTGAGATAATTGATGAGTTGGCGCTGCAATCTCGGGTGCAGATGAATCTCGGGTTCTTCCACGCACACTATATGTTTCTGTGATATGGTACAGAATGATGCAATCATAATTACCTCTTCGATACCCGTACCTAAAGAGGATAGCGGAAGAAATCGACCATTCATATGGACATTGATTTTTGAACGGTCATGTGGAATATCAATGCGTGCATCAACAGCGCCAGTCACATCACGAATAAAATCATTTATGTTTTCAAAAAGGGCCAAGTCTCTACGCTTGTCATAGTCAGGATTTTGTAGTTCAGCTAATCTTGCAATTAAGCCCGCGCCACTATAATCCTTTTCTTGAAAGGCACTGTCGGTTGAGCCTACACTTCGCATTGCGGGGACAATCCGCACATCACGCGCCGCTGACTCGCAAACCCCAGCCAAGGCAGCTCGCGATTGCGGAATCCAGTTATCGTATAAACTGCCGCCAGAGACGAACTGCGTGACAGAAAGCCAGAGCGTTCTCCATTCTTCTGGATGTAATAAGTTTTCCCATGTTTTTTCGGGAGGCAGGACAAAATCCGATTTCTCACTGTAAGGCGCGGTCTGTATTGGGTAAATCAAATCATCAACCAGCACTAACTGCCTCATGAATTTTTGTACAATTCTGACTTGATCTGGATTACTCATAATTCCGGGTCTTGTTTCAATCAATCTTTGCGTTAACTCATCAGGCGATTGACCAATCGAAAACTCAATCAAATTCTCGGGGCGCGTTTCGTGATGATCCAACGGATTAGTCTTTGAGATCCGGCGTTGTGCAGCGCCGAGGAATTGATTTATAAAATTCAGAACAGTGGATTTTCCTGAATTGTTTGGCCCAATGAAAAAATTAAACTTCGAAAATCCCGACATGATAGCCCATTCAGGGCCAATGCCTCGAAAGTTCTTTAATGCCAAACCTCGCAAAGGCAGTTCCATGTTCTCCCCCAAAATATTCTCACCTTGAAGCTACACGAGACTGCCCAGGGTGATACGCAAGCCGCGCGTCATCAGATAAGCCTCGTCACCCCGCAGCCCCCCTCACACCACCCCCTGCAACCCCTTCCGCGCCACCAGCGTCAGCAATTTCAACGAAGCCCCGCTCGGCTGTTTTTCGCCGCGTTCCCATTGGCTCACCAGCCCGGTCGTCACGTTCAAATGCAGCGCGAATACCGCCTGGGATGCATTCTCCCGCAGTCGCAGCGCGCGGATGTCCGCGGGCGAGAGTGGTTCCACAGGCGTCAGGCATAGCGCATCAAAATCGCGCAAGCTGCGCTTGTCCATCGCGCCGGCCTCAGCCAGCCCAAGCGCCACTTCATGCACCGCCGCCAGCGCAGCGCCCGAATAAGTCTTGCCCATCGCCCAACGCCTAGCCTTCAGCCCACACCCTCACCCCGCCGCGTCGCTGTTCCTATCCGAAACAAACCTCTCCAGCCAATGGATCGTATAATCCCCATCCTGGAATTCCGGCGCTTCCATCACCGCCTGATGCAGCGGCAAGGTCGTCTTGATGCCCGCCACCACCATTTCGCTGAGCGCGCGGCGCATCCGCCCAATCGCCTCGGCGCGCGTTGGCGCATGGACAATCAGCTTCGCAACCAGGCTGTCATAATGCGGCGGCACCACGTAACCGGAATAAAGCGCGCTATCCACGCGCACCCCAAGCCCGCCCGGCGCGTGATACGTCGTCACCTTGCCGGGATTGGGCGCGAAAGTCTCGGGGTCTTCCGCGGTGATGCGGCATTCAATCGCATGGCCATAGAAGCGGATATCCTTCTGGCCATAGCCGAGCGCCTCACCGGCGGCGATGCGGATTTGTTCCTTCACCAGATCAATCCCGCAAACCATTTCCGTCACGGGGTGTTCCACCTGAAGGCGCGTATTCATCTCAATGAAGGCGAATTGCCCATCCTGCCACAGGAATTCCAACGTGCCGGCATTGCGATAGCCAAGCTTGCTCAAGCCCGCCGTCACGGTGGCGCCCAGCGCATCACGCGCCGCCGCATCAAGCGCCGGGCTGCCCGCTTCTTCCACCAGCTTCTGATGGCGCCGCTGCAGGGAACAATCGCGTTCGCCGAAATGCACCACATTGCCATGCGTGTCGGCCAGCACCTGCAATTCGATATGCCTGGGCCGATCCAGGTATTTTTCCAGATACACACTGTCATCGCCAAAGGCCGCCTTGGCTTCGGTGCGTGCGACACTCCAGGCTTCCTCAAGCTCATCCGCGCTGCGCGCCACCTTCATGCCGCGCCCGCCACCGCCGGCGGCGGCCTTGATCAGCACCGGGTATTTCACCGCCTCGGCCACTTCGCGCGCCTGTTCCAGGGTTTCCAGCGCGCCCATGGAACCTGGCACCAGCGGCACGCCAAGGCCGCGCATCGCATCCTTGGCGGCGATCTTGTCGCCCATCATGCGGATATGTTCGGGTGCGGGGCCGATGAATTTAAGTCCATGCGCCTCCACCATCTCGGCAAAGCGCGCATTTTCTGAAAGAAACCCATAGCCCGGATGAATGGCATCCGCGCCAGTCACCATGGCGGCTGAAATCACCGCCGCCATGTTCAAATAGGAATCCCGCGCGGGTGGCGGGCCGATGCACACGCTTTCATCGGCAAAGCGCACATGCATCGCGGTGGCATCCGCGGTGGAATGCACCGCCACGGTGCGTATGCCCATTTCCTGACACGCCCGATGGACGCGCAGCGCAATCTCACCCCGATTGGCGATCAGCACCTTACCGAACATGATGTGCAACCCCAGCCGAGCGCGCCATTACTCAACAATCATCAGCGGTTCGCCGAATTCCACCGGCATGCCGCTTTCAACCAGAATGCGCGTCACCGTGCCGGCGCGCGGCGCCTTGATCTGGTTATAGGTCTTCATGGCCTCAATCAGCATCAGCGTCTGGCCCTGCGCCACCTTGCTGCCCACCGTCACAAAATTGGCCGCAGTCGGTTCAGGCGACAGATAAGCAACCCCCACCATGGGGCTGTTCACCGCGCCGGGATGGTCCGCATCAACCTCCGCCGCAGGGGCTGCGGGCGCTGGGCTGGCCGTGGCGGCCGCCGCGGCTGGCGCCGGCGCGGCATGGGCGGCAAGCGGCATCGCCATCGGCGCCACCGTCACTTGCCGCACCAGCTTGACCCGCATGTCATTGTCAACCAGCTCAATTTCGGTCAGGTCGCTCTCACGCAGGATTTGCGCCAATTCCCGGATCGTCGCCGGGTCGAATTGCAGGTCCTTGGTCATGCTTCCTCATCCTGGGCAATCAGCCCCGCCATGGCGCGGATCGCCAGCGCATAGCCTTCAACGCCAAGCCCGCAAATCACGCCGGTCGCGGCCTTGGAGATAAAGCTGTGATGCCGGAATTCCTCCCGGCGATGGATATTCGTGATGTGCACTTCAATCACCGGCACATCCACGGCAAGCAGCGCATCCATCACGGCGATGGATGTCGTGGTATACCCCGCCGGGTTCATGATGATGCCGGCAGCGCGCCCGCGGCATTCCTGTACCCAGGTCACCAATTCGCCTTCGCTATTGGTCTGGCGAAAATCAATCGCGAGGCCAAGCCCATCCGCCACTTCGGCGCAGAGCGCTTCCACATCATCCAGCGTGGCGGTGCCGTATTTCTCCGGCTCTCGCACGCCCAGCATGTTCAGATTGGGGCCGTTCAGCACGGCGATCAAAGGCGGGGTCACGACGCTTCCCTTGCGAAAAAATCTTGCTGGTGGCGCTAGCACGGTGGGTCCAAGCCCGGCAAGCGGGGCGGGCGCTTGCCCTTCCGCCGCCGCCCCGCCACATTAGCGCCATGTCTGCCATCGCCATTTCCGTGAACGGGGAGCCCCGCCAAATGCCCCAAGGCGCCACCGTGGCCGCGCTTTTGGCCGCGATTGGCCTTGATACCCGCAAGGTGGCGGTTGAACGTAATGAGGAAATCGTGCCGCGTTCCACCTATGCCGCCGTCGCCTTGAATGAGGGCGATAGGCTTGAAATCGTTCACTTCATCGGGGGCGGCTGAGCATGTCTGACGCGCATGATGATAGCTGGCAGGTGGCCGGCCAGCGCTTCCAATCCCGCCTGGTCGTGGGCACGGGCCGCTACAAGGATTTGGAGGAAACCGCCGCCGCCATTGAAGCCTCGGGCGCCGAGATCGTCACCGTCGCGGTGCGGCGCGTCAATCTTTCGGACCCCAAGGCGCCGATGCTGCAGGATTATGTCTCCCCCAAGCGCTATACCTATCTGCCCAATACGGCGGGTTGCCATACGGCGAAGGATGCGGTGCGCACGCTGCGCCTGGCGCGTGAAGCCGGGGGGTGGAATCTGGTGAAGCTGGAAGTCTTGGGCCCGGCGCCGTTCCTTTACCCCGATATGCCCGCCACGTTTGAGGCGGCTGAGGCGCTGATCGCCGATGGCTTTCAGGTGATGGTCTATTGCGCGGATGACCCGCTGGCGGCGAAACGGCTGGAAGATATGGGCTGCGTTGCCATCATGCCTTTGGGCGCGCCGATTGGTTCCGGCATGGGGGTCGTGAACCCCTATATGATCAGCGCCATCAAGCGGGAAGCCAAGGTGCCGGTGCTGGTGGATGCGGGGATTGGCACCGCATCGGATGCGGCCTTGGCGATGGAATTGGGCTGCGATGCGGTATTGCTGAATTCCGCGATTGCCCATGCCAAAAACCCGGTGCGCATGGCGCGCGCCATGAAGGCCGCGGTGGAAGCCGGGCGGCATGCCTTCCTGGCGGGGCGGATGCCGCGCAATTACAGCGGCGATGCGTCAAGCCCCATGGCTGGCCTCATCCGTAGCTGAAGCGCGCATCGCGCGGATTTCCGCTTCCAGCAGCGCGGGATCGGGCGCGGCCCACCAGCGTGCCGGCACGGTAATGGCCACTTCCAGCAGGCGCTTGTATCGCACCTTGGGCACTTCCACCGCGCCAAAACGCGCCAGATGCGCGGTCAGGAATTGCGTATCCAGCAACGTAAAGCCCCCCAGGCGCAGCCGCGCCACCAGCGCCACCAAAGCGACCTTGGACGCATCGGTGGTGCGCGAAAACATGCTCTCCCCGAAAAACGCGCCGCCAATCCGCACGCCATAAAGCCCGCCCATCAGCGCGCCATCCTGCCAGACCTCAATGGAATGGGCCGCGCCCATGCGATGCAGCGCGGTAAAAAGCGTTTCGATTTCGGCATTGATCCAGGTATCTGCGCGCCCCGGCGCGGGTTCGGCGCAACCGGCGATCACGCCGGGGAAATCCTGATCCGCCGTGATGGTAAAGCGGCGCGACAGCACAGTGCGCCTGAGCCGCCGCGGCAGATGAAACTCGTGATCCAGCGGCAATATGCCCCGCAGCGCCGGGTCTAGCCAATGGAGCTTCGTGCTGCCCCGCCCCTCCGCCATCGGGAAAAGCCCGGCGCCATAGGCGCGCAGCATCAATTCGGGCGTGATTTCCAGAGGCCGGCGGCTCATTGGCGCCGCCCCCGCGCTTTTGACCTTAAGGCTTTACTCTTCCTCATCCGCCGGGGCGATCGGTAGCGCGCTGATTTCCTTATGGGTTGCCAGCGCCACCATGGTTTCCGTGCGCATCACGCCCGGCAGGGCACGCAGGCGGGAATTGGTAAAGCTATCCACCGCGGCCAAATCCGGCAGCCGAAGCTTCACCTGATAGGACCAGCGCCCGGAAATGGCGTGGCATTCCAGCACAGCCTCATCTGCCGCCATGGCGGTGATGAAGCCGGCTTCCGCACCGGATTGCAGCATGACGAAAACCCAGGCGAGCTGCGGGCAGCCCACCGCTGCGGGGTTCAGATCCGCCCGCCAACCGCGAATGGTGCCCCGTTCTTCCAGCCGCTTGACGCGTTCCGCCGTGGCCGAAACAGAAAGCCCCGCGACTTTCGCGAGTTCCGCCAGCCCCGCCGCGCCATTGCCCTGGAGTTCCAGCAGGATATTCCGGTCTATATCGTCCATGGCGCGACTATATCCGGCAAAACCGGCAAATGGAATGAAAATCTTGGTATGAACCCGTCATTTTTGACCCGCCTGGCAAAAGCTTTTTGCCGAAGGAACCATAAAGGCCTTTGGGGTAAAGCGCGAAAGCCAAGCCAATGCCAATCATGGCGCCGCAGCCGCAGGGGCGATTCCCCCGGTGGCGGGGGTGCTGGTCTTACGGAATCGACGGGTATTCGGAGCCCCAAAATAACCTTTGCCTGTTTTTTGGGCGATATATTGTCATTAAAGAATTGATTCCTCGGACCAACCATAAAAATTTATCACAATTGTGGCATTCTTTTCATTCGCATCTCACTTGCATGTTAGTTTAATTTTAGCCTTAATTTGGT
>JADCGG010000301.1 GCA_020249125.1 Roseomonas sp. | reverse complement strand
ACACCTGGCGGCGAACAACAGGATCAATGGCAATCCATCATGCTGCTGCGGATGCTGCATCACGGCATGAATATCCAGGAAGCGATTGATGCGCCTTCCTTCCATTCGGAACATTGGATCAGCAGCTTCTGGCCGCGCGGCGCCAAGCCCGGCAAGCTCGTGATTGAAGGGCGCTATGCGCCGGAAGTGCTGGCATCACTGAAGGCACGCGGGCATCAGGCGGAAGCGGGTGGCGATTGGACCGAAGGGCGGCTGACTGGCGCGCGGCTTGAAGCCGATGGCACCATCCGCGCGGGGGCCAATCCGCGCGGGATGCAGGGTTACGCAGTGGGGCGATGATGGAAAAACCAGGCGAGGCAAAACGCGAATACCACGCGCGCAAGCGCATCCTGGTCACAGGTGGCGCCGGCTTTGTCGGCAGCCATTTATGCGAAGCGCTATTGGCTGCGGGGCACGAGGTTCTTTGCGCCGATAATTTCTTCACCGGCAATAAGGCGAATATCGAAAGCCTTTTGGCGCATCCGTATTTCGAACTGATCCGCCATGACGTGACCTTCCCGCTTTATGTGGAAGTTGATGAGATCTACAATCTTGCCTGCCCGGCATCACCCATCCATTACCAGCATGACCCGGTGCAAACGCTGAAGACCAGCGTCCATGGCGCAATCAATATGTTGGGCCTCGCGAAACGCCTTAAGGCGCGCATCCTGCAAGCTTCCACCAGCGAGGTTTACGGCGACCCGAATGTGCATCCGCAGCCCGAGGAATATTGGGGCAATGTGAACCCAATCGGGCCGCGTTCCTGTTATGATGAAGGCAAGCGTTGCGCTGAGACATTATTCTTCGATTATCATCGCCAATTCCGCCTGCCGATCAAGGTCGCGCGCATCTTCAATACCTATGGCCCGCGCATGCACCCGAATGATGGGCGCGTCGTGTCCAACTTCATTGTCCAGGCTTTGCGCGGTGACCCCATCACGATTTATGGCGATGGCAAGCAGACACGGTCCTTCTGCTTTGTCGCAGACATGGTGGAAGGGCTGCGCCGCCTGATGGATGCGCCGGAAGATGTCACCGGCCCCATCAACCTCGGCAATCCGGGCGAATTTACCATGATTGAACTGGCCGAAGCGGTCATCCGCCTGACCGGTTCCGCTTCCCCCATGGTGTTCCGGCCCGCCCCGGTGGATGACCCACGCCAGCGCCAGCCCGATATCACCAAGGCGCGCAGCAGGCTGGATTGGGAACCTACCATTCCGCTGGAACAGGGCCTGGTGCATACCATCGCCTATTTCGATAGGCTATTGACGAGAGGAAACGCCTGAGCATGCGTATCCTGCTCACCATCGCGCATTTCTTCCGCGCCGAGGAAGGATCAAACCACAGCTCCACCGATGCGCATCGGCGGGATCAGCGGGCAGCGGCGATCCGCAGCGTGATTGATGCCTGGCGCGGGCATTACGGCCCGGTCTACAATATCAATGTCTGGCACAAGAAATTCGAACCCATGATCGGGGTCGCGGATCAGCTTGACATCATCGTGCTGGTCAATGGCGAAAATCATTTGCTGGATGCGGATTATTGCCGCGCGCGCGGCGTCAGGCTTTATGACGCCAAGCTGGACAATCCGCGCATGCTGGGCTTTACCGCGCATAAGCTTTTCGCCGATGCGCGCAACATCTATGATGTATTCGCCTTTTCCGAAGATGATCTGCGTCCGACCGGCGGAGACCTTGTGGCGCGCATCCAGGCCTTTCAGGATGATTTCGGCTGGCGGCGCGTATTGTTTCCCAATCGTTTTGAATTCAACTCGCGCGGCCCGGCGCTGAAAACCTATATTGACGGCATGCTGCGCCCTGGCTTGCTCGCCCCCTTTGAAGAGGCCTTGCCGGATGAGCGTTTCCTGAAGGGCCGCCAAGGGGCACGCCCAGTTACCTTTCAACGCGCGGCCAATCCGCATTGCGGGTTTTTCGCGATTACCGCCGAACAGCTTGCGCATTGGATGGCGCAGCCGCAATTCGGCGATCAGGATTGCAGTTTCATCTCACCGCTGGAAAGCGCGGCGACGCTTGGGATTCTAAAAACCTTCCCGATCTACAAGCCTTTTGGCCGCGATATGGGCTGGCTTGAAATCGAACACCTGGATACGCGCTTTTCCGGCATGAATTTGCCGGGGCGCCCACCGCTTGCGCCCCGGCCAAGCTGAATTCAGCGCGGGCGCGGCCCGCTGCGGCGTGGCGCCGGGCCACGCTTGGCATTGGCCGGCAACGCCGCCGGCGGCGCTGCCTTGCCCGATTGCGCGCGCAAATCGGCAATGGTGGCGCGGTTGGTGACTTGTTCCGGATTCATGCGGATTTCCACAATCGCGGGCTTGCCGGAAGCCAGCGCACGCTGCACGGCGGGCACCATTTCCTCGGTCTTTTCCACCACCTCACCATGGCCGCCAAAGGCTTCAATGAAGCGCGCAAAATCCGGATTGGTCAGCGCCGTGCCGGACACACGATGCGGATAGGTGCGTTCCTGATACATGCGGATGGTGCCATACATCTGGTTATTGAAGACCAGAATCACCGGATTCACCGCATGGTGGAAGGCGGTCGCGATTTCCTGCCCTGTCATCAAAAACCCGCCATCGCCGACAAAGCCAATAACAGGCCGTTCCGGATACACAATTTTCGCGCCAATCGCCGATGGCACCGCGTAGCCCATGGCGCCATTCGTCGGCCCAAGGAAATCCTGCCCGGCCCCAACATGCATGAAGCGCGTGGGCCAGGTGGCGAAATTCCCCGCATCCGTCGTGTAGATCGTATTGGCCGGCAGCGCCTTTTCCAAATCCTGCAAGGCCTTCGCCAGATTGAGCGGCCCTTCGTAATCGGGCGCTGCCGCCTGCTTCAGGCGCGTTGCGCGCAAATCCCGCGTCCAGCCGGCCCAGGCGGGTTTCTTGATGGGCGCCGCCGCCTTGGCCGCCGCGGCAAAGGCATTGAGGTCTGAAGTAATGCCAAGAGCGGGACGATAAACGCGCCCGATTTCCGCCTGTTCAGGATAGACATGCACAATCGGCGTCGCCCCCGCCATATCCAACAGCGTATAGCCCTGGCTGAAAGTCTCACCGAGCCGCGAACCAATCGCGATGATCAAATCCGCATCCTTGGCGTGTGCCACCAGGCCCGGATCGGCACCAACGCCAAGATCACCCACATAGTTTTCCGAAGTGCCATCGAAAATCCCCTGCCGGCGGAAGCCCACCGCCACGGGCAAATCATTCGCCAGCAGGAAGTCACGGATATCGGCCTTGCCCTGATCCGACCAGCGTGACCCACCCAACACGGCAAGCGGACGCTTCGCCTTACCCAGCATATCCATCATGCGCGCAACGGCATCGGGCGCGGGATGCGGCGGCAGCACCGTAGCGGGGCCGATATCCGGCACGGCTGCCATGCGCTTTTGCATTTCCTCACTGATCGCGATCACCACCGGGCCGGGGCGGCCAGACACCGCGACATCAAAGGCATGCGCCATCAATTCCGGGATGCGTTTTTCGTCATCAATCTGGGTCACCCATTTCGCAATGGGGCTGAACATCCGGCGATAATCAACTTCCTGGAAGGTTTCGCGGTCCGTCTCTTCCACCGGGATTTGCCCCACCAGCAGCACCAGCGGCGTTGAATCCTGCTGCGCGACATGCACGCCAATCGCGGCATGGCAGGCGCCCGGGCCGCGGGTGACAATGGCGACCCCGGGCTTGCCGGTAAGCTTGCCATAGGCTTCGGCCATATGGATGGCACCGGCTTCAAAGCGGCAGGTCACCAATTGCAACTGGTTGCGCACGGCATAAAGCCCATCGAGCAGATCAAGATAGCTCTCACCCGGTACGCAAAAGGCATGGGTGACACCCTGGGCCACCAAGGCATCGGCCAAAAGCTTGCCACCTGTCCGTCCTGTTTTCGCTTCAGCCATGAAAGCTTCCCCAATGATTCGAAATCAACGGGAAGCTAGCGCAGAAAGCCGGGGCGTGAAATCACCCCGGCGCAAAGGGCAGCACGTTATTCCGCTGCCTGATGCCCATGGGCGCGGGCGGGCTTTGATTCCAGCTCGGCCAGCTTGGCCGCGATGGCGCCGATTGGCTTGGTATAGGGCGCCAGCAGCAAATAAAGCGCCGGCACCGCGTAAAGCGTGACAATCGTGGAAAGCGAAATACCACCCACAATCACCACCCCCAGGGCCTGCCGGCTTTCCGCCCCGGCGCCAGTTGCCATGGCAAGCGGCACCGCACCCAGCACGGTCGCGATGGAGGTCATCAGGATTGGCCGCAGCCGCACGACGGAGGCTTCCAGCACCGCATCCCGCACGCTCATGCCGCGGTCACGAAGCTGATTGGCGAATTCCACCACCAGAATGCCTTTCTTCTCCATAAGCCCAATCAGCAAGACCATGCCGATTTGGCTGAAGACATTCAGCGTCTGCCCCGTCACCCATAGCGCCAGCAAGCCGCCGGTTACCGCCAAAGGCGTGGACAGCAGAATGACAAAGGGATGCACGAAGCTTTCGAACTGCGCCGCCAGCACCAGGAACACCACCAGCAGCGCCAGTGCGAAGGTCACGTAAAGCGCGCCGGAGCTTTCGCGGAATTCCAGGCTCTGACCCAGATAGGAAATGCGCGCTTCCTGCGGCAGCACTTCCTTCGCGGTGCGGTCAAGAAAATCCAAAGCCTCACCCAAGGAATAGCCGGGCGCGAGCGATGCCGTGATGGTAATGGCGCGCACCCGATCCTGACGCGACAAGGTCTGCGCGCGGGCACGTTCGGACAGCGCGACCACATTTGAAAGCGGCACCAACCCGCCAGTGCCGGTGCGCACAAAGACATTCTGCAGATCATAAGGCGAAATCCGGGCGGAATCCGGCGCCTGCAACAGCACCTTGTATTCCTGGCCGCCCACGACATAGGTGGTGACTTCACGAGAGCCCATCAGGGTTTCAATGGTGCGCCCCACAGCGGCAATTGAAATGCCCAGATCGGCGGCCTTGCGCCTATCAATATCCACGCGCACTTCCGGCTTGGTTTCCTTGAAGTTGTGGTCAAGGTTCAGCAAGCGCGGATTGCTGCGCGCCTTTTCGATAAAGGCATCACGCCAGGCGATCAGCGTATCATAATCAGGCCCGCCGATCACGAATTGCACTGGCGGCTGGAAGCCGCGCTGGCCAAGCGATGGCGGGTTCAGGGCAAAGCCACGAATGCCCGGAATGCCCGCCACCAGGGGAAAGATTTCGGCGGCAATGGCCTGCTGCTTGCGATCCCGCTCAGCCCAAGGTGCCAAGCGCACGAAAATATTCGCAACATTGCTGATGGCCGGACGCTGGAAGCCACCAACCGTGGACATCACCGCATAGGCTTCGCCATTGTCGATATATTTCTGTAGCAGGCTTTCCAGCCGCATCACATGTTCCATGGTGTAGGGGAAGGAAGCACCTTCCGGCCCCGTGGTCGGTATGATGACCACGCCGCGATCTTCAGTTGGCGCAAATTCCTTGGGTAGCGCATTGAAAAGAACCACAGCAAAAAGCGACATCGCCGCCGATGCGCCCATCACCAACAACGGCGCACGCAGCGCCTTATCGAGTGTCCAGCGCAGCGCCTCATTCATCGCAACGAAGAAGGGCTCTGTCATGCGCACCAGGAGCCCTTCGCCTTCATGCGCGCGAAGCAGCTTGGAGCACATCATGGGCGTGAGTGTCAGCGCAATCAGCCCTGAGAATAACACCGATGCCGCAAGCGCAATGCCGAATTCGGTGAATAGCCTGCCCGTATTGCCCCCCATGAAGGATAGCGGCAGAAAGACCGAAACCAGCACCAGCGTTGTCGCAATCACGGCAAAAGCGATTTCGCGTGAACCAAGCAGAGATGCCAGCAAGGGGTCTTCGCCAAGCTCTATCCGCCGATGGATGTTTTCCAACACCACAATGGCATCATCCACCACAAGACCAATGGCGAGCACCAGGCCAAGCAGCGTCAGCACATTCACCGAAAAGCCAAAAACCGCCATCGGCAGGAAGGACGCCACGATGGAAACGGGAATGGCGACCGCGGGAATAATGGTGGCGCGCACCGATCGCAGGAACAGGAAGATCACGCCCACAACAAGCGCCAGCGCGATCATCAGCGCGTGTTCAACCTCATAGATGGATTGGGCAATGAACAGGCTTTCATCATAGGCGATAACCGCTTCAATCCCCGGAGGCAGGGTGGGCTTGATGCGTTCAAGCTCCGCCTTCACGCCATCGGCCACCGCCAGCGTATTCGCCGTTGATTGGCGTAGCACACCAAGCCCAATGGCAGCGCGGCCATTGATGCGATAACCGCCGCGCGTATCCTCCGCGCCCACTTCAATGCGCGCCACTTCACCAAGCAATACCTGCGCGCCGCCGGTGCCGCGGGCCACCACCACCTGGCGGAACTGATCTGGCGTGCTCATGCGTGAATCGGTGCGCACGGTCAATTCACGCGCGGTGCTTTCAATGCGCCCACCGGGCAATTCCACATTCTCGCGCCGGATCGCGTCTTCCACATCCTGCACCGTCAGGCTGCGCGCGGCCAAGGCCTGACGATCCAGCCAGACGCGCATCGAAAAGCGCCTTTCGCCCTGGATCAGGACCTGCGCGACACCTTCAACAATCGCGAGCCGATCCACGATGCGCCGGCGCGCAACATCAGTCAGGTCCAGCGGAGAAAGCGTTTCCGACCCCAAGGCAATCCACAAAATGGGCCGGCTATCGCCATCCACCTTTTGCACAATGGGCGTATCCGCCTGTTCCGGCAGGCGCGCCAGCGCCCGCGCCACACGGTCGCGCACATCATTGGCCGCACTATCCACATCACGCGTCAGGCGGAATTCCAAAGTGATCTGGCTGCGTTCATCGCGCGATTGGGATTGGATGGATTTGATGCCCTCAATCCCCGCCACCGCACCTTCAAGAATTTCCGTGATCTGATTATCAACCACGGGCGCCGAAGCGCCACGATAGGTGGTGACAATCTGAATGATTGGCGGGTCGATCTTTGGGTATTCGCGGATCGGCATTTTATAGAGCGATGCCACACCAAGCACGATCAGCATCAGGCTGATCACGGTCGCGAAAACCGGCCGTTTGATCGAGATATCGGAAAGGACCATGGGTTCAGCCCTGCTCAGCTTGTCGGTCGCGTGATGGTTTCGATGATGCGCACCGGCGCATCCGGGCGCAAGCGCTGAATGCCGCGCACCACGACAGATTCACCGGCGGCAACGCCTTCGCGGATTTCCACTTCGCCGGGCAGGCGAAGCCCAAGCTTCACTTCCTGGCGCTTGGCGCGACCATCGCGGATCACATAGACAAAGGCGCGGTCACCCACCGGGTCAATCGCTTCCTCGGCCACCAGCAAGGCGGTTGGGCGTTCTTCCAGCACCATTTCCACATTCAGAAAAAGGCCGGGGCGCAGCGCTTCATCTGCATTGTCGAATTCGCTGATGACGCGCACGCTGCGCGTTGCCGGGTCAATGCGCGTATCAATAATGGCGACCTCGCCATTGAAGCGCCGGCTACCATAGGCGGTGCTGCGCGCCTGAACTTGTCGGCCGATCTGCACGCGGGCCAGGAATACTTCCGGCACCGCGAATTCCACCCGCACGCGGGAGAAATCATCCAGGGTCGTAATCGCCGTGCCGGGCTGGATAAGCGCACCAAGGCTCACTTGCCGTAAGCCAACGCGTCCGGCGAAGGGCGCGGTGACGCGCAATTCTTCAAGCTTTGCTTCGGCCTGCCGCACGCGGCCTTCCGCCTGGCGCGCTACCGCTTCCAGCGTGTCCAGCCGCTGCGCCGCAATGGTCTGGCCTGGCTGCAAGCCGCGCGCGCGCACCAATTGATTGCGTGCGTCATCCAATAGCGCGCGGGCCTGATCAAGCTCCGCCGAAACCGCACCGGAATCGAGTTCCACCAGGGTTTCCCCCGCCTGCACCTTCTGGCCTTCGGTGAAGCGGATATGGGTGACAATGCCAACAATCTTGCCGGTGATGGTGACAGCTTCGCGTGCCCGCACCGTGCCGATGCTTTCAACCTTATCCACCACCATGCCGCTACGCACCGGTTGCACCACCACGCCAATCGGGCCAGATGGCCCGCCACGCGCGGGCGCCTGGCTGGTCGGGGATTGCAGCCCAACTAATTCCAATGGCTTGGGCAGGCCGTATTCCTCACCCTTGAAATGCCAAGCGGCGCCAGCGCCGGCGATCAGGGCCAGAAGACCTAGCTGCGTAATGGTGCGCATATCATTTCAATCCAAACCGACGCCGGAGGTCCGGCACCATGGCAGGGCGCGGCCGCCAAAGCGGCCCCGAACCGCGGGACGGAGCTTGGCGAGATCACCAAACCCGAGGAGGCTTCTGCCGCGCCACGCAGGCCGCGACAAGTTTCACTTTTTTTAGATATGGGGCTGCCCCTCGCCAGGCGCTACCCTGATGCAGCGCGCCTGCCGCCCAGGGACAATCTGGCGGAGCGGCGGCACCCCATTCTGGCAGCCATCCACCACCTCGGCGCAGCGGGGCGCGAAGGCGCAGCCTTCCGGCACCTTATCAAGCATCGGCGGTGCGCCGGGGATGGTGGTGAGCCGCTTGCCACGCATGCCGGCATGGACTGTGGCCCCCAGCAAACCTTTCGCATAAGGGTGCAAGGGGCCGGCCATGAGCGCGCCGACAGGGCCTTCTTCCACCACCTTGCCGGCATACATCACGGCCACCCGATCAGCGATTTCCCCTGCAACACCAAGGTCATGCGTCACGAACACCACGCCCATGCCAAGCTGTTCCTGCAAGGATCTCAGCAGCAGCAACACCTGAATTTGCACCGTGGCATCAAGCGCCGTGGTGGGTTCATCCGCCAGCAGCAGCTTGGGCCGGCAGGCCAAGGCCACGGCGATCATGGCGCGCTGCCGAAGCCCGCCTGATAATTCATGCGGGTAAGCCGAAAGCCGGCGCTTGGCGGACGGGATTTGCACCAATTCCAGCAATTCCAATGCCCTGGCATCGGCGGCGCTGCGGCTGGCGCCTTCATGGCGCTGCACGGTCTCCGCGATTTGCCGGCCAATGGTGAAAACCGGGTCCAGCGCCGTCATGGGTTCCTGAAAGATCATGGCCACATCGCCGCCGCGGAAATCGGCAAGCTGGCCTTCATTCATGGCCTGCACATCGCGCCCGGCCACCTGAATCTCGCCGGTAACCTTCGCGGTCTTTGGCAAAAGCTTCATCAGCGCGCGCAGCGTGACGGATTTGCCGGACCCGGACTCACCCAGGATGCAGAGCACCTCCCCGGCGGCAAGGTCAAGATCAACGCCATTCACCGCATGCACGGTGCGGTCGCGGCTTTCGAACTTCACATGCAGGTCGCGCAGCCGGATCAGCGGCGCTTCGGAGGCGGGTTTCAAAACCGCGCTCATGCCGCGATCCCCCCGGCCTTGCTGTGGCCACTGCCAGGCAGGGCCATGTGGCAGGCGGCGGTATGGCCCGGGCTGAGCGTGGCGGCGACGGGCGGGATATCGGCGCAAACCGCCTCGGCGAAGGGGCAGCGGGTGCGGAAACGGCAGCCGGAAGGCGGGTTCACCGGATTGGGCGGGTCGCCCGTCAGCGGCGGTTCCGTGCGGCGCTGGGACGGGTCCATGGAAGGGCGCGATGCCAAAAGCGCGCGGGTATAGGGGTGCGCCGGGCGAGCATAAATCTCATCCACCGGGCCTTCTTCCGCCACCTGCCCCAGATACATCACCAGCACGCGGTCGCTGATATATTGCACCACATTCAGGTCATGGCTGATGAAAACATAAGTCAGGCCGAAGCTTTCCTTGAGGTCCACAAGCAGGTTCAAGACCTGCGCTTCCACGCTTTTATCAAGCGCCGAGACCGGCTCATCCAGAATGACCAGACGCGGACGAAGCGCCAAGGCACGAGCGATATTCACCCGCTGGCGCTGACCGCCGGATAATTCATGCGGGTAGCGGCGGGCAAATTGCGCCGGGGCCAGCCCCACGGCGGCGAGCAATTCGCGCGCCCTTTCGCGCGCTTCGGCCACCGGCACGCCATGCACCTCAGGCGCGAAGGCGATGCTGTCTTCAATCGGCAGGCGCGGGTTCAAGGAGGCATAGGAATCCTGGAACACCATCTGCACCTGGCGCCGATATTCCTTCAGCGAAATGCCGCCGCCCAGGTCATCCCGCCCGACCGGTTCGCCATCAAATACCATCTCCCCCGCGTCGGGGTCGAGCAGGCGCATCAGCAGACGCGCGGTGGTGGATTTGCCGCAGCCGCTTTCCCCCACAATGCCCAAGGTTTCACCCTTACGCACATTGAGCGAGACGCCATCCACCGCCCGCACCTCCCCCATCTGGCGACCAAACAGGCCACCGCGAATGGGAAAATGCTTCACCAGGCCACGGGTTTCGAGCAAGGGCTGGGCGGCGCCGCCGCGATCTGGGGCAGGAGGGGGCAAAACCATGATCCTTGTTAAGCAAGCCCTATGCCGCCTGGAGAGGGCACCCGACCGGCTTTTGAGCGATTTTTCGCCCAAAACTTAGTCATAATCCCGTGCTCTTTGCAAACTAACCCGGCCTGCGGTGTGGGAGCGTTTCCCGCAGGACAGGTTCCGCGTTAGAATGTTCCGGTTCCAGGAAGGTCAAAGCCATGCGTGCCATATTCGTCATGATCAAATGCGAGATGGGCCAAGCCTATCGCGTGGCACGGGAAATGGCCGATGGCATTCCCGAGCTTTCGGAAATGCATTCCATTTCCGGCCAATATGATTTGCTCGGGAAATTCTACCTGGAAGCGGGGCGCGATATCGGGCTTTTCGTGGTGGAGAACATTCAAACCGTACCCGGCGTGAAGGACACCTATACGCTGCAAACCTTCAACGCCTTTTCCGGGCGCGGGGGGTAAGGCTCCACCGCGCCCGAAGCGGCCTCAATTCTGCGGCATGCCTTCCGGCACAATGGTCCGCACCAGGCTGGCATCGAGCGATTCATAGGCGTGGTAGCCAATCGTCTCATACAGCGCGGCGCGGGTTTGCATGCGCCCCACCATGTTATGCGTGCCGCCATCGGTCTTGATTGCGCCGTATAAATCTTCCATGGCTTTGGCGGCGATGCGCAAATGGCTCACCGGCCAGATCACCATGGCATAGCCCATTTGCTGAAATTCAGTCGCCGTGAAGAAGGGCGTGCGGCCGAATTCAGTCATATTGGCCAAAAGCTTTACCCCCGGCATGCGCGCGGCGAATTCGCGGAACATCTCAGCCGTGGTCAAGGCTTCGGGGAAGATCGCATCGGCGCCGGCTTCCAGATAGCGCTTGGCGCGGGCAACGGCGGCATCCATGCCCTCACTGGCCACTGCATCGGTCCGCGCGATGATCACCAGATTGCGCCGTGCCTTGCGGGCGGCGGCGACCTTGGCCGACATTTCATCCACCGGGGCCAGTTTCTTGTCGTTCAAATGGCCGCATTTCTTGGGCAGCAGCTGGTCTTCCAGATGCACGGCGCCGGCGCCGGCTTCTTCAAAGCAGCGCACCATGTGCATCACGTTCAAAGCCTCACCATAGCCGGTATCGCCATCCACCAGCACCGGCAGGCCGGAAGCACGCACCACCTGGCGCACATGCCAGGACACATCATCCACCGTGATCATGCCAAGATCAGGCAGGCCCATGGTGGCCGACATGGCGGCGCCTGACATATACAGCGCCTCAAACCCAGCCTTTTTCGCAAGCAAGGCGGCAATGCCCAAATGCGCGCCCGGCATTTGCAGGATTTCCGGCGCATCCAACAGGCGACGGAAACGCACACCCGCGGGTTCATGGGGCAGATCATCGGCGATCACATAGGGCATGGAATTGTCCTCAGAAGAAAATGAAGGTGACCAGAATGAAGAGCGGGATCAGGAACACAAAGGCCCAGGCGCAATAGCCGAAGAAGGATGGCATGCGTTCCCCCTGTTCTTCCACAATCGCCTTGACCATGAAATTGGGCGCATTGCCGATATAGGAATTGGCCCCCATGAAGACGGCGCCGCAGGAAATCGCCGCCAGCGTCAGCGCGCCCTGGGTCATCAGATAGCCAGGATCACCGCCGGCCAGGTTGAAGAACACCAGATAGGTCGGCGCATTATCCAAAAAGGAGGAAAGCACGCCCGTCATCCAGAAATAGACCCAAGGAATGGGCTCACCACCCGCGCCGGAGGTCAAGGCCACCAAGGGTGCCGCCGCGCCCGCCGTGCCGGCGCGCAGAATGGCAAGCACCGGCGCCATGGTGACGAAAATGGCGGCGAAAAGCTTGGCGACTTCGGCAATGGCGCCCCAGGCGAAGCCATTATCTTCGCGTAGTTTCCGTGGCGTGACCCACATGGATAAAGCCGAAATGCCGATAAACACGGCAACACCAACCAACCGTTCAAGCCCGATCTTTTCGCCGAACAAAGCGACATCGCCCGGCCGCCAATAGCCTTGCGCCAGCACCATGGCGACCACGCCACCGATCAGCCAAAGATTCACATAGCCTTGGATGGACAGTTTTTCGCGCTTTTCGATCGCGGGTGCCACCGGTTTTTCGCGCGACCAGGCCCAGCTATCCAGCACGTAATACATCGCCAGCAGCAACACGGCGCAGACCAGGAATTCGCCGAACATATGCGTGGTGGTCCAGAAAAAGGACACGCCCTTCAAAAAGCCCAGATAAAGCGGCGGATCCCCCAAAGGCGTCAGCGATCCGCCGATATTGCTGACCAGGAAAATGAAAAACACGAAGGTATGGGTCTTTTGCTTGCGAAAGGCATTGGCGCGCAGCACCGGGCGGATCAGCAGCATGGAGGCACCGGTGGTGCCCATCACACTCGCAATCACGGTGCCGAAGGCAAGCAGCGCGGTATTGGTGGCCGGCGTGCCGATCAGTGTGCCCTTCAGCAAAACGCCGCCGCCCGTGACGTAAAGCGCCAGCAAAAGCGCGATGAAGGGGATGTATTCCTGCAACAGGATATGCCAGACCTCACCCGCCGCCACGACTGGCCCAAAGACCACGGCAAAGGGCAGCACCAGCAACACGGCCCAACCGGCGGCGATCTTGCCGTAATGCTGGTGCCAGACATGCCCCGCCAGCAGCGGCATCAGCGCGATGGACAGCAAAAGCCCGGCAAAGGGCAGGCCCCAAGCCAGGCTCATGCCCGCGCCGGAAACCCCGGCGGCCTGAGCTGGCAGGGGCAGGGCAAAAAACAGCATCAGGGCGAAGCTGGTCGTTTTCATGGGCCAGGGACTCCCTCAAACCTTGCGGGCTGATACCCGCTTAAGGCGTGATTGCCGTATGATACGCCCCGCCACAAGGGGGCGCCCCCTTTCCCCCATGGCCTTGCGCCCCTAGTTTGGGGGGAAGCAGGAGATCACCCCATGGATATGAATGGCGAGCGCCGCATCCCCGCGCCCCGCCAGCGCGTCTGGGACGCGCTGAACGACCCCGAAATGCTGAAGGCCGCGATTCCCGGCTGCGAAAGCGTGACGAAAACCGCCGATGACGCTTTTGAAGCCAAGGTATCGGTCAAGATCGGCCCCATGGCGGCGAAATTCGGCGGCAAGGTGAAGCTGGAAAACATCCAGGCGCCGGCTTCCTATACCATTTCAGGCGAAGGCAATGGCGGCGCCATGGGCTTCGCCAAGGGTGGCGCTGACGTATCCCTGGAAGAAACTGGCCCCAATGAAACACTGCTGAAATTCGCGGTGAAGGCGCAGGTCGGCGGCAAGATGGCGCAGCTTGGCGCGCGGCTGATTGATGCGACCGCCAAACAAATGTCCGATCAATTCTTTGATCGCTTCGCCGCTGCCGTGGCCGCTGCCGAACCCGCCGCCCCCGGCGCGGCCCCTGCCCCTCTGCCGGCCCCGCCTGCTGCGGGCGGCGGCATTTCAATCTTTGAATTGCTGCCGGAAGCGCCGCTTGGCATTCCGCTGCTCGCCTGGGTGGGGGGCGCGATCTGGCTTGTCATCGTCGCGTTGATGTTCAAGTGAGCCTGCCCGCAAGCGTCGCCGAAACCCAGGCGCTGCTTGGCGCGGGTGGCTATGTGGCGGATCGCGCGCTCGCCACCACCATCCATCTGGCATTGACCATGGGAAGGCCGCTTTTCCTGGAAGGTGAGCCCGGCACCGGCAAAACAGAAATCGCCAAGGTGCTGGCAGCCAAGCTGCCGCGCCGGCTGGTGCGCCTGCAATGCTATGATGGCTTGGATGTTTCCTCCGCGGCCTATGAATGGAATCACGCACGGCAATTGATGGCGATACGGCTTGCCGAAGCCGCCGGCGATGTGGACCCCGCCGCGCTTGATCGCGGCATTTACGACCGCAAATTCCTCCAGCCGCGCCCCTTGCTGGATGCGCTGGAAGGCAGCCCCGCCGTGCTGCTGATTGATGAGCTTGACCGCGCGGATGAACCTTTTGAGGCGTTTTTGCTGGAAATACTCGCGGATTTTCAGATCACGATTCCTGAGCTTGGCACGGTAAAGGCGGCGACCCCGCCGGTTGTCATCATCACATCCAACCGCACGCGCGAAGTGCATGATGCGGTGCGCCGGCGCTGCCTTTATCATTGGGTGGATTACCCGGATGCAGCGCGTGAGCGTGCCATTCTGAAACTACGTGCGCCCGGCCTGCCGGAAGCGCTTTCCGCCCAGGTCGTTGCCTTTGTGCAAAAGCTGCGCGATGGCGATTACTTCAAGCTGCCCGGTGTGGCCGAGACGATTGATTGGGCGCAGGCTTTGGCGGCACTTGATGCCAAGGCGCTGGAACCAGGCGTGGTGGATGAAACGCTGGGCGTTTTGCTGAAATACCAGGATGACATCGCCAAGCTGAAAGGCGAGGAAGCGGCGCGGCTGATT
>JADCGG010000300.1 GCA_020249125.1 Roseomonas sp. | reverse complement strand
CGCGCAGGCCGCCATCACCCCCTATAGCGTGCGGGAAATTCTGCCGGGGCCGGATGTGCAAAGCGATGATGAATTGCTCGATTTCGCGCGGCAATATGGCACCACCATCTACCACCCCGTCGGCACCTGCCGCATGGGCGAAGACCCGGCGAGTGTGGTGGATAGTCGCCTCAGGCTACGCGGCATTGCCGGCTTGCGCGTGATTGATGCTTCCATCATGCCAACGCTCACCACCGGCAATACCAATGTGCCGACCATCATGATTGGCGAAAAAGGGGCCAAGATGATCATGGAAGATGAGGCCGCGTGATGCGCGCGATCATATGCGAAAGCTGGCGCGATTTTGACGCGCTGGAAATCAAGGATGTGCCACGCCCGGCGCTGCGCCCGCGTAGCGTGCGCATAAAAGTCGCGGCGGCGGGGGTTTCCTTCGCCACGCAATTGGTGGTGGCCGGCAAATATCAGCGCAAACCGCCCCTGCCCTTCACGCCGGGCACGGAAATTGTCGGCACGGTGCTGGAAGCAGCACCGGATGCGGAGGCTCCGCCGCCAGGCACGCGGGTTTTTGCCGTGGTGGATTGGGGCGGCATGGCGGAAGAGGCCATCGCCGATGACATCCACACCATCGCCATCCCCGATGGCCTGCCTTTGGAACCTGCTATCGGTTTCCCGATTTCCTACCCAACCGCCGGCGCGGCGCTATTGTGGCGCGGCAAGATCAAGGCGGGCGATTGGGTGCTGGTGCATGGCGCAGCGGGCGGCGTGGGGCTTGCCGCCGTTGAAATCGCCAAAGCGTGCGGGGCCAAGGTGATTGCCCGCGCGGGAGCGGCAAAGCACGACATGCTGCGCGCCTACGGCGCCGATGTGGTGCTGGATAGCGCAGCCCCCTTCCGCGATGCGGCGCGCGCAGCCACGGGTGGGCGCGGCGTGGATTGCCTGGTGGATACCATCGGCGGCCCGGCCTTTGATGAAAGCCTGCGCTGCCTTGCTGATGGCGGCAATCTTGTGGTGGTGGGTTTTGCGGGAGGCGGCATTCCAACCCTGCAAACCAATATCCTGTTGCTCAAGAATATCGGCGTCATTGGCGTGAATTGGGGCACTTATGTCGGTTGGTCGCCGGGTGCTGGAAGGCGCGAATACGCGCCGGCAGCGCGTGCGCTTTGGCAGCAATTGGTCACATGGTGGCAGGCGGGCGCGCTGAAGCCTGAAATCCACGCCGCCTATCCGTTGGAACAATTCCGCGAAGCCATGGCAGAAGTCAGCGCCAGGCGCAGCGCGGGCCGCGTGATTTTGCGCCCCTGAAATCACGCGTGATGGAACAACCCGCCAACCATGCGAATCATCGCGTCATTGCGCTGATTGTCGCCTCTGCGCTGCTCATGCAGAATTTGGATAGCGCGGTGGTGGCAACCGCGCTGCCCAGCATGGCGCGGGATATGGGCGAAGACCCGGCACGGCTGGGGGCGGCCATCACATCCTATCTTGTGGCACTCACGGTCTTCATCCCGTTTTCAGCCTGGATCGCGGATCGCTTCGGCGCCAAGCGCGTTTTCATGTTGGCGATCATCGTCTTCGTCGCGGCTTCGGCGCTTTCCGGGCAGGCACGAGGCTTGGAGGACCTGATCGCGTTCCGCATCCTGCAAGGTGCCGGCGGCGCCATGATGTTTCCGGTCGGGCGGCTTCTGCTGTTGCGCGGCGTGCGCAAGGAAGAATTGCTCTCCGCGATGGCCTGGCTGACGATGCCGGCGCTGCTCGGTCCCGTCACCGGTCCGCCGCTTGGTGGCATTCTGACCGATCTTTTCGGCTGGCGCGCGGTGTTCTGGATCAATGTGCCAATTGGTGTGATCGGTTTTCTGCTGGTGGCGTGGAAAATTCCACATATCCCACCAAGCAACCCCGGCAGGCCGGATATTCTGGGCCTCGCACTGGTTGGGCTGGCCTTGGCGCTTGGCATGTTTGGGCTGGAAACCGTGGGGCGGCATGTGGTGGCGGAACCCTGGCCGGAAGTCGCGCTGATCACTGGCGTGGTGATTGGCATCGCCGCCTATTTTCATTGCCGACGCGCGCCGCGACCGGCGATTGATATCGCGCTGCTGAAGATTCCAACCTTTCGCCAGCCGGCACTGTTTGGCAGCCTGTTTCGTGTCGGTGCCGGCGCGGTGCCGTTTCTGGTGCCGGTGATGCTGCAAATCGGCTTTGGCATGTCGGCATCCGAAAGCGGGCTGGTTTCCTTCGCCACCGCGCTTGGTGCCTTCACCATGAAGCCGCTGGTGCGCCCGCTTCTGAAACGCTTCGGCTTTCGCAATGCGCTGCTGATCAATGGTGTTTTGGCCTCGGCCGGGATTGCCGCACTCGCCTTTCCCAACCCCACCTGGCCTGTCATTGCCATCTTTACGCTGCTGGCAACGGGCGGGCTGTTCCGCAGCCTACAATTCACCTCGCTCAATACGCTGGTCTTTGCCGATGTGCCGCCGGAAAAACTCTCCGCCGCCACCAGCTTCTACAGCACGCTGCAGCAATTATCGCCCGCGCTTGGTGTGGTGCTGGCGACCGCCACGTTGGAACTCTCGCGCCTTGCCGCCGGACGGGCAGAGCTGGGCCTTGCGGATTTTTCCACTGGCTTCCTCGTGGCGGCGGCGGTCACGTTATTGTCAACGCCCTTGCTCGCCGCGCTGGCGCGCGATGCGGGGGCCGAGGTTTCCGGGCATACTCCCCGCATCAAAAGCCCGTGATGCATGCTGTCACGTAACATGCCATGATGCTGCGTTGCCCTCGGCAAGGACCCCCCTCCATGAAACTGCCGCGCCTTTTGCTGATCCTGATGCTGGCCTTTGCCCCGGTCATTGCCTGGGCGCAGGGTTTCGATCTGCCGGGCCTGTCTCAGGAATCCGGTGCCTATCAGCAAAGCCTGCAACGCCGCTTCCCCGCCGGCGGCACGTCGCAGCAGCGTGCGGTGGCTGAACGCCGCGCGCAGGATGCGACCGCGCGGCGTGATTTCGTCGCCGCTGCCGCTGCCCTGGAAGAACGCATCGGGCTTGGCAATAGCACTGCCGATCATTGGCTGGCGCTTGCCGAAGCGCAGCTTGCACGCACGCCGCCAGAAAACAGCCGCGCTTTGCAAGCCGCCTGGCGTGCCTTTCAATTCGCCCCGGGCGGAGAGCCTGAAGTGCCGCCCCTGCTGCTGATTGCCGAAGCGCTCCGCCGGCAGGATCGGCTGGCGCAGCAGGTAGAGGCTTTGGAAGCCGTGCTGGAACGCATGCCGGATAACGCGCAGCACAAGGCGGCCCTTGATGCTGCGCGCCGTGCCGCCGGCATGTTGGTGCGGCGCGTGAACCCGGAACCGGATGCGGAACCGGCGCGCGCCTGCATCACCTTCACCATCCCGCCCGCGCGGCGCAGCGATTGGCGCGCGGAAGATTGGGTGCGCGCTGAACCCCCCTTGCCCAACCTCACCATCGAACGCGAAGGTGATCAGCTTTGCATTGGCGGCCTGCCTTGGGGGCAGAATTCGCGCATCATCCTGCGCGCTGGCCTGCCGGGGGAGGGCGGCAATCTGCGCGCCGATACGCCCATTGCCATCGCCATGCCGGATCGCGAAGCGCGCATCGTGTTTGAAAACCGCGCCTTCATCCTGCCGCGCGGTCAGGCGCCGCGCCTTGGTGTGGCGACGGTGAATATCGAAAAGCTGCAACTGCGCCTGATCCGCGTCTCCGAACGCAATCTGATTTCGCTGCGTGACCGCTGGCGCCCCGGTGAGGCTTTGGATCAATGGATGGCGCAATATATCGGCGATCAAAGCGGGCGCGTGTTGTGGGAAGGCAGTGCTGAATTGCAGGGCAGCACCGCCAATCGCCTGACGCGCCACGCGCTGCCCTTGGCTGATCTGCTGCGTGATGCCGCGCCAGGGCTCTATCTGTTATCGGCGCGGCAGGTAGAAGGCCGGCGCGGTGAAGGCGCCGCTGCCGCTTTTCCGTTTTTCGTGACGGATATTGCGCTAACCGCCTGGCGTGGCGCGGATGGTCTTGCGGTGCAGGCACGCGGCTTTCAATCGGGCCAAGTCAAATCCGGGCTGCGCGTGGCGTTGATGGCGCGCAACAATGATGTGCTGGCGGAAGCGCGCACGGATGCCAATGGCCTCGCGCGGTTTCCGGTGGCCTTGTTGCGTGGGCAAGGACCGCTCGCTCCTTTCGCCATCCATGCCGATGCGCCCGATGATCTCGCCGCGCTCAATCTGGAAGCGGCGAGTTTCGATCTTTCGGATCGCGGCGCCACGGGCCGCGCGCATCCCGGCCCGCTGGATGCGTTTCTCTGGCTTGATCGCGGCATTTATCGCCCGGGCGAGACGGTCAATCTGACAGGGCTTTTGCGTGATGCCGCGGGCAATCCGCAGGATATACCGCTGCGCCTTCGTCTGCGTCGGCCCAATGGGCAGATCGCGGCGGAAGTCACGCCGCCGCGCCTTGCGGGTGGCGCGATTGCCTGGCCGCTGAAGCTTTCCGATGGCGCCGTCTATGGCCAATGGTCCATTGAAGCACTGGTTGATCCCGCGCTGCCGCCGATTGGTCGCGCGCAATTCCGCGTGGATGCCTTTGTGCCGGAAGGGCTGGAAGTCACCGCCGGGCCAGCGCCGGGGCCGCTGGTGCCGGGGGCCACGCCGCTCAACCTGCCTGTCACCGCGCGCTTCCTTTACGGCGCGCCAGGGGCGGGGCTTACGGGCAATGCGGAAATCCGCCTGCTGCCGGACCCCGAGCCTTTTGAAGCCTGGCGCGGTTGGCGCTTTGGCTTGCAGGATGAAAACTTCGCGCCTGATCTGATCACGCAGGAAATCGCGGCGCTGGACCGCGACGGACGAGGTGTTGTGGCACTTTCCCTGCCGCGCGCGCCCGATACCACGCTGCCCATCAAGGCCAATGTCACGCTGGCTGTTGCCGAACCCGGCGGGCGCGAAAGCCGCGCGCGCATTGCCGTGCCGGTGCGCGCTGCAAGCCTGTTCCCCGTGCTGCGCCCGGCCTTTCAGGGCGATGCGGTGGATGCCGGCGCGGAAGCGGCGTTTGATATCGCCGCCGTCGCACCCGATGGCAGTGCCACGCCAGCCCGGCTCAGGCTGCGCTTGGTGCGCGAAAGGCCGGATTGGCGCCTCGTGATGCGCAATTCCATCGCACGGTTTGAAACCGTTTGGCGAGATGAACCGGTGGATGCGGCGGATATCGCCATCACCCCCGCCGCGCCCGCGCGTTTTGCGCGCAGCCTGCCCTTTGGCCGCTATCGGCTGGAAATTGCGGATGCGGATGGGCTTGGCATGGCGTCCTATCGCTTCCGTGCCGGCTGGGCAGGCGTTGAAAGCGCGGAAATCCCGGATCGCGTTGATGTTGCGGCGGAACGGCGTAATTTCGCGCCCGGTGAAGTGGCGCGGCTACGCATCACGCCGCCTTTCGCTGGGCCGGCCACGGTTGCGGTGCTGACGGATCGCCTGGTGTCGCTGCGCGAAATCACCTTGAGTGAAGTGGGTACCGAAATCGAAGTGCCGGTGGATGCCGCCTGGGGCCCCGGCGCTTACATCGCCATCACCGCCTATCGCCCTGGTGAGGCACGTGAAGGCCGCCCGGCGCGCGCGCTTGGCCTCGCCTGGACCGGGCTTGATCCCGCGCCGCGCCGGTTGGAGGTCAGCATCACCGCGCCCGAACGCATCCGCCCACGCCAGCGCGTGGAAATCCCGATCCGCATTGCCGATGCGCGTGGTGAAGCGATGGTGACGCTGGCTGCGGTGGATGAGGGGATTTTGCGCCTGACGGGCTTTGCCGCGCCCGATCCGGTGGCGCATTTCCTGGGTCGCCGTGCGCTCGGCGTGGATATCCGCGATGATTACGGGCGGTTATTGGCGCCAGCGGAAGGGGCGCTCGCTTTGCTCCGCCAAGGTGGTGATGGTGGGCTGGCCGGCATGGGCATTCAGCCGCCGCAAAAACTGGTCTCGCTATTCTCCGGGCCGGTGCGTGTGGCGGCGGATGGCGCTGCGGTGATCGCGCTGGATATCCCTGATTTCGCGGGCGAATTGCGCCTGATGGCGGTGGCCTGGGAAGGCAATCGCATCGGCGCCGCCAGCCGACCCATGATTGTGCGCGACCAGGCCGTGGTGGAAGCCGCGCTGCCGCGCTTCCTCGCACCCGGCGATACCGCGCGCCTGCCCGTGCTGATGCACAACATTGAATTGCCGGCGGGCGAGATTGTCGCGGAACTCAGCACCGAAGGTGCGATTACGATTGAAGGGCCAACACGTTTGGCGGCGCAGCTTGCCACTGGCGAACGCGCGGCACCCGCCAGCGGCTTGCGCGCTTTGGCCGGCGGCGAGGGCGTTTTGCGGCTCCGTCTGAGCGGGCCTCAGGGTTTCAGCGTCACGCGCGAAAGCCGCATCACCATTCGCCCCGCACGACCACTGCTGACCGATATGCAAGCGGCGGAATTGCTGGGGGGCGCAGAACGTGAAGTCGTGCCCGCCTTTTATCGTTTCATTCCCGGCACGGCACGGGCAGAACTCAGCCTTGGCGCCGTGGTGCGCTATGATGCGGCAGCGGCCTTGCGCGCTGTGGAAGCTTTTCCGCTTGCCTGCCTGGAACAAAGCGCATCGCGCGCCATTGCGCTGGGTGCGGGCTTGTTCACGCCAAGCGGTGGAGATCACGCCGCCCGGCTGCAAGCGGCGGTGCAAGCCATTTTGGATCGGCAACGCTTTGATGGCGCCTTCGGCCTTTGGTCCGCCAATGCGGAAGCCGAACAATGGCTCACCCCTTTCGCGGTGGAAGCCCTGCTGCGCGCCCGCAGCGCTGGCGCCACGCTACCGGAAGCGGCGCTGAATGACGCGCTGCGATTCTTGGATGATGCGGTGGGCGATACGGGCGAGTCCACGCCGGAAGAACGCGCCGCGCAGGCCTATCGGCTGCATGCGCTGGCCATGGCGGGGCGTGTGCGGCTGGGTGCTGCGCGGCGCATGATGGAAAACCTTGGCGATATGCCCACGCCGCTTTCCTTGGCGCAGCTAGGCGCCGTATTTGCGCGCGGCGGCGACAGGGCGCGGGCGGAACAAGCTTTCAACGCCGCGCTTTCCAACCTTGGTCGGCGCTGGTGGCATTTTGATTACGGCACGGCGCAACGTGATGCCTTGGCGGTGGCAAGCCTGCTCAAGGAAAGCGGGTTGCTCGCGGATCGGCTGGCGGCGCTGATGGGGGCATTGCCGGGGCAGAATTTCACGCCAGAGAATACCAGCACGCAGGAACAGGCCTGGGCGGTGCTGGCCGCGGCCCGGCTCGGCCAGGGCATGCGCCCGATCGAAGCCAGCCTGGATGGCGTGGCGCTGCCCGCTGCTCCCGCGATTGTGGCGCCGCTTTCCGGCCCGGCGCGTCTGCATAACCGTGGCGCCACCACGGTTTGGCAAATGGTGGCGACCAAGGGCATCCCGCAAGAGGCCCAGCCCGCCGCGCGCCAGGGGCTGCGCGTGACACGGCAATTCCATGCGCTGGATGGCAGCGCGCTGAACCTTGATACGCTCCGCGCCGGGGATGGGTTTATTCTCATCCTGGAAGCGCGCGCCGATGCGGATGATCGGCATCAATTGCTGGTGCAGCAGGGCCTGCCCGCGGGTTGGGAGATCACCGGGCGCTTCGGCGCGGGTGAGGTTTCCGGCCTGCCCTGGCTTGGCGCGTTGACGGCCATTGATAGCCAGCCCGCCTTGGATGATCGCTTCGCCGCCGCGGTGACCTTGGAAGTGGAAAACCGCATGGCCCGCATTGCGGTAAGGCTGCGCGCTGTGACAGCCGGAAGTTTTGAACTGCCGGGCGCCGAGGCGCGGGACATGTATCGGCCAGCATTCTTCGCCCGTCAGAATACCGGGCGGATAACCATTCAACCCTAACTGCCGTCCTTATTGTTTGGGCGGCGGCGGAAGGCATCCAGGCTGACGACCTCGCCAGGCGGGGCTGGCGCGGGGCTGGGCGGCGCGGCGGGGGCTTTGGTTGCGGCGGGCAGGCTGGCTTTTTCGTCGTCCAGACCACTGGGCGTGAAGCGGAGCCCAAAGCGCACATGCGGATCATGGAACATGGTCAGCGCGCCAAAGGGGACCACCAGCTTCGCCGGCACGCCACCAAAACGCAGCGTCACGCCAAACCGTTCCGCAACGCGGTCCACGAACAGGTCATCGAATTGGTGTTGCAGGACAATGGTGATTTCCTGCGGGTATTTCGCCTTGAGGTGCCCAGGAATGGCAACGCCTGGATGATCCGTGCGGTAGCTCAGGTAGAAATGATGCTCCCCTGGCATGCCATGTTCGGCGGCATGTTCCAAGGCGCGCCAGACGACTTCACGCATCGCGTCTTCGGACCAGGCTTCATAGGGAAGCAGGCTTTCGGGCGGGGGGGATTTCTCGCTCATCGCGGGGTGTCTCTATCTCCCTTGGCGCACAAAGGAAAGAGTGGGGGGCTTCTGTTGCCCGGCGCCCCCCGAGCCGCGCTTACCTGTTAGGCAGCGAGTGCGGCAGCCTCACGGCTGTTATCGTTCGCACTTAAGGTTTAGCCCGATAACGGCGGTACCATGCCGAGCAAAAGCGTCCCCTTTACCACGCGCGTCGAGCCTGTTTCGCCCCCATCTGCCGCTGATAAGGCGGGTGATTGGTGGAGGCGCCGGGTACCGCCCCCGGGTCCGCAACGCTTATTCCGAGCCGTGTTTATCGCCATAGTCACCGAAGTGACGAGGCAGATATAGGCGTTGTGACGCGGGATTTCGAGGGGGGGCTAGCCGTTCGGCAACCCCTTTTCCACCACGCGCGCAAAAAGCGCCGCGCCATAGGGAATGGCCTCATCATTGAATTGATAGCGCGGGTTATGCACTTCCGCGCCATTGCCAATGCCAAGATTGATATAGGCGCCGGGCACGCGTTCCAGCATGAAGGAAAAATCCTCGGACGCCATGGCGGGCGGCTTGTCGCGCGCTATCTTGTCTTCGCCCACCAATTCCGCGGCCGCCGCGGCCAGGGCTTCGGTCTGTTCCGGCGCATTGATGGTGGGGGCGAAAATCAACCGATAATCCACGCTGGCCGAAGCACCAAAGCCGGCAGCCACCCCCGCCGCCACGCGCTTCAGCCCTTCTTCGATCTGCTGGCTCACCTCCCGCGAAAAGAAGCGCGCCGTGCCGGAAATCACCGCCGTTTCGGGAATGATGTTATAGGCATCGCCGCCCACCACCTTGGTTACGCTGATCACCGCCACATCGCGCGGGGACAGGTTGCGGGAAACAATGGATTGCAGCGCCGCCGTGACATGGCAGGCCGCCAATACGGGATCAATCGAAGCCTCTGGCCGCGCGCCATGGGCGCCCTTGCCGGTGATGGTGATGTCGAAGAACGCGCCGCCCGCCATGAAGGACCCGCTGCGAATGGCAAATTCGCCAAGCGGGAAATTCGGCCGGTTATGCATGCCGTAAATCGCATCGCAGGGGAAACGCTCAAACAGCCCATCTTCCAACATGGCAAGCGCGCCGCCGCAGCCCTCTTCCCCCGGCTGGAAAATGAAATGGACAATGCCATCGAAATTGCGCGTCTCCGCCAGGTATTTGGCCGCACCCAGCAGCATGGTAGTATGGCCATCATGCCCACAGGCATGCATCGCCCCCTTCACCGTGCTGCGAAAGGGCAGGTCTGTCAGTTCCTCCATCGGCAGCGCATCCATATCGGCGCGCAGGCCGATGGCGCGGTTGCCGCTGCCATTCCGCAGCACCCCCACCACGCCGGTGCCGCCCACGCCGCGATGAACCTCAATGCCCAGGGCTTCCAGGGCCGAGGCCACTTTTTCAGCCGTGCGGAATTCCGCCATGCCGATTTCCGGATGGGCATGCAGGTCGCGCCGGAAGGCAGTCAGTTCAGCGTGATGGCGGCGGATGGCATCAATCGGGGACATGGCGGCTCCAGATGGTTGATTTCCTGCATATCGTGCCCGGAAGCAGGGCCGGGTGGAAGGACCGCGCTTGACCCTGGTAACAGCTAACGCCAAAGGGGGGAGACAGCATGAAGGTCTCACCATGGCGCTAACCGATGCCCAGCAGCAGGAAATCGCAGCCGCGCGCGCTGCCCAGGCGCCAACGCGCCGCCCCAGCGTGCCGGCGCTGGAAGCCATGCTGTTCGAAGCCCTGCCCGTGCTGGATCACGGCTTTGTCCGGGTGATTGATTATATGGGCGATGACGCCTCCATTGTGCAGGCGGCGCGCGTTTCCTATGGCCGCGGCACCCGCGCCGCGAATGAGGATCGCGGCCTGATCCGTTACCTCATGCGCCATCGCCACAGCACGCCGTTTGAGATGTGCGAAATCAAATACCATGTGAAGCTGCCGATCTTCGTCGCGCGGCAATGGATCCGGCACCGCACCGCCAATGTGAATGAATATTCCGCGCGCTATTCCATCCTGGACCGCGAATTTTATATCCCCGCACCGGAAAACCTGGCCGCGCAATCTGCCAGCAACCGCCAGGGGCGCGGTGATGTGCTGGAAGGCGCTGAAGCTGCGCGCGTGCTTGATCTGCTGCGTGAAGACGCCACGCGCAATTACGATCATTACCTTGAAATGCTGAATGAGGATGATGAAGGCGCGCCGCGAGATGCCAGCCGCAACGGCCTGGCGCGCGAATTGGCGCGCATGAACCTCACGCTCAATGCCTATACGCAATGGTATTGGAAGACGGATTTGCACAATCTGCTGCATTTCTTGTCTCTGCGTGCCGATGCCCATGCGCAATATGAAATCCGCGTTTATGCGGATGCCATGCTGAAGACCGTTGAGGCCTGGGTGCCGATGGCCTTTGAAGCCTTCCGCGATTATCGCATGGGCGCTGTGACGCTTTCCGCGCAAATGATCTCCATTCTGCGCCGCATGCTGGCCAATGAGGCTGTGACACAGGAAACCAGCGGGCTTTCCAAGCGCGAATGGCGGGAGATGATGGAAATGTTGGGGCGTTGATTTGCCCTGCCGCCAGGTCGTGCCCTGGCGTGGAAACTACGGCCCCCAAAAGCGTTTGGTGCCTATCCAGCAGACAAGAGCAGCCCTATTGCGTCCGGCGAGACAGCGACGCCGCATAGGATGACGCCCGCGCCTGCAAGACCGGATCATCCCTCATTTCAATTCCCAGTGCCTGATCCAGGATCATGACGCTGATCGGAACGCAGGGGCCGTCGGAAACCTCGGTCACCATCAGCCGGCCCAGCATGGCCCGTAGGTGGTCATCCGGCCGGCGATGGTGGCGTTCAGCAAATCATGGCCCTGTTCCGGGAATTGCAGCACCAAATCGAATTCAATGGATGCGCTGGCGTTACGGCGGCGCAATTCATCCGCCAGCAAGTGATTGCCCCGGCTTTGCCTATGCCCTGCGATCAGGCGCTCCTCACCCGCGCGCAGTTCAAACACCCAGCGCGCCAGGCGCACCTGGCCATCCTGGCCACGAAACATCAAGGTATTCACCCCCCAATAGGGCGTTGTGACGAAGCTGGCCGGTGGCGCATTGGCGGCAAGAAAACGTCCCTGATTGCCGACTGAAGGATTGGCCGCAAGGAAAGTAACGAAGGCAGCCGCGCGTTCCGAATTGGGTCGGCTGGTCGCCCGATCATTTGCGCGTGACAGCAGCCCATCTACCAGCGCTTGCGGCGTGGGTGAGCCGCAAACTGGCGCTGAGATATTGGCAATTAAAAACAAATCGCGGGATAGCGCCTCGAATCGGATGGAAAGGCTGTGCTTGCCGGGGAAAGCCTGGTGCCCTCAGCGGTCGCCACGAGATGCCCGACCGCGCAAACACCCTTCGAGTGGCTTGGGCGATAGACCGCGCGCGTTAGGCAATTGCGCCCCGGGGCTGTGCTCTACATCCCAAGGCTTGCGGGCCACCATGGCGCCAACAAGAAAACCCCGATGCGCAAAACGCGCAACGGGGCAATAAAGCCGTTCCGCCCGGATGGGCGGGAATGACAAGACCCGAAGGCGGCGCCGCAGCACCGCCCAAGGGTCAGTCAAATCAGCCGCGAGCGCGCGGGGCCGGGGCCGGGGCCGGCGCGGGGGCCGGGGCCGGCGCCGGAGCGGGCTCAGAGGCGCAGGCGGCGAGCAGGGCAGCCGGGGCCAGGATAGCGACAGCGGCAGCCTTGCGGAGCAGCGCCTTGCGGGTCATTTCTTTGGAATCGGTGTTCATGTTGCACATCCAGGTTGCTAGAGACTAGGAAACGGCGCACATAAGAATCAAATATTCGCAAGTTGTCAAACCCTTTTCTTGTATGGAATGTGAAGTTTCAGGAGTTGGACGCGTGAAACGGTCTTGGGACAGGCCAGAATTGGATGCCAAAGGGCTGGTTGAGCCATTAACCGCCCTGATTTCGCGTCGCAGGAGCCTCGCTAAGGGCGCGCTTGGCTTGGCTGCTGCCCTTGCCTTGACGGGTTGCGCGGCTTCGGAAAATGAGGCGCCTCAGCCTGTGGCACTCCTGCCGGATGAGGATTTGGACAGGCTGCTGGATAACACCGACCCCATCGTGGCGGGTGAAACGCTCGATGGCCCCTTGCTCCATCGCTTCTATGCCCGTCGTGGCTTTGAACCGGTCTGGACCACCCGGGAAGCCGAGGCCGAGGCGTTCAAGGCGGCCGTCCTGCGCGCCCGCGATCACGGCCTGGACCCGGATTTGTTCAAGGGCAATCTGCTGACGCGCCTGGACGCATTCCCCCCCATTCGGCGTGATTTGCTGCTGTCCCATGCGGTGCTTACCTATGCCGAGGCGCTTGCCTTGGGTGCCCTGCCGTCGAACCGGCGCAAGGACCGTGAGGGCATGTCGCCCGAACCGGTGGATGTGGCCGCGGTTTTGGACGAAGTGCTGGATGGTCCAGACCCGGTCGCCGCGATTGAGGCATTGGCACCGCAAACCCCGACCTATCTCGCCTTGCGCCAGGCCCTGCAAAGGACCCGCTCGGCTGGCCTGTTTCAACGGAACCAGGCGAACCGGCTGCGCGTGATTGAAGCCAATCTGGAACGGCAACGCTGGCTGCCGCGCGAATTGCCGCCCGATCGGGTTTGGGTGAATGTGCCGGATCAGCAGCTTGTGCTTTATCGCGATCATCGCCCGGTTTTCGTCACGCGCGTGGTGGTCGGGGATCCGACAGAGCGCAAGCAGAGTCCCGAATTCCATACGGTGATCGAATCCGCCCTGTTCAATCCACCCTGGATCATTCCGCAGGACATTGTGGAGGCTGATATCCGCCCCATGCTGAAGCGGGATCCGCTCTATCTTGTGAAGAACAAGATTACCCTATTGCCGAATGGTGACGCGAAGCAGGCGCCCGGCCCGGAAGCCGGCCTTGGCTCTGTCATGTTTGAAATGCCCAATCGCTTCGATGTCTATTTGCATGATACGCCAGACAAGGATGCCTTTGGTCGCGAAAATCGCAGGCTCAGCAATGGTTGCATACGCGTACATAACCCGCTTGAATTCGCTGCCCTGCTGATGGAAGAGCCTGTGGAATTCATCCAGCGCAAAATCACCACTGGGGATACGCTGCGCAAATCCCTGCCGGAGCCGATGCCGGTTTTTGTCTCATATCATACAGCCTTTCAAGCGGGCGGCAGGGATATTGAAATCCGCCCGGATTTCTATGGGCGTGATGAGGCGTTGTGGGTACGTCTGCAAAAACGCCTGCCGGAACAGGATGAATTGCGTGCTGGCCAAATGGCGGCGGCTCAGCGCCCTCTGCCAGCGGAAGGGTCCGTCCCCAGACCCACGCCAATATCTTCCACAAGGCCGGCGCCGCCACGGCGAAGCTGAAGGAAGCGCTTCCGCAGGAGCGTTACGGGGGGGCGAACCTTAACGGCGGCTCATGACCTGCACGCTTGCTTCAAGCCCAAGCGCAGCGGCCAAGGTTTCCAAGCGCCGCAGCACGCTTTCACCGGCGAAAACGCCGCTGCCTTCCACGAGGCGCAGGATCAGCCGCCCCCCGCGACGTTCCAAGGATGTGCCCGCAAGCAACACCGTCGTGCCGCCCGAAAGCGTATAGGCCAGGCGAAAGGCCGCACCCAAAATCTCTGCTCGACGCAGCGTGCCGACATCCAACAACAGGCGCGCGGAGGGCAGGAAAGGCGCCTCGGCCTCAGCCTCATACCGAAGGGCCGCCGCTAGCGCGAGGAAAGCGCGGCCGTGATGATCAAAGCCAACGCCGGGCTGGCGCAACACGCGGAAAAACGCGTGTTCGGCGCGGTAATCCGGATGGTCATGGCTGCCGATATCGCTCACCCAACAGGCGGCCTCACGCAGCCCAAGGGCAAGCGGTGTTTCATCCTCAAACAAGGGCGCGGTCCAGCCGAAAAGAGCCGGCGGCATGGTCTGATCGCGCCCGAAGCGCTGCGACATTTCATGTGCAGCCGCCAGCAGTGGATCGCGCCTGCGCTCAGTCGTATCAAGCAGGTTTGCATACCAGCCTTCGCGCAGACCATTGGCGCTGAAAATCACGCGCCGCGCGCCGCTGGCGCGCAGCAACCGCCGCAATACCAACGCAGCAAAGGGCAGATCGCCCAAGCGCTTGCTTGAAGCGCCCGGCATACGTTCCAAGGTGCGCCGGGTGGCCGCCATCAATACGCCAGAAAGATCGCGCGCTTCTTCGCGCGTCAGCGCGTAATGATGCACAATTGAAAGCGGATAGCCCGTTTGCGCCATATGCATGCGCGCCATGGCGCGCCAGGCACCGCCTACAAGATACAAGTCGCGCCCGGCTGCATCATGCAGCCAGGGATGGCGCGCCAATTCCTCGGTCACAATCGCGCGCGCCTTGCCCACATCCTCCTTCGCGCGATCCGCAAGCCTAATGGTGCCAATCGGCAGGCTTGCGCTTTTGCCTTGCGCGCCCTGGCTGAGTTCCACCAATTCCAAGGAACCGCCGCCAATATCGCCAAGCAACCCATCCGCGCCAGGAAAGCCGAGCAATACGCCATCGGCGGAAAGCCGCGCCTCCTCATCGCCTGTCAGGATATGGATCGGCACGCCGGGTAGTTTTTCATTGAGGGTAGCCACAAAAGCCGCGCCATTGGATGCATCACGCACCGCAGCGGTCGCCAAAACCTCGATCGGTGCTGCGCCCATGGCGCGTGCCACGGCATGGTAGCGCTGCATGATCGTAACCGCCTGCGCCACGGCATCGGGGTTAAGCTGCCCCGTATCATGCAACCCACGGCCCAGCCCCAGCACAGCTTTTTCATTGAAGATCGTAACTGGATTCCGCCCGCGCCCCTCAAACACCACAAGGCGCACGGAATTGGACCCCAGATCCACGACGCCGCAGCGCGTGGTCGTGATAGCCTTGCCCGTTCGCGGGCTGAGCGCGGCGCCGTCCATCAATCCTGCTTCACCCGATCTTGCCGTTGACGCCGCGGCGCACGCGCCAGCGCGCTACCGCGACCGGAAAGCGATGGGTTGGTCATGAAATACTCATGCGCCGAAACACCATTTTCGGGTGCGTCAATCCGCGCCCAATGCCCATCCGGGGCAAGCTGCCAGCTTTGCAGCGTATCCTTCAGATTGACGACCATGATCTGGTCCAGCACCTGCGCATGCACGGTCGCGTTTTCGACCGGCACCATGGTTTCCACACGCCAATCCATATTGCGCGCCATCCAATCGGCGGATGAGATGTACACCTTGGCACGGCGCGATGGCAGCCTATGCCCATTGCCAAAGACATAAACGCGCGAATGTTCCAGAAACCGCCCGACAATGGATTTCACGCGGATATTTTCGGAAAGTCCAGGCACGCCCGGGCGCAGGCAGCAAATGCCGCGCACAATCGCATCCACCTTCACGCCGGCCATCGAGGCCTCATACAGCGCATCAATCAGCGCTTCATCCACCAGCGAATTCATTTTCAACCAGATCGCCGCCGGCTTGCCTTCCTTGGCGAAGGCGATTTCCTGACGGATCAGCGCGAGCAAAGTGGGGCGCGTGGTGAGCGGCGAGAAGGCGAGCTTTTCCATCGTCTCAGGCCGCGCATAGCCGGTCATGTAATTGAACAGCTTGGCGGCATCACGCGTCAGCGCCGGATCGGCGGTGAAATAGGAAAGATCAGTATAGATGCGCGCCGTGACAGGGTGATAATTGCCCGTGCCGAAATGCGCATAGGATCGCAGCTGCTGGCCTTCGCGCCGCACCACCAGGCTGACCTTGGCGTGGGTCTTCAGCTCAACAAATCCATAAACGGTCTGCACGCCGGCGGCTTCCAATTCGCGGGCGAGCGCGATGTTGCGTTCCTCATCAAAGCGCGCCTTCAATTCAACAATGCCGGTCACACTTTTGCCGGCCTCAGCCGCTTCAATCAAAGCCTTGGCAATCGGGCTGTCGCGCGTTGTGCGATAGAGCGTCTGCTTGATCGCGATCACGTTCGGATCGCGCGCTGCCTGCCTGAGGAACTGCACCACCACATCAAAGCTTTCGTAAGGGTGATGCACCACAATATCCTTGGCGCGGATAGCGGCAAAGCAATCGCCGCCGAAATCCAGGATGCGTTCCGGAAAGCGCGGCGTATAGGGCGTGAACAGCAGATCAGGCCGATCATCCACAACCAATTGCGTCAGATCGGAAAGCCCCAGCAGCCCATCCACCACGAAAACCTCAGACCGCGGCGCATCCAATTCCTCGGCGACAAAATCCAGAATATCGGGCGGCGTATTGGCGGTGACGGAAAGCCGAATGGCGCGCCCGCGCCGGCGCCGCTTCAAGGCGCTTTCATAGGAACGCACCAAATCTTCGGCTTCTTCTTCGAATTCCACATCGGTGTCGCGGATCAGGCGAAACAATCCGCTTTCGGCCATGATGAAGCCGGGAAACAGCCGATCCAGGAACAGCAGGATCACATCTTCCAGCAGCACGAAGCGCATGGCGCCCGCACCGCGACGCGATGGCAGGCGAATGAAGCGCTCAACTTGAGGCGGCAGCGGCAGAAGGGCGCGCATGGTGCCGCCATCTTCTTCGCGCACCAGTTTGAAGACCAGGCAAAGCGCCAGATTGGCGATGAAGGGGAAGGGATGCGCCGGGTCCACGGCCAGCGGTGTCAGCACCGGGAAGACACGGTCCATGAACCATTCTTCCAACCATTGCTTGTCGGCATCGGTCAAATCGGCCCGATCCACCACCATCAGATGCGCTTCACGCAGCTTGGCCCGCAAATCCTGCCAAGCCTGTTGTTGGCCATCAATCAGCGCGCGCGCGCGTTCATGAATGGCGGCAAGCTGCTGCGATGGTGTTAATCCATCAGGCGATGGCGTGGGCACCCCGGCGCGATCCTGCCCCACCAATCCCGCCACACGCACTGAGTAGAATTCATCCAGGTTATTCGCCGAAATCGCGACAAAGCGTAGCCGTTCCAACAGCGGGTGGCGCGCATTGCCCGCTTCTTCCAACACACGTTGATTGAAGGCGAGCCAGGAGAGTTCCCGATTGCTGAAGCGCGCCGGGCTTTCCGTCAGCGGGAAGGCTTCGATATCAGGCATGATGTCGCTCATGCCTCAATCTATAACAGAGGCACCGTGGATGGCGAGGGGAGGCGCTCTGCTGTCTCGGAATCATCACAAACTCCTTGGCCTTCCAGCCAGGCGCCAAGGGCAAGCCGCGCCAGCGGGCGCGTAATGCGCCCGCCCATGCCAAGCGCCGCATGATCCAAGCGCGCCACCGCCTCGGCAAGGCTCGCCGCATCGCGCGGCAGGCGCGTGAGCAGCCAGGCCTGCACATCAGGCTCCACGCGTAATTGCCGATCGGCAAAGAATTTGCTGAGCAAGGCAGAAAGCATCGCATCCGATGGCGCGCCGATACCGACCGCCTGGGTTGCGCGCAGCCGGCTGGCAAGGTCCGGCAGGCGCACCGGCCAACGCGCCGGGGCTTCGCGGCCAATCAGCAAAAGTGTTTCGCCACGTTCGGCGCACAGGTTGATCAGGTGCAGAAGTACCGCTTCATCCGCCACGCAATCCGCATCATCAATCACGCTGCCCTGTGGCGCGGCGGCGGGCAGGCCGCGCAAGCCCATGCCATCCAGCCAGCGCCAGCCAAAACGCGCCGCTGCCGCACGCGCCAGATTCGTCTTGCCATGTCCCGCCGCACCAAAAAGCGCCAGCCGCCCCAGCGGCCAGGCTTCCGGCTTGGCCAACCACCTTCGCGCTGCCTCATTGCTGGCATCCGCAATAACATCACGCGCGTCAGAGGATGCTGCAACGGGCAGCGGTAGGGCCAATTGGCGCGTCATTGCCCGGTCCGTGGCGGGTCAAGGTAAAGCGGGCTTTCCAGATAGCGCCTCAGCCAATAACGCGTCACCACACCAATTGCCGCCGCCATGGGCACGGCGAGCAATACGCCCAGGAAACCAAAAGCAACGCCGCCGGCAGAAAGCGCGAAAATCACCCAAACCGCATGCAATTCCACGCGATTGCCGAGCAGATAGGGGTAGATGACATAGCCTTCGATCCCCTGGCCAATCACGAAAATCGCCACAATCACCAGCACTTCCTGCCAGGATCCGAATTGCCCGATGGCGAGCAGCACGGCGGTCGCAAAGCCGGTCAGCGAACCGACATAGGGGATGAAGGTCAGAAAGCCCGACATGATGCCGATGGTGATACCAAGCTCCAGCCCCGCAAGATGCAAGGCGAAGGCATAGAAAATCCCAAGCCCCAGACAGCAGAGCAACTGCCCGCGCAGCCAGGCAGACAGCACGCGGTCCGTATCGCGCGCGATTTGCCGGATGACATTGGCACTGCGCCGCGGCAACCAGCTTTCAATCCGTGTCAGCATATCGGGCCAATCACGCAGCAGATAAAACGCAACAACCGGAGTGACGACAACGAAGGTGAATACGCTGAACAGCGCAAAGCCGCCGCCAATTACCCGCGTCGCAGCGCTGCCAAGCCAAGACAGCATGGACCCTGCCTGGTTGATCGCCAATTCACGCAGGCGTTGATCAAGCATGTCCGGCCCAAGCGTTTCTTCAAGCGTCATCAATAAGTCACGCAGGGCCTGGCCAATGCCAGCGATATAAGCCGGCAGGCGCTGCACCAACACGCCAATTTGCGCCAATATCAGCGGATAAAGCAGAAGCAACGCCACCAAGGTAACGGCAGCGAGCACCGTCACCAAAAGAAAGGCAGCAATGCCGCGCGGCAGCCCAAGCCGCGTGAGGCGCGTCGCCAGCGGATCAAGAAAATAGGCAATGGTCGCGGCCAATACGAAGGGTGTGAGGATGCCCTGAAACAGCCATAGGCTGAACAGCAGCGCAATGCCGCAGCCAAGAAACAGCGCCCAGCGCTGACCGCGCGTCGCGGTGCGCGGCCCTGCCGGTGGTGACATGGCGGGCTTTCCCATGGGGCGCTGCTGATCGCTCATGGGTTTCCGCCGGCGGTGCGCCGCGCCGCCTGCGCCACATAGGCCGCGCCGGACGCAAAAGTGGTGGCCGCGACAAGCCAGATCATCACTTCCAACAACAGGGGCGCGCTCAAACCGAAACCCGCGAGAAACAGCACCAAAGCGGCAAGCAGAATCTGCACCGCCGTATTCGCCTTGGAAATGAAAATCGGTTTGATGCGCGGCGGCAGGCCAACTGCCCACAATACCAACACGCCACCCACAATCAGCAAATCGCGAAACACCACCAGAATCGCAAGCCAATCCGGCAAAACGCCAATCGCCGCCAGCGTCACGTAAACCGAAACCAGCAAAGCCTTGTCCGCAATGGGATCAAGCACCGCGCCAAGCTGGGACCGCGCATTCCAGGCGCGCGCAATCCAACCATCCAGCGCGTCGGAAATCCCCGCGCCGATGAAGACCAGAAAGGCAAGGTCAAACCGGTGTTGCAACATCAGCCAGATCGCCGCCGGCACGGCGCAAAGCCGCCCCAGCGTGATCAGATTGGGCAGGGTGAATAGCCCTGCCCCCGCCAGCGTCGGCGGCGTATGCGAAACCCGGCGAAGGTCAGGACCGTCCGGCAAGGCCAAGCCGCCATTGATCATTCTTCGCGCCAGACCCGCGCGTCAGTTGCAAGCCATGCTGGCCGAAGGTCTCCGTCGCCATGCCAATGGGAATGCGCAGCCCGATATTCAAATGCGCGCGGTCTGTGGTGATCGCCATGACATCAAGCCTGGCGCCAGCAGCGGCCACGCGGCGGCGAATCTCCAGCCATTCATTGAGCGAGGCATAACGCGCCGTTGCTTCCAATGATCCCAGGATCGGTGTGGCGGGCGTCATGCTGATCGGCGCTTCGCTGGCCGTACCGGAAGGCAGGGTCGCGGCGCGCACCTCGGCACCCTCGGCAAAGCTTTGCACCGCATCGGCATCGAATTGAATGGTCAGCCGCCCGCTATAGCGTTGCGGGCCTGTGGTTTCTTCTTCAATCACAATGGACCGCACCATGCGATCAAGCTCTGCATCGGTCGGGCGGCGCGGGGCATTCACCATGCCCTGAATGCGGTCCCAGGCGGTGCGGCGGCCTGCGGCAAAGGCGCGTTCCTGGGCCACCACGCCATTTTCCGCGGTTGCTTCCGCCACCACGCCTCGCTGCGTCAATGCACCCATATCGGCGAATTGCGCCTGGGCCGTCAGAGCCAGCCAGCAGCTTGCGAAAGCCACGGCTACATGGTTCTTTCCGGCCTTCCACCAGGAGCAGCACTTCACCATCCCAGCCTTCCCTTCGCCCATTCCGGCGCTATACCAAGCGCCATCCTATCAAATCGGAGGTCGCCCTGACCAGTTCCAATCCCCAAAGCCTCACTTACCGCGATGCAGGCGTGGATATAGAGGCCGGCGACGCCCTGGTTGAAGCCATCAAGCCCCTGGCGCGCGCCACGAAACGGTCTGGCGTTATGGGCGGGCTTGGGGGCTTCGGCGCCTTGTTTGACCCCAAAGCGGCGGGCTTCGCTGATCCCGTGCTGGTGTCTTCCACCGATGGTGTGGGCACCAAGCTGCGCGTGGCGATTGAAGCGGGCATTCATGACACGGTTGGCATTGATCTGGTGGCGATGTGCGTGAATGATTTGGTGGTTCAGGGCGCTGAGCCGCTGTTCTTCCTGGATTATTTCGCGACCGGTCAGCTCCGGCTTGAACAGGCGCGCGCCGTGATCGCAGGCATTGCGGAAGGCTGCCGGCAAGCGGGCTGTGCCCTGGTGGGGGGCGAAACGGCTGAAATGCCGGGGATGTATGCCGCGGATGATTATGATCTGGCCGGGTTTTCCGTGGGGGCCGCCGAACGCGGTCGGCTATTGCCCGCCGGTGTTGCGGCGGGTGATGTACTGATCGGGCTCGGGTCTTCGGGCGTGCATTCCAACGGGTTTTCCCTGGTGCGGCGCATCCTGGCAGCGCGTGGCCTGACGCTGGCCGATGCCGCGCCCTTCGCGCCTGGACAGAAGCTTGGTCAGGCCCTGTTGGCGCCGACACGTATTTACGTGAAGCCCTTGCTTGCTTTGCATCGCGCGGGCTTGCTGCATGCGGCGGCACATATCACCGGGGGCGGCCTGCCCGGCAATCTGCCGCGCGTGCTGCCGGCGGGCGTGACGGCGGTGCTGCAAGCGGGAAGCTGGCCCGTGCCGCCGGTTTTCGCCTTTCTGGCCGAAGCTGGGAATGTCAGCGCTGACGAGATGCTGCGCGTTTTCAACTGCGGGCTTGGCATGGTGCTGGTGGTGCCTGCCTCCGGCGCTGAGGCTGCCACGCGCATGTTGATCGAAGCCGGGGAAGCACCCTTCCGCATCGGCCATTTGGAAGCCTCCAGCGGGCCAGCGGGCATTCACATCCAGAACTTGCCCCAGGCCTGGCCGCGCGCATGAAGCGGGCGCGCCTTGCCCTGCTGATATCGGGGCGCGGGTCCAATATGGCGGCGATTTTGGCAGCCGCCGGGGCGGATTACCCCGCCCTGCCCGTGCTGGCGCTGTCCAACCGCGCCGATGCGGCGGGGCTTGAGGTTGCGGCGGCGCGGGGGGTACCGACCGCTGTCGTGGAAAGCCGCGCCTTCAAGGGCGACCGTGCCGGGTTCGAAGCCGCCATGGAGACTGAATTGGCCCGGCATGGCGTTGAAATCATTGCGCTGGCCGGCTTCATGCGCGTGCTGACCTCTGATTTCGTCCGGCGCTGGGAAGGGCGGCTGATCAATATCCACCCATCCCTTTTGCCAGCCTTTCCGGGGCTTGATACCCATGCGCGGGCCTTGGCCGCAGGTGTGCGGCTGCATGGCTGCACCGTGCATCTGGTGACGGCGGGCGTGGATGAGGGCCCTATCCTCGCCCAGGCCGCCGTGCCGGTTTTGCCTGGGGATACGGAAGCAAGCCTCGCCGCGCGGGTGCTGGCGGAAGAACATAAGCTCTATCCAGCAGCACTCTCCTGGCTGGCGGCAGGGCAGGTGAGGTTGGAAGCGGGGCGGGCGGTCATCACGGCGGTGGAATCTGCGCGGGATTCGCTGATGAACCCCTTGCCCCGCGCGGCGTTGCTTTCTACACAGTGTTCCAAGATCTGAGCGTTGGGGAAAGCCATGGCCGAGAAAGAACATTATGACTTCGTCGAGGTGACTGCCGCCGATATCCTTGCGGATCGTCGCGGTGGGTGGGAAGATTTCACCCGCTTCGTCACCTGGTCCACCGGCGCGATTATTGTGGTGCTGGCGCTGATGGCAATTTTCCTGGTCTGACGGTGGACAGCGATCAACAATGAAACGGGGGCGGTTCGGACCGCCCCTTTTCTTTTGGTGCTATGATTCCGCCATCAGCCGCGCCGTTTCCATTTCAATCTGTGTTTCCATCGCCTCCATCAATGGCTTGCGTGCCAGCCCCGCTGGCAAGGCGGGGAGGATGGAAATGGCAATCACGCCCGGCGTCTTGTGAAACGCCCTTCTTCCCCAATGTTGCCCGCTATTGGTGGCAACCGGATAGCAGGGCACGCCGCTGCCCATGACCAGCGCGGCCACACCCGGCAGATAGGGTAGTTTTTCGCCAGGCGCAGACCGTGTGCCTTCCGGGAAAATCACCAAAGGTCGCCGTTCATCCAGCACGCGCTTCGCATCGCGCACCATGGCGCGGAGCGCCGCCCCACCGCCATCCCGATCTACCGCCACCGCGCCGCTATGGCGCGCCGCGCGGCCCCAAAAGGGCAGGTCGAGCAATTCGCGTTTCAGCACGTAACTCGGCTGATCCAGAAGGGCGGGCCAGACAAAAGTATCAAAGGCAGATTGATGTTTTGAGGCGATGATAGCAGCACCCGGCGCGATGTGTTCAAGACCCGTCACTTTGACACGAATGTCGCAAATAATGCGTAGCAGCCAGATGATGAAGCGCGCCCAAAGTTTGATGAAGCGGCGAATGTAGCGCGGATGGAAGGGCAGCAAGACCATCGCAATCATGGCGCCAAGGGCCGTGATGGTCATGAACAAGGTGTTGAAAACCAGGGAACGCAGCCAGATCATATCCGCCTTCCACCGAATATCGCCGAAAGCCCAAGCTCGGCACCAAGGAACTTCATGTATTCACCAAGCCACAACCCCCAATTGCGCGGCTGCCAAAAGGCCCCTTCCGCGCGCAGCCGGGCAGGTGTCACGGGATGTGCCTGTACCTGCAAACCTGGCATGGCGCGGCGCAATTCCGTGCGCGCGCGCGGCATGTGATAGCCTGCCGTCACCAGCCGGATTGATGCAACATTGCGCTGCTTTGCCCAGGCAGCGATTTCCACCGCATTGCCGCGCGTAGAGGCTGCCGCATGGCCAAGCTCCACCCGGCCGGCAAGCTTCGCGGGATCCACACCCGCACCGCGTGCCAGATCCGCCAAGCGCGAATCCGGATGCACGCCCGAGACAAAAAGCCGCGGCGCGGCGGCTTCTTCCAGCAGGCGAAAGCCGGTCTCGACGCGTTCTGTCCCGCCGGTCAGCACAACAATGGCATCCGCCGCGCCAACATCAGCGGCCGTTTCCTGCACCGCGCGCAGAAACCAGATGAAGCCGCCAAGCCAAAGCAGCAGCAGCGCCAGGGCCAGCAACGAAAGCCGCCGCAGCTTCATGGCAGGCGCCGCAACCACAATAGGATGCTGGCCTTTGTGGACCCCCAGGCGATAATCGCAGCGCTGATCGGGATGGCGGCAAGGCCAAGCCAAGGCAAGTCCTGCGGGGTGATATCGGGCAGCATCGGTCCGGCAAGCCACAATAACGCCCAGACCAGGCCGGCTGCCAAAGCCACCCCCAGAATGGCCCCCAGCACGGCAAGCCAGGCGGTGCGGCGGGCGAAACGCCCAGCAATATCGCGATCCGCGGCACCCAGCATATGCAGCACCATCACGGAATCCCGCCGCGCCGCAATGCCCGCGCGCACCGCAAGCACCACCACCGAAGCCCCCACCACCGCCACCAGCAGCAGCGCCGCCAAAGCCGCGGCAGAAACCGCGCGCGCCACCGCAGCCAGCCGTGCGACAAACACACCATGCGCTTCCGTCACCGCACCCGGTACGGCTTCCGCCACCCTATCGCCTATCAGCACCGGGTCAGCGGCCAGATCGGCCAGGCGCAGTTCAATCACGCCGGGCAGCGGCAGCCCTGCGACATCCCCCAGCCAGGGGCGCAGCAATTCCGCCATGCGGGCCGTATCCACCGCCTGCGCCTCACGCACCGCCGGCAGGGCGCGCAAGGCCCCCAACGCCGCTTCCATGCGTGCCGGAGTCGGATTCGGGATTTGCACCGTGACGGCGGCATTCGCCCCTTGCTGCCAGCGCTTGGCGAGTAGGTTCACGGCGTCATGCCCCGCCAGCGCGCAGGTCGCGAAAAGCGCCATGGCCGCGATCAGCCCGATCAAGAGCCGATCCGCCAGCGCGCCGCGCAGGCCAATCGGGTCCGCCCGGCCAAAGGCTTCACGGCGCATCAACGATTCTACCTTCGGCCAAGGTGATCACGCGGGCCGGGTGGCGCGGCGGCAAATCCTCGGAATGCGTCGCCACCACAATCGCGGTGCCCAGCCGGTTCATTTCAACAAACAACGCTATCAGCCGGCGGGCTTCAAACACATCCAATTCCGAGGTCGGTTCATCGGCGATCAGCAAGGCCGGGCGGGTGATGATGGCGCGCGCAATGGCAATGCGCTGCTGCTCGCCCCCCGAAAGTTCTGCCGGCGCGCGCCCGGCCTTGTTGGTAAGGCCGAGCCAATCGAGGATTTCATTGACATCCTGCCGGACAGCGCCTTCCGCCCGGCCGGCAAGCCGTAACGGCAGCGCCACATTATCCCAGGCCGAAAGATGCGCCAGCAGCCGGAATTCCTGATGCACCACGCCGATCTTGCGCCTGAGCGCCGGCAGTGCCGCGCGTTCCGCCTGCCCGATATTGGTGCCCAGCACCGAAACCACGCCGCTTGAGGGCCGGATCGCGGCATGCATCAACCTGAGGATGGAGCTTTTCCCCGCCCCGGAAGGCCCGAGCAGCCAGGTAAAGCTTCCTTCCCCCAAGGCGAAGGAGACATCGCGCAAGGCGTCCTGCCCGGGGTCTCCCCCAGGGGTTGGATAGGCCAGCCCGACACGCCCGAATCTTACCATAGAGCCTGTTTCGCATGGCAGGGGCTTCGGGCTCAATCTTTCGCTTGCCGAGAAGCCCACAGTGACGGAAAATAGGCACATGCTGATCACATGCCCGAATTGCGAAGCTGGGTATCAGGTGCCCCCGCGCCTGCTGCGAGACCACTCGCGCCCCTTGCGCTGCGGCCAATGCGGGATGGTGTTCCCCATCCCGGAACTGCCCGCGCCCGCGCCTGTAGCCTTTGGCGCGGCGGAACCGCCGATACCCGCGCCGGTGACGGAGGAGCCCCGCCCGGCTTCGAAGCCTTTGGCGGAGGAAGTGCAGCCCGAGCCAGAGGAGGCGCGCGTTACCCCGCCAGAGGGGGCTGCATCGCGCGGGCTGCGCGCCGCCTGGGCGGCTTCCATTGCGTTGCTGATTGGCGGCGGGCTTGCCGCGATTATCCAGCGCGATGCGGTGATGGAAGCCTGGCCACCAGCGGCGCGGTTATTTGGGGCGCTGGGGTTGGGGTGAGGTGGGGGGGCGGATAGCGTGTGGAAATGGGGGGCAGGTCAACCTGATCTAGGCCAGAAGGCGTACCGGCGCAGACAGCTAATCGATTAGCTTTTCTTTTCGACAACGAGACCCACCGAAGTGGTCACATAGGAACTCAATTCCAGCTTCAGATGCGGGGAACCCCAAGGCGACAAATCAACGTAGGCGTCTGCCGGGCCTGTTCCCGGATGGAAATTCAGCGGCCAGCTAGATTGACACCCTGTCTATGAAACTGGCAGCAGCTCATTTTGCCACCAATGGAGAGGAAACTAGGCCCTGTTTACATAGTTCTTGACGCCTGAATCGAACCTTGATTCAAGAATCCTCTTTGGAGAGGAGGTGGTCTTGAGCCGAGGCGATCTGAGCGAAGCGGAATGGCGCATATTGAAAGATCTCTTGCCGCCCGAGCATGGCCGGAAAAGCCGCCCAGCATCGGATAATCGGCCCATCATCAACGGCATTCTCTGGCGGATACGGACGGGTGCCCCGTGGCGTGACGTGCCCGAGAAATACGGAAAGTGGATGACTGTATACCAGCGCTTCAGGCGCTGGCGAGACGCGGGCATCTGGGAAGTGGTCGCGATGACCCTGGCCCAGGCTATGGCAGACAACTCGCGCCACAGCATCGACAGTACGACCGTCCGGGGCCATGTATCGGCAGCCGGCGCAAAAGGGGGACTCGCGAACAGGCTTTTGGCCGCTCGCGGGGAGGGTTCACCTGTAAAATTCATTGTCTCAGTGATGCCACAGGTATCCCGCTCGCGTTTCACCTCACGGGCGGCGAAGCGGCAGATTGCACGGCGTTCGGCAACCTGATGGCCTTGGCCGGCACCAAGCCCGAGTATCTACTTGCCGATAAGGGCTACGACAGCGCCTCCATCCGCGACAATCTCTGTGAGCGCGGCATTCGCCCCGTCATTCCGCCGCGCTCCAACCGGATCACGCCAATCCGCTGGGATCGGCGCATCTATCTTGAACGAAACCGCATTGAGCGCATGATCGGACATCCGAAGATCAATCGCGCCGTCGCGACACGATACGACAAGCTCGCCAGTTCGTTCCTCGACTCCCTGCATATCGCTGCAATTCGTCGGTGCCTGCGTCAAGCCACTTCGTAAACAGGGCCTAATGGTCGAACTCCATCGGCTCCCCGCCTATGTGCAAATCCTATTATACCACCGTCAAGTCCCACACCGTCTACAAGTTGCAATTCCCATCCAATTTTGTCGAACATTGCTCTTAAGAAAGATTTAGACCACCCACTCTCAAACCAGCCAAATTTTCGAATGCAGTAAAGTGAAAGTGGATCGAGCCGCAGGCCCCAATTCTTCCACCAAAATTCATTGATGGGCTCACCAGCGAATACGATACGTCCATTTGGTACTACAAAAGTACTTATATGTTTGAGAGTTTCCCAAGGCCGAACGGCATGGTGCAAACACTCATAAAAAAAAGCCATATCATAAGACTCAGCAAGATTAAGGCTGTCAAAATTCGATTTAATGATGCGAGTTTCGCTTAATCTTCGTTTTGAGCGTCTTTCGACAAGTTCCACAAAGTCGCTATTTATATCGACTGCCGTGACATGAGCTCCGGTAAATTCTAGCATTTCCGTGCTCAATCCCCATCCGCAACCAAGGTCAAGCACTTTGGCGGCGCTGGGCAAGTTGGCCATCATCGTGGCCGTCAGAACAGCACGGGCATGTTTTGATATGAAAGCGATGTTTCTTGAAGCATAAGGGTTTGCTGATGCAGCATGGTGTGCGACATCTATAGTCGTTATCTCACCCGTTTCTTGATCCAGATCGCGCCCCGATAGCTCTCGATAAAGTTCAATCATTTGGTCGCAATACGTCTCTGAAAACGGATCAAGCGCTTGATCTACTTTGACTTCTGGAGTATAAAAAAAGCCCTTTGCTAAATTAGAAAAGGCGGGTGAGATTGGACCACCAATTTTATCAACGTACGCAACAAACTCGTCTAAATGAAGTGCCGTTAGATTTGCGAGATGATGGGGCGGAGGCTCGAATGTTTCTACCATTTAGCTAAACCTCATTGTTGAAATCGCTGATCGTGCTGTAACTTTCCACGGCGCGTCTCTTGAGGAAACACGAGCGTTGAAGGTCAAGGATAATTAAGCTCGCCGGTAGTCTGCCAGAGGATATGTGTCAATACCGCTTCGTGATAGAGTTGTTCGAGTGGTGAAGAGAAGCGGACAGATTTGGTTTGTAAAACGACGATGTTTACCTTGCTGTACATTAGGACGATGGGCTATTGCGCGGTGCAACTACGGTATTCCTCTGACAGTTACTGCGTTTGGCGGGTTTATCAGGCCGCTTTGACTTTGGTGGCTTTTGCAGTTTCCCTCACTTCCTTTGTGTTGGCTTTGGGCGGGCCCTCGGTAAAGGCGCGGATCGGCGTCCTGCCATTCATACCGCGCCGCTGGTGCGGGCGTTTGGTATTGTAGGCCTCCAGGTAATCATCTAGCCCGCATTATTCACGACCCCCTGCACCTGCTTGATTTTCTACCTCCATTTTCTGCTGAGGCAAATTCCTGACGCGGCTTCACTCCCGGACCGCTGCTCGGGTTTTGTGTTGCGTAT
>JADCGG010000030.1 GCA_020249125.1 Roseomonas sp. | reverse complement strand
GTAATAGCCATCCTCATCCGAATGCCAGATATCCACGATGGCGCCGGCGATGGGGCCGCCGCCCGCGGTTGAAACACAGCCCGATACATGCAGCGCTTCGCCCTTCATGGCACGCGCAACCTCTGCGCCCAGCGGCAATTCCGGCGCGCTTTCAACATAGAACGGCCCAAGCACGGTAGTGGGGGTCGCGCCTTCCGGCATCCGGTGATTGATCGCATCCACCAGCATGGAAACGCCGAGCGTATCAGATAGCAGGATGAATTCCTGGCGCTTGCCATCGCACATATGGCCGATGCGTGTCAGGAAGCTGATCGCCGCCTGCCATTCTTCAAAGCTTGGCTCCACATCGCGCACAAAGCCATGCAGATGCTTCACCAGGCTTTGCGCCACCTGTCGCAACCTCGGATCCTCAGCGCCGGCCAGCCGTTGCAATACGGCGTCGGTGATGGAGTTCTCATCAAAATCACGCATCGGCAGACTCCCTATCAATCTTGGTTTGATCAGGCGGGCAGCACTGAAAACCCTAATCCAGCCCCATCAGCCCGCGGGCGAAATCCCGCGCGGCGAAGGGGCGCAAATCCTCGGCCTTTTCGCCAACGCCCACCACATGCACGGGCAGGCCGAATTCCTGCGCCAAAGCCACCACCACGCCACCCTTGGCGGAGCCATCAAGCTTGGTCACGGCAAGCCCGGTGACATCCACCATTTCCTTGAACACCTTCACCTGCTGCACAGCATTCTGCCCGGTGGTGGCATCCAGCACCAAAAGCACCGAATGCGGCGCGGTTTCATCCACGCGGCGGATCACGCGAATGATCTTGCGCAATTCTTCCATCAGCGCGGATTTATTATGGAGCCGCCCGGCGGTATCCACCAGCAACACATCCAGCCCTTCGGCGCGCGCGGCGGTAAAGGCATCAAAGGCCAAGCCCGCCGCATCGGCGCCCGGCTTGGATGGCGCAAAAAAACGCGCTTCGGTGCGCCCGGCCCAGACCTGCAATTGCTCCACCGCCGCGGCGCGAAAGGTATCCCCGGCCACAAAGCCAATTTTCAGCCCCTGTTCGCCATAATGCCGGCCAAGCTTGGCGATGGTCGTGGTCTTGCCCGTGCCATTCACGCCCACCACCAGCACCAGATGCGGTGCGCGGGCGGGTTCAATCACCAAGGGCTGCGCCACGGGTTCCAGGATGGCGGCGATTTCATCCGCCAGCGCCGCCTTCACTTCCTCATCCGTCACTTCCTTGCCGAAGCGCGTGCGGCGGAAGCCCTCCACAATGCGGTGAGATGCCGCAACTCCAAGGTCAGCGGTGATCAGCGTTTCTTCGAGTTCCTCCAGCGCTTCATCATCCAACCGCCTTTTATGCAGCAGGGAGACAACGCTTTCCGTCAGCTTGGCGGTGGACCGCGACAGCCCGGCCTTTAACCGCGCGAACCAACCCGTCTTGGCAGGCGCTTCGGCGCTCGGCGGCGGGATTTCAGCGGGCGGCGCTTCCGGCGCGGGTTCCGGCGCGGGTGGCGGGGTTTCCGGCACGGGCTCCGCCGGGGGCGCTTCCGGTGCCGGGGGCGGTGCCTCGGGCGGGCCAGGGACCGGGATTTCAGGGGCAGGCTGGGCCACACCGCCGCCCCGCAACCGGCCAAAGAAATCGCGCAGAGCCATCAGGCGGCCTCCGCCAAAAGCCCATCAGCATCGGCGCCAATCACGCGGAGCCGACGGATCTCACCCGAACGCCCTGCCGCGCCCAATAGCCTCAGCGGCGCGAAATATTCCGTATGGCCGCGATCGGGATGTTCCAACAAAACCTGCTCCTCCTGCCCCAGCCTGGCCGCGTAGTAGCGCGCCGCCGCCGCCGCCCCGGCTTCACGCAAGCGCGCGGCACGCGCCCGGCGCTCCGGCACCGGGATTTGCGGCATGCGTGCCGCCGGCGTGCCTGGCCGTTCCGAATAGGGGAAAACATGCAGGAAAGAGAGATCACAAGCGCTCACAAGGCTCAGGCTGTCCTGGAATTGCGCTTCGGTTTCGGTTGGGAAGCCGGCAATCAGATCAGCGCCAAACACAATATCCGGGCGCAGCCGCCGCGCCTTTTCGGCCAGCGCAATGGCATCGGCGCGCAAATGCCGCCGCTTCATGCGCTTCAGGATCAAATCCGACCCGTGCTGCAAAGAAAGATGCAAATGCGGCATCAGGCGCGGTTCTTCCGCAATCAGGCGCCAGAGGTCTTCATCCACCTCCACCGGATCAAGCGATGACAAGCGCAGCCGCGGCAATTCCGGCACCAGCGCCAGCACGCGGCGGATCATCTGCCCAAGCGTCGGGCTGCCCGGCAAATCCGGCCCATAGGAGGTAACATCCACCCCCGTCAGCACCGCTTCCCGATACCCCGCCGCCACCAGGGCGCGCAGTTGTTCGACAATGGCGCCGATGGGCACGGACCGCGACGGCCCCCGCCCAAAAGGAATAACGCAAAAGGTACAGCGATGATCACAGCCTTGTTGTACCTGGACAAAGGCGCGCGCACGCCCGGCGAATTCCGTCACCAGATGCGCCGCGGTTTCCCGCGCGGCCATGATGTCGCTGACGGGCGCGGGCGGCGCATCCAAGGCGGCCCAGGTTTCCGGCTTCAGCTTATCCGCATTGCCGATCACGCGTTCCACGCCTGGCAGGGCGGCCCATGTAGCGGGGGCGATCTGCGCGGCGCAGCCGGTCACGATAATGCGCGCGCCGGGATTGTCGCGATGCGCCTTCCGGATGGCTTGGCGCGCCTGACGTTCCGCTTCTGCCGTGACCGCGCAGGTATTGACGATAATGGCATTGCCCTGCCCGGCCTTGCTGGCCAGGTCGCGCATCGCCTCACTCTCATAGGTATTGAGCCGGCAGCCGAAGCTGAGCAGGCGGGGGGCTTCGCTGGCGCTCATGCAACCAAAGCCCCAGGATCAACCTGCCCCGTAAAGGCAGTGGCCACGGGACCGGTCATCAGCACATGGCCATCGGCGCGCCATTCCATGAAAAGGTCACCGCCCGGCATGGAAATCCGTGCCGCCCGCCCGGTCAGGCCGCGGCGATGGGCATTGACCATCGCAGCACAGGCACCGGACCCGCAGGCGAGCGTCAGCCCCGCGCCCCTTTCCCAAACGACAAGGCGCAGATGATCCGGCGCCAGCACCTGCACAAAACCGATATTGGCGCGGTCCGGGAAAATCGGGTCATGTTCCAGGCGCGGGCCGATGTCGTTCACCGGCAGCGCGTCCAAATCAGGCACGAAAAACGTTGCATGGGGATTGCCCATGGAGCAGGCGGCGGAGTCCGCCACGGGGCCGCAGGCCAAAGGCACATGCAGCGTATCTGCTTCCCGCGCCAGCGGCACATCCTGCCAGCCAAGCCGCGCCGGCCCCATATCCACCCGCCACATGCCGCCAGGCATGGCCTCACTCGGCAAATCGCCGGCAATGGTGCGCACCACCACACGGTCCTTGCCGGATTCGGCAGCGATCAGGGAAGCGATGCAGCGCGTGGCATTGCCGCAGGCGCCGGCTTCCGAACCATCCGGGTTATGGATGCGCATGAAGACATCGGCGCCCGCCGGCGGCGGTTCCATGATGATCAATTGGTCGCAGCCAATGCCGCGCCTGCGATCCGCCAGCGCCACCATCTGGGCGCGCGTGAGGCGCAAAGGTGCGGCGCGACCATCCAGCACCACGAAATCATTGCCGAGCCCATGCATCTTGCGGAAGGAAAGCATGGGCGGGCATATAGGCCGCTCTGCGCCGAACCGGAACCCGCTTATCGTTGCCCGGGAAGATTTACCCGTTCAACAGCCGGTCAATTTCATCCTGCGCCAAATCGGGGCCCGCCATTTTCGGGTCCGCCACGGTTTGCACCACGCCCTTGAGTTCCACCTTGGGCCGGGCGGCATTGGGGCCGGGCTGTGCGTTTTCGGGCAGGATGTCTTCCAGGATGGATTCCACCTGCTGCAAATCCCGGATGGCGCGGCGGATGCGCTGTCCGGTCAAATCCTGGAAGGAACATGCTTCGAAAATGGCATTCACGCGTTCAGTAATTGCGGGCAGGGCATCCGGGCTGTCCGAACCCTTCTCAAGCCATTCCTGAATGGCTTCAGCGGCTTCCAGGATGGTATTCGCGGCGGCTTCGGTGGCCTGCACCACGGCTTCAAGTTCCTGGCCAGAGGTGCGGTTGCCTGGTTGGGGCGCCGAAATCATGCCGGCGATTCTTTCATGAACGGAGGATATCTGGCTGGCCAGGTTTTCCTCGCTCATGCCCAGAAGCTGGACGCTGGCGGAGACCTCGGCGCTCACTTCGGCGATGCGGCGGTCCATAAAGGCGCGCAAATCGCCGAAAAGGGGCTCCATGGCGGCGCGGAGTACTTCGGTGTCCGGCAGCGTATCCGCTTGCGAATGCGACATTGGTCTTCGTCCTGAATCCAAGGGCGGCCAAACCGCCGGGTGATCACGGGGGCATTAAACACCCATAAAGGTGAAATCTCCGTTTCCCTGGCGCGGGTCTTGTGTGGAAAACTTTCGGGCGCTATAGCCCCCGCTCCCGCGCCGAGGCCCCATGGACATGCCCGGCCGGAACCCCCTTCCCGCCGCATGGTGCGGCCCCAGCAATGGGTGCAAGGCGGAAGGGCTGACCCTACAGGAGGGCCAAATGTCCAAGATGAAGACGAAATCAAGCGTGAAGAAGCGCTTCCGTCTAACCGCGACCGGCAAGGTCAAGGCAGGCGGTGGCTTCAAGCGCCACATGCTATCCTCCAAGGCTTCCAAGATGAAGCGCCAGAACCGCGGGACCTTCGTGCTGGATAAGCAGGATGGTGATACCGTGAAGCAGTGGCTGCCCTATGGGCTGGACCGGTAAGGGAGGGTTCGCAAAATGGCTCGTGTAAAACGCGGCGTTACGAAGCACGCCCGCCACAAGAAGGTTCTCAAGCTTTCTGAAGGCTATGTTGGCCGTTCCGGCACCGCCTATCGCCCCGCGCTGGAGCGCGTGGAAAAGGCGCTGCAATATGCCTATCGCGACCGTCGCAACAAGAAGCGCGATTTCCGTGGGCTTTGGATTCAGCGCATCAATGCCGCTGTCCGTGAGCATGGCCTGACCTATTCCCGCTTCATCGCCGGCATCAAGGCGGCGGGGATTGAGATGGACCGCAAAGTCATGGCGGCACTCGCTTTTGACGAACCGGCGGCCTTCGCGGCGCTGGTGGAAAAGGCGAAGGCGGCCGGCGCCGCCTGAGGCGAACCCGTTTCCAGGTGTAACGTTGAAGGCCGTGACCGGGCCACCCCGGTGACGGCCTTTCGCGTATGAGGGACAGATGAGCGAAGATATTGGAGCGCTGTTGGCTGAGGCGAGAGCAGCCTTTCGGTCAGCAACTAGTCTTGAGGAGCTAGAACTTCTCCGAGTTAAGTACTTGGGGGAGAGTGGTTTGATCCACCGCTTGAGGGAGGACCTAAAACAACTGCCCAGTGAAGGAATTGTAGCTCGGGCACGTTTGCTCAATAACGCTGAATACGAAATTGACTTGTCGTTTGATATTATTAGTGCGCTTGTCGAGGCTACCACGCCGCAGGCGCTGGACGCGGTACGCGTTTCCAAACTAGGTAAGTCCGGCACTCTGACAATGCAGCTGAAAGGGCTTGGTGCCGTTGCACCCGAAGCGCGCAAGGAACGCGGCGCGACGCTGAACCAAGCTAAAGCTACTGCGGAAGCCTTTTTGGAAGCACAGCGCGCGGTGGTGGAAGCCCGCGCTCTGGATGCGCGGCTGGCGGCGGAACGCATGGATGTATCCCTGCCGCCGCGCCCCTTCGCGCCGGGTACGGCAGCCGATGGCGGTATTCATCCCATTGCCCGCACCATGGAAGAACTCACCACGCTGTTTGGCGCCATGGGGTTCAAGGTGGCGGAAGGGCCGGATATCGAAAGCGATTGGCATAATTTCGGCGCGCTCAATATCCCGGATCACCATCCGGCGCGGCAGGATCATGATACGTTTTACGTACCCGCGGTGGATGGCCGCCGCCCCGTGCTGCGCACGCATACATCACCCGTGCAAATCCGCACCATGCTGACCGAAGCGCCGCCCATTCGGGTGATTGTGCCGGGCCGCACTTATCGCGCCGATCATGATGCGACGCATTCGCCCATGTTCCATCAGGTGGAAGGGCTGGTGATTGATCGGAACATCCATCTTGGCCATTTGAAGGGCTGCCTGATTGATTTCCTGCGCGCCTTTTTCGGCATTGCCGATTTGCCGGTGCGTTTCCGCGCTTCCTATTTCCCCTTCACGGAACCTTCCATGGAAGTGGATATCGGCTGGAGCCGCAAAACCGGCGAATTGGGCAAGGGTGGCGATTGGCTGGAGATTTTGGGCTCTGGCATGGTGCATCCGAAGGTGCTGGCGAATTGCGGCATTGATCCGCGCGAATGGCAGGGCTTCGCCTTCGGCATGGGGATTGAACGCATCACCATGCTGAAACACGGCATCCCTGATCTGCGCCCCTTCTATGAAGCCGATATCCGCTGGTTGAGGCATTACGGCGCCGATCCACTTTCCCCGCCTTCCTTGGTGGAAGGAGTGTGATGCCATGAAATTCACCTTGTCCTGGCTGAAATCCCATCTGGAAACCGAAGCCTCACTTGATGAGATCCTGACCGCGCTGAACACCATCGGGCTTGAGGTGGAAGGTGTGGAAGATCGCGGCGCTGCGCTGGCGAATTTCCGCATTGCCCATGTGGTGGAAGCCGAACAACACCCGAATGCGGATCGGCTGCGCGCGCTGAAGGTTGATACCGGCGATGGCAAGCTGTTGTCCGTGGTGTGCGGCGCGCCCAATGCGCGCGCCGGCATGAAGGGTGTGGCAGCTTTGCCCGGCGCCTTCATTCCCGGCACGGGCATTACGCTGAAGGCCGGCGAAATTCGCGGCGTGAAATCGGAAGCCATGATGCTCTCCGCCCGCGAAATGGGCCTTGGCGATGATCATTCCGGCATTGTTGATTTGCCGGCGGAAGCACCACTCGGTGAAGCCTATGTGCGCTGGGCCGGGCTTAATGATCCCATCATTGAAATCAGCGTCACACCCAATCGCGGCGATGCGCTTTCCGTCCATGGCGTGGCGCGGGATTTGGCGGCTGCCGGGCTTGGGCGGTTGAAGCCGCTGCCGCAACCCGCGATCAATAGCGCCTATCCTTCGCCGCTGGCCTGGGAAATCACCGATCCGCGTGCGTGCGATTACGTGCTGGGCCGCGCCATTCGCGGCGTGAAGAATGGCCCCTCGCCGAAATGGTTGCAGGATTGGCTAGTCGCGATTGGCCAGCGCCCGATCAATGCGCTGGTGGATGTAACCAATCTTTTCACCTATGGCCTTGGTCGGCCCTTGCATGTGTTCGATGTGGCGAAGGTGAAGGGCAAGACGCTGACGATGCGCATGGCGCGCGAAGGTGAAAGCCTGTTGGCGCTGAATGGCAAGACTTATGAATTGACGCCGGAAGATGGCATCATCGCCGATGCAGCCGGGCCGGAAGCGCTTGGCGGCATCATCGGTGGCGAAGCCACTGGTTGCGATGAGGCCACCACGGAATGCTTCATCGAATGCGCGATTTTCGACCCCGTGCGCATCGCGCTTTCTGGCCGCCGGCATGATGTGCGCACCGATGCGCGTGCGCGCTTCGAACGCGGTGTGGATCAGGCGCTGCCGCGCTTGGCACTCGATCTCGCCACGCAAGCGATGATGGAGATTTGCGGTGGCGAGGCCAGCGAAATAGTGGGCGCCGGACCTGAGCCCGCTTGGCAGCGGCAAGCCAGCCTACGTTTTGAACGCCTTTCGAGCTATGGCGGCGATGATGTCGCGCCGGACCGCGCAGTTGAAATCCTGCAAAGCCTGGGCTTCACCGTCGCGGCGCGGGATGCGGCGCGCGTGACCGTCAATGTGCCAAGCTGGCGCAATGATGTGGCGGGCAAGGGCGCCTTGGCACAGGCGCCTGAATTGTCACCGGAACGCGCCAAGGCCGCAGCGGAAGGCTGCGCTGAAATTGAACCGGAATGCGATTTGATCGAGGAAGTGCTCCGTATTCGCGGCCTCAATACCATCGCGCCGGTCTCTCTGCCCGTCAGCGGCATCATCCCGCCGCCGGCCTTCACGGCGAAGCAGGCGCGGGCATCCTTGGCGCGGCGCGTGCTCGCGGCGCGCGGGATGCATGAGGCGGTGACCTTCGCCTTCATGGAATCCAAGACCGCCGCGCTGTTTGGCGAAACGCCAGCGGCTTTGCGTCTGGAAAACCCGATTGCGGAAGATTTGGACCAGATGCGCCCAACGCCCGTGGCTTCCCTGCTGCTGGCAGCGGGGCGCAATGCGGCGCGCGGTTTTGCTAATGTGGCGCTCTGTGAAATTGGCGCGGCCTATCAGGATGTGACGCCGGATGGTCAGGCCGCGATTGCCGCAGGCGTGCGCCATGGCGCCACGCCGCGCCATTGGGCGGAAGCGTCACGCGGCGTGGATGCTTTGGATGCCAAGGGCGATGCCTTGGCGGTGCTGGCCGCACTTGGCCTGCCCATGGCAGCACTTTCCGTCACCGCTGATGCGCCGGGCTTTTATCATCCGGGCCGCTCCGGCCAGGTGCGGCAGGGGCCGAAGACCGTGCTGGCGCGCTTTGGCGAAATCCACCCGCGCGTGCTGGCCGCACTCGACCTGCCCGGCCCCGCCGTGGCCTTCGAGGTATTCCTGGATGCCGTGCCGGAACCGAAGCGCCGCAAGAAGGGCGCGCCCGATCTGCCGGCCTTCCAACCGCTGCGACGCGACTTCGCCTTCCTGGTGGATGAAGGTGTGGCGGCAGAAGCGCTGTTGCGCGCCGCACGCGGGGCGGAACGCACGCTGATCACCGATGTCGCGCTGTTTGATCGTTATGCCGGAGACAAACTGCCGGCAGGCAAGGTGAGCCTTGCTTTGCAAGTCACCATCCAGCCGCGTGAAGCAACACTGACCGACGCGCAAATCGAAGCCCTGGCAGATAAGATTGTGGCGGCCGTGGCGAAGGCGACGGGGGCGGTGCTGCGCGCGTGAGATAACGACACCTAGCGCAGGTGTCATATTCTCGTTCCGGCACCAAAACGCGGATTCGGCGCTGGTTGAGAGTTCCAAACCAGACCGAAGGTGAAGAAATTCTCAGTCAGGGCGATTGATGCGGCACAGCTGGGACCAAGGCTCAATTGTCAGGACGTACAGCATATTGCGTTCAGATGGAATCATCTGAACGCGTGAAGATGCTCAAAAAACAACCGCTTAGACCGGGTTGCGTGAGCCCAAGTGAAAGCAGCATGTTCTGACAGGCCAAATCCGCGCACGCATCCTCAGCGCGGCTCAATGTGCGAGAGAAAAAGGCTTAGGCTGCCTTGGTCCATAATTTTCTCTACCGTTGTCGGCTTTGCGTGACCATCATGATCAATAAACCGAAGCGGGTAGCGTGCCGCCAAACCATCCAGCGCTTCGCGTGGATTGGCACAGCGATCCGCTCTGAAATCGAGGATGATTTTCAGGGAAGGGCTGCGATCCATCAAGCCCCGCATGCCCTGCAGCGCATTCTGTTCAAGGGCAGTTGCAGACACAAGCACCAGATTCGCCGAGCCGGGTTCGAGCCCATCAAGCGTCATGGCCGGGGCGATGCAGCTGGCCGCACTATCACGACGAAACTGAACAGCCTGATTCGCAACTGCCGCAGGCCCCATCAAAGAAACCGGCATTTCCTTGGCAGCCGCCGCCTGACCCGCGGCGATGACGCGATGCGCAACAACGATATTGTCTCGGCCATTCAAGAACAGGTTGCGCCGCAAGAGTTGGAAGAGCCAGGGATTGTATTCCAAGGCGACAACACGCCCCTGCGTACCCACCAATTCACTCATCAGCAGGGCGTAGTAGCCATAACCTGCTGTAAGGTCATAGGCTGTCTCACCGCGATCAAGATTTCTGCATAAAAACGCGGTGATCCAATATTGCCAAAACCCTTCCAGCATCAGATGCGGCGCGAGCGAGGTATCCTCGGCATCCACATAGATTTTGTAGCGTCCAAGTATGCGGCAGAGCACGGTCCCGTCAGGCAGCGGGACGGTGTGTATCCTATCGCGCACGGCCGCTTCAAAATCGCGGCGATAGGCGCTTTCCATCAAGTCCTTTACCGAAGCGATGTCGCGTTTACCGTAGCCAGAGGCAAGTCCTTTCACAGCCGCCTGCAAGCGCGCGACTTCGGAACGAAGATAGAATAAACCCTGCGCGCCCCCCTCAGAAGGCCCATTCCCCGTCATGCGATTGATGAGTTGCCGGAGAAAACCAGGTGATTGAGGCGGATCAGAATTCTGCACGATGGGGACATTTCCGTTGCGACGCAGATGCAATAGTTTTATTAGCTGCCGTTGGTTCCCTTGATCAAGGCCGGTTTGACGCTTCAACCCAGAAAGGAAGCCGCAGATGAGCCGTTTTCGTCGTCGCAGTCTCTTTTTGGCTGCTCCCCTTTTGGCAACACCTTTTGTGGCGAGGGCGCCGCTCGCCCAGACGCCGCCCTTGCAAGCAGCGCCGGTACCCGGCTTTTACCGCTTCAAGGTTGGGTCCTTCACCGTCACAACGGTGCATGACGGGTTTTTTGCGCGCCCCCTGGAAGGCTTTGTGCGCAACGCGCCCTTGGCGGATGTCCAGGCAGTTTTGCGCGAGGCCTTCCTGCCGCAGGATCGGATCATGATCCCCATCACAATAACATTTCTGGACACTGGACGTGATCTGATTATCTTCGATGCGGGCAATGGGGTGACGCCTGCCAGCGCCACCATGGGGCGCATGATCGCCAATATGCGGGCCGCCGGTCTTGATCCCGCCAAGGTCACGCGCGTGGTGATGAGCCACTTCCATCCCGATCACGTGAATGGCCTGCTGAATGCGGAAGGTGCTGCCGCCTTCCCAAATGCCGAGCTCATCGTGCCAGAAGTCGAGATGGCTTGGTGGGGCGACACCACCAATGAAACGCGCAGCCCCGAAGGTCAGCGCGCATTCTTTGCCAATAGCGCGCGGCGCCTGGCCCCTTATGCTGCGCGCATGCGCCGAGTAGGGCCGGATATTGAGATTGCTCCAGGCGTGCGTTCTGTCGCCGCTTATGGCCATACACCTGGGCATACCTGCTATCACATTGCCGATGGCGCGGAGCAGCTGATGTTGCTGGCCGATACCAGTAATCGGCCAGAAATTTTCGCACGCCGACCGGATTTTCATCTTATTTTCGATTTCGATGCGGTAACTGCGGAAGCATCTCGGCGGCGCATTTTTGATCGCGTCGCGGCAGACCGGATTCGCATTACCGGCTATCACTTCCCCTTCCCGGCCAATGGGTATCTGGCGAAAGAAGGCAACGGCTATCGCTTTGTGGCGGCGGATTGGTCGGGCGCGGTTTAGTGGGTGTCTCATTCACTAAATCTATTTTGAGTCGCATTTCCGGAGTCGGCAAGCGATTCCGCTTGGCTTGGAAATGCTCCCGCGCCTGATCAGACGTGAAAGCTTTCCCCGCAGCCGCAACGGCCTTTTTCATTGGGGTTGGTGAAGGTGAAGCCCGCTGACATGGTCTTCACCTCATAATCCATCACGGTGCCAATCAGAAACAGCGTCGCCTTGCGGTCCACCAGCACCGTGACACCCTTGTCAGTCACGCTTTCATCGCCCGCTGTTGGCGCATCCACCCAGG
>JADCGG010000003.1 GCA_020249125.1 Roseomonas sp. | reverse complement strand
CGATCTTCCCCGGCAGAAATGCCGGGGCCTCATTGGAGTACCCTGGGAGAGGCGGGCTGCGACTCATAGATGCGCCAGCGACTTTCCGTCCCCAGTTCCCTTACCCCAGGCATATATTTCGCTAACCTATGCTGCGCCGCAGCATAACAAAACGCTTTCAAATCAACGCTTAAGACCTTGTTGGAAAAATCGGCCAACCCTCAAGCTTTGGAGAGAATCCCTCGATTCGGAGAGAAAAAGCCCGACCATTCCGCCCTTGCACCATCAAGGTTTCTGGCAAAATCCCCGCAAATACTCGGGAATTTCCAAGCCCACCAAGGGCTGAGAGCGTGTTCAGGGAAGGGGAGGTGGCGTCCCGTACGGGATTCGAACCCGTGCTGCCAACGTGAAAGGCTGGTGTCCTAGGCCTCTAGACGAACGGGACAAGGCCTGAAGGCGCGCTCAATAGCCCCTGTTGCGCGCCGCGCCTAGCCCCCCTTACCCATTTATCGTCTTGGCTTGCCAGAAAATGCCCTTCCGGCTTGTGTGGTGTATATCCAAAGCCATGGCGCCAAACATGTCTGACACTCCCTGCCGGCTTTACCTTATTACCCCGCAAAGGCTGGACCCGCTTGCCTTTCGGGATGCCCTGGCTGCGGCGCTCGATGCCGGCGATGTCGCCTGCCTGCAATTGCGCCTGAAGGACGCCACAGAAGATGAGATTGCGCGCGCCACGGAAATCCTGATGCCCGTCGCCACCGCGCGGGATGTCGCTTTTCTGTTGAATGACAATGCCGCGCTCGCGGCCAGGCTCGGCTGCGATGGCGCGCATCTTGGCCAAACCGATGGCAATCACGCTGAAGCGCGTCGGCTGCTTGATGGGCGCATTCTCGGCATAACCAGTCACGCGTCTCGCCACCTTGCGATGGAAGCCGGTGAGATGGGCGCCGATTACGTCGCCTTCGGCGCCTTCTTCCCGACCGAAACCAAGGAAACCATCCACCGCGCCACGCCTGATATCCTGGCTTGGTGGCATGAGATGTTCGAAATCCCCTCAGTCGCCATCGGCGGCATCACCGCGGCAAATTGCGCACCGCTGGTGCAGGCGGGGGCGGATTTCCTCGCTATTGTCGGCGCTGTCTGGAATCACCCGGAAGGGCCAGCACAAGGCGTGCGCAGCATGAACGCCGCGATCGCCGAGGCCACCCGCACCCAAGGCTGAAAGCCCTCTCCAGCAGAGGGTCTTACCCCCCGGCCTTCGCCACCACCACCATCGCGGGCTTCAGCAGGCGGCCATTCAATGTCCAGGCCGAAGTCCAGCCATGCAGCACTGTCCCTGGCGCCACGCCCTCGGGCGCTGGCTGCTCCGCCATCGCCTGATGCTTTTCCGGGTCAAAGGCCTGGCCCTTGGGGTCATGGCGCTGCACGCCATTACGTTCCAGAATGCCAAGGAAGGATCGCTCCACCCCCTCAAACCCGGCGCGGAGCTTGGTCAGCAGATCGGGTTCATCCTCGGCGGCCGGCGGCAGGGCTTCGATGCCGCGGCGCAGGTTCTCAGCGGCTTCCACCACATCGCTCGCGAATTTCTGCGTGGCGTAGGCACGCGCATCGGCCACTTCGCGCTGGGTACGGGCGCGCAGATTTTGCATTTCGGCTTCTGAGCGCAGCCACTTGTCGCGCAGCGCCTCCATCTCCTGTGCCAGCAGTACAAGCCGTTCCTCGGCGGTCATCACCGGGGCTTCGGGGGCGGGTTCGGGCGTCACCTGAGGGGCGTTGGGGTCGTTCGTATCGGTCATCTTGGTATCGCGTGCTTACTCGCGGAAAGGTTCGGCGTCGCTGCCGGGGTCAGGCCCTATCACCTAGGCGCCCTGGGGCCTGACGACAAGCGCCCTTCCGCTTCGCCGCGCCCGCGCCTACACCCCCTTCCATGCTGCGTTCCGTGCTGACTGTTGGAAGCTGGACCATGGCGAGCCGTATTCTCGGCTTTGCCCGGGATATGCTGATTGCCTCCCGCCTTGGGGCGGGGCCGGTTGCGGATGCGTTTTTTGTTGCGCTGAAATTGCCCAATCTGTTCCGCCGGCTATTTGGTGAGGGCGCCTTCAACGCCGCCTTTGTGCCCGCCTTTGCCGGTATTCTGGCTGCCGAGGGCCGCGCCGCGGCGCGCGATATGGCGGAACGCATGGGCATGCTCATGATGCTGTGGCTATCGCTGCTGACGCTGATTGCGCTGATCTTCATGCCACAGGTGATTGGCGTTCTGGCGCCGGGCTTCGCTTCCAATCCGGACAAATTCGCGCTGGCGGTGGAACTGACGCGTATCACCTTTTTCTACATGCCGCTGATCTGCCTGACAGCCCTGATTTCCGGCGTACTGAATAGCCTGGATCGCTTCGCCGCCGCCGCCGCCGCGCCAGTGTTTTTCAATTTGTTGTTGATGGCCGCACTGGTGGGCCTGACGCCTTATTTGCCCACCCCCGGCCACGCCCTGGCCTGGGGGGTTTTTGCTGCTGGCGTTGTGCAGCTTGCCATGGTGTGGGTCGCGGCGCGGCAAGCAGGTATGGCGCTAAGGCTCTATCGCCGCCCAAAGCTCACACCACCCATTCGGCAAGTACTGCGCCGCATGGTGCCCGGCGTGCTTGGCGCCGGGGTCACGCAAATCAATCTGGCGGTGGATGTCATCATCGCGTCCTTCCTGGTGAGTGGCTCCGTTTCCTACCTTTATTACGCGGATCGCGTGGCGCAGTTGCCGCTTGGCGTGATTGGTGCGGCACTTGGCACGGCGCTGTTGCCCTTGCTCGCGCGGCATTTGCGCTTGGGGGAAAAGCTTGCGGCCCATCGCGCGCTTAATCGCGGCATTGAATTGGCGGTGCTGCTGACGCTGCCTTGCGCGGCGGGGCTCGCTGTGGCGGCGGGGCCGATTGTGGCGGCGCTGTTCCAGCGCGGTGCCTTTGATGCGGCGGCCAGTAGCGCCTCGGCCTCAGCACTGGTGGCCTATGCCCTAGGCCTGCCGGCCTTTGTGCTTGTGAAGGTTTTCGCGCCGGCATTTTTCGCGCGCGGCGATACTTCCGCCCCGGTGCGGATTGGGATTTTGTCCGTCGCCGTCAATCTTGCGCTCAATCTGGCCTTGATGGATGTGCTTGGGCATGTCGGGGTTGCATTGGCTACCAGTATGGCGGCCTGGGTGAATGGCGGGCTGCTGGCCTGGCTTTTGGTGCGGCGTGGGCATTTGGTGCTGGATCGGCGCTGCCGGCGCGTGCTGCCGCGCTTGGTTTTGGCAACTGCCACCATGACGGCGGTGGTGTTTGGCCTGGGGCTGGCGCTGCCAGGGCTTGGAATCGTGCCGCGTGCGGGCTTGTTGATCCTGTGCGGCATGGCAGCCTTTACCTTGGCAGGGATGGCGCTTGGCGCCTTCCATCCGCGTGACGTGCTGCGCCAATTGCGCCGCCGCGCCCCCCGTAGCGCAGCGCCCGCCAATCCGGCATGATCGCCCGGTAACTCGGGGGAAGACGCGCATGGATGCGGCTCGGCGGCAGGTGGTTCTGATCAATGCCGCGCATAGTTTCACCCATTACAGCCTGCTGATTCTGGCGACTGCCGTGCTGGCCATGGTGCAGCAGGATGCAGGGATTTTCGGCGCAGATTACGGGCCGATATTGGCGCTCGGCACCACGATGTTCGTGATTTACGGGCTTTGCGCGCTCCCCATGGGCTGGCTTGCGGATCGCTTCGGGCGGCGCTTTTTGATGGTGGTCTTCTTCATGGGCTCCGGCGCCTTCATGGTGGCGGCGGGCTTCGCACCATCGCCGCTCATGCTGGCCATTACGCTTGGCGCCATGGGGGCTTTTGTCGCGATTTATCACCCGATCGGCACTGCGATTTTGGTGGAGGCCGCAGGCGAAAAAGTGGGGCGCGCCATGGGCATCAATGGCGTTTTCGGCAATCTGGGGGTGGCAACTGCACCCGTGCTGACAGCCTTCATCGCTGCCGATGCCGGCTGGCGCTGGGCCTTCATCATCCCCGGTATCGCCTGCATGATTGCGGGGTTCTTTTACTGGCGCGAACCACTCTTTGATTCGGCGCGCATCCAGGCAGGCGGTAAACCCTTTCCAGAAATTCCCCCAGCCTTGGTGCGCCGCGCGGTGATTGTTCTTCTCGCCATCGCAACGGTTTCCGGCCTTGTGTTCAACGCCTATACGCTCTTGATCCCGAAGCTGATGCAGGAACGCTTGGCCGGCAGCCCAGACTTGCTGCCGATTGTGGGCCTGTTGTCATTCCTTGCCACCATTTGCGGCGGGATCGCGCAATTCAGCGTGGGGCGGATGATTGATCGGCGCACGCTGAAATCCGTGTTCATGCCGCTTGCGGTGCTGGTGGTGCCGGGGTTGTTCGCACTCGCCTTTCTGGATGGCTGGGTGGTGCTGCCAGTAGCGGGGCTGGTCGCAGCCTGCATCTTTGGTCAAGTCACGGTGAATGAGACAATGACAGCGCGCTATGTCGCGCCTGCCTTGCGTGCGAAGCTTTATTCCATCCGCTTCACGGTTGGGTTTCTGGGGGCGGCGATTGCTTCCCCATTGATCGGCTTTCTGCATGAAGCGACAGGGTCGCTTTCGCTTTCCATGCTGGTGCTGGGCGGGGTTGCTTGCGTGACTTTGGCCTGCGCCATGCTATTTCCGAACCGCAAAGAAGAATTGCAGCCGGAGCTGTGGAGTAAAGCCGGCTAGAGACAAGCATTTTCCAGCCAAGTGGATTCACTTGGCGGCTCGGGAAATGTGAATAAAGGGCCTGTCAGTAATTTTGTGCGCGGGGTCGTATGGATGGAATGGAAGGCCCCGTCGATATGGCAATCGACAAAGCATTGCTGGATCAGCTTCTGGCTGGGCGTGATCCCCAGGCCCTGTTCGCCAAAGGCGGCCTGATTGACGACCTGAAGAAGGCGCTTTCGGAGCGGATTGCTGGCTGCCGAGCTGGAAGATCACCTTGAATCGGAGGCCGAGGCTGGCCTCAGCAATCGTCGCAACGGCAGTTCGAAGAAGACGATGCTGACCTTCGCGTCGAAATTGACGCTGGACATTCCGCGCGACCGTTCCGGCAGTTTTAATCCCAAGCTGATTATGAAATATCAGCGGCGCTTTGCGGATTTCGACGAAAAAATTATCTCGATGTACGCACGCGGCATAACGATGCGCGAGATCCGCGAACATCTGGAGGAGCTTTACGGCATTGATGTCTCGCCGGACCTGATCTCGACGATGACGGACGCCGTCCTTGAGACAGTCACCGAATGGCAGGACTGCCCGCTTGATGCCTGCTACCCGCCGGTATTCTTCGATGCGATCAGACCCGCATTATTCACCAAGAGTTTGCGGATGTGGTATATCCTTTTGAAATATCGTATGATTTTGCTGTTGAACCTCAAAACCCACGCATTCGAAGGCCACACCCGCCGTG
>JADCGG010000299.1 GCA_020249125.1 Roseomonas sp. | reverse complement strand
CTCTTGATCTGCGCGCCAATATGTTGCGCGGCACGCGGGCAGAAGCCGCTGCCGCCCTGGCGGCCGAGGGCATCACCACCGAAGCAACGCCCCTTTCCCCATGGGGGCTGCGCGTGCCATCCCGCCGCCCGGTCACGGGCACAGCCGCCTTCAAGGCCGGGTTGATTGAAGTGCAGGATGAAGGCAGCCAGTTGATCGCGCTGCTGGCAGATGCGCGGCCCGGCATGCGGGTGGCAGATTACTGCGCCGGCGCCGGGGGCAAGACGCTCGCCATGGCGGCCACCATGGAAAATCGGGGCAAGATCACCGCCTGCGATACCTCTGCCCCGCGACTTGAAGGGGCGGCGCTGAGGTTCCGTCGCGCCGGGGTGGATAATGCCGAACGCCATTTGCTGAGCGCCGGGGACCGCTGGGCCAAGCGCCGCGCCGGCAGCTTTGATCGCGTTTTGGTGGATGCGCCCTGCACCGGCACCGGCACCTGGCGGCGCAACCCGGATGCCAGGCTCCGCACCCGCCCGGCCGATTTGGCTGAGCTTATTGCAGTGCAAAACGACATTCTGGAAAGGGCAAGAGAATTAGTGCGTCCGGGCGGCAGATTGGTCTACGCTACCTGTTCTGTAGTGCCCGCGGAGAATGAGGAGCGAATGGAAAGCTTCCTGGCGAGTAACCCGGATTTCGCGCCGATGGCGCATGAAACGCTCTGGCCCGCGCTGCGGCCAGGTGTGGAACAGCCCTGCGCGGGCCCGTGGTTGCGGCTTTCTCCGGGGGAGCATGGTACGGATGGATTCTTCTGCGCTGTACTGGAAAGAAAGCCATGATTGCGATCCGCCGCGCCCGTGCCAGTGATGCCGCCGCGATTGGCGCACTGCATGTCGCGGTATGGCGCAGCACCTATGCCGGCATTCTGCCCGATGCCTATCTGGCGGGGCTTTCCGCGATGCGCCTGGCCGCTTCCTATCAGCGCGACATGTTCGATAGGCGCGGCGGCTATGCCGTGTTTGTCGCGGTGGCGTCCGGCGATGACGCGCCGGAAGGCAGCACGCCGGATGAGGCGACGATCATCGGCTTTGCCTCTGGCGGGCGGTCACGGCGCGAGGGGCTGGCGGATGGGGAGATCAATACGCTCTATCTGAATGAGGATTACCGGGACCGTGGCACCGGGCGGCGGCTTATGCGCGCGGCAGCGGCGCATTTACGCGTGGTGGGGTGCCGTTCGGCGATGGTTTGGGTGCTGAAGGATAACCCAACCCAGTGGTTCTATCGCCATTTGGGAGGGCGGATGGTCGCGCGCGGACAGACCCGCGTGGGCGGCCAGGCGGTGGAGCAGATGGCGCTGCTGTGGGAGCCGATTGACACGCTGCTGACCGCCACTGCCGCCGCGCCGGAGGCTTGAAGCATTTTCAAGCCAAGTGGGTCCACTTGGCGGCTCGGAAAATGCGACCAGACATCTGAAGCATTTTCAAGCCAAGTGGGCCCACTTGGCGACTCGGAAAATGCGACCAAACAAACGTTATCTTGCCCGAAGGCGCGGCTTGTGGTGCAAGCCTGCATGGCCGCTCAACCGCACGACTCCTCCCCCCCGCACGATCATGTGCTGATCCTCGATTTCGGCAGCCAGGTGACGCAGCTGATTGCCCGCCGCGTGCGGGAATCTGGCGTCTATTGCGAGGTTTGGCCCTTTCACCACGCGCCCGAAGAACGCATCCGCGCCTTCGCGCCGCGAGGGATTATCCTGTCCGGCGGGCCGGCGAGTGTGACGGAGGGCGAAAGCCCCCGCGCGCCGGAAGCGGTGTTCACGCTGGGCGTGCCGGTTTTGGGTATCTGTTATGGCCAGCAAACCCTCGCGGCGCAGCTTGGCGGCCTGGTGGAGCCTTCCGATCACCGCGAATTTGGCCGCGCCTTTGTGGATGTGACCGATGAATGCGCCATCACGCGCGGCATCTGGGCCAAGGGTGCGCGTGAACAAGTGTGGATGAGCCATGGTGATCGTATCACGGCCCTGCCGCCCGGCTTTCGGAGTGTCGCGAGCAGTGAAGGCGCGCCCTTCGCCGTGATTGCCGATGATGCGCGGCAGTTTTACGGCACCATGTTCCACCCGGAAGTCGTGCATACCCCGCATGGCGCGGCGTTGCTCAAGAATTTCACCCATGGCGTTTGCGGCTGCGCCGGCGATTGGACCATGGCGGGCTTTCGCCAGGAAGCGGTAGCTCGCATTCGTGCCCAGGTCGGCAACGGCCGCGTGGTGTGCGGGCTATCCGGCGGCGTTGATAGCTCGGTCGCCGCGGTGCTGATTCATGAGGCGATTGGCGATCAACTGACCTGCATCTATGTGGATCATGGGCTGATGCGCGCCAATGAAAACGAACAGGTGGTCAGCACCTTCCGGGACCGCTTCAACATCAAGCTGATCCATCGCGATGCATCGGATATGTTTCTGGGCCAGCTTTCTGGCGTGACGGACCCCGAGGTAAAGCGCAAGACCATCGGGCGCCTGTTCATCGAAGTGTTCGAAGAAGAACAGAACAAGCTGGGCGGCGCTGATTTCCTTGCCCAGGGCACGCTTTACCCGGATGTGATCGAAAGTGTCTCGGCGATTGGCGGGCCATCGGTCACCATCAAATCCCACCATAATGTCGGCGGCCTGCCCGCGCATATGCGTATGAAGCTGGTGGAACCCCTGCGCGATCTGTTCAAGGATGAGGTGCGCGCGTTGGGGCGGGAGCTTGGCATTCCGGAAGAAATCGTGGGCCGCCATCCCTTCCCGGGGCCGGGCCTTGCCATTCGCATCCCTGGTGAGGTGACGCGCGAAAAAGCTGATCTGCTGCGCCGTGTTGATAGCGTGTTCCTGGAAGAAATCCGCAATGCCGGTTTGTATGACGCGATCTGGCAGGCCTTTGCCGTATTGCTGCCGGTGCGCACGGTTGGCGTGATGGGCGATGGCCGGAGCTATGATCAGGCTTGTGCGCTACGCGCCGTGACGAGCACGGATGGCATGACGGCGGATGTCTATCCGTTCGACATGGGCTTCCTCAATCGCGTCGCGGCGCGGATTGTGAATGAGGTGCGCGGGATCAATCGCGTGACCTATGACATCACAAGCAAGCCGCCGGGAACGATTGAGTGGGAGTGATGGATGGCCTCGCGGCTGGGGTGCGCCATGTTCCGCGCGAGCTTGACGCCTCGCCTTGAATTGCCTGTAGCCGCTACAGTAATAGCAACTCCAGCGCCTGATGGCTCAATTTCGGTCTCCCCCGACGCGATGGGTGGACTTGTCGCGTAATTATGCCGCTCCGATTACTCATTTAGGCTGCCCGGCGTTCGAAGGCCAGGGGGCTTTTGCCCCCCAAAGCTGAATGCCTTCGGCGCGGGTTATAAAAGCCGTTGATGTATTGAAAGATGCTGGTTTCGGCTTGGCGGCGGGTCTCCCATGTTCTGCGCCACACCAGCTCGGCCTTGATGGTTTTGAAGAACGTCTCGACAACGGCATTGTCATAACAATTGCCCTTGCCGCTCATTGACGACTGCATGCCGTGTTCGCGCAGGATTTTCTGGTAGTCGTGCGAACAGTATTGGCTGCCACGGTCGCTATGAAAAACGCAGCCCGGCGGCGGGGACCGGAGCGCAATAGCCATTTTCAGCGCCCGGATCGCCAGATCGCGTTTTAG
>JADCGG010000298.1 GCA_020249125.1 Roseomonas sp. | reverse complement strand
GGCCATGGCGGCGCGGTGGAAGGCGATGCGGGCATTCGCCGCGCGACTTCCGTGCTGGATTGGGCCTTTCGGCGCCTGGCGCGTGATTATCTGGGGCGCGAGGATTTGCCCGACCCGGTGGAAGAAGAAACGCTGCAACCGCGCGCTGCGGTGCTGCCCTTGCTTCCCTTGGAATTGCCGGCGCATCCTTCGCCACGCATGCGCCGCCATTTGCGCCCGGCGGCGTGAAGATGCGTTGAGAAGGAACAGGATGATGGCCGGAAAAATCGAAGCGAAGCTCACCGCCCTTGGCATTGTATTGCCAACCCCCGCTGCACCGATTGCGAATTACATCCCCTTCAATATCAGCGGAAAGCTGGTGGTGATTTCCGGCCAGGTGCCGGTGCGTGATGGCAAGATTGCCTATACCGGCAAGCTGGGTGCGGGCGTTTCCATCGACGTGGGGCGCGAAGCGGCGCGGCTTTGCTTCATCAATCTGCTGGCGCAATTGAAGGCCGCTGCCGGTGATTTGGATAACGTGACGCGCGTGGTGCGGCTTGGTGGCTTCATTGCGGCACCGGCTGAATTCACGCAGCACGCTTTGGTGATGAATGGCGCTTCCGATCTGGCGGTAGAAGTGTTTGGCGATGTCGGCCGCCATGCACGGACCACCATTGGTGTGCCGTCACTGCCTGGTGATGCGGCGGTGGAAGTGGAAGGCATGTTTGAAATCGCCTGAGGCCTTGGGCTTGCGGCCTGGCATTGCGTAACGACATCAGGGCGCATGATTGGCCCTTCCGAATTATCGCTGACCCTGCATCGCGCCATTGCCGAAATTCCGGCGCGTGAATGGGATGCCTGTGCGGGTGCTGATAATCCCTTCCTGAGCCACGCCTTTCTTTTGGCAATGGAAGAAAGCGGCAGCGCGGTGGCGGAACGCGGCTGGCTGCCGCAGCATGCTGCCTTGCGTGATGGCGCGGGGCGCTTGCTGGCCTGTGCGCCGACCTATGCCAAATCCCATTCCCAGGGCGAATATGTGTTTGACCATGGCTGGGCGGATGCGCTGGAACGCGCCGGCGGCGATTACTACCCGAAGCTGCAAGTGGCGGTGCCCTTCAGCCCCGTGCCTGGCCCGCGCTTGCTGATCCATCCTGAAGCCGGTTTCGGGGGGGATGTTTTGGCGGGCGCCCTGGTGCAGGCCTGCAAAGGTATTGGTGCCTCATCCGTCCACGCCACCTTTTGCACCGAAGCGGAATGGCGCAGGCTTGGCGATGCGGGATGGTTGCAGCGCCTTGGCACGCAATTCCACTGGGCCAATCCGGGCTATCGCGATTTTGATGATTTTCTGGGTGCGCTGGCGTCGCGCAAGCGCAAGGCGCTGAAGCGCGAAAGGCGCGATGTGCAGGCGGCGGGGCTTACACTTCGCACCCTGCGTGGGGCAGAGATCACGCCGCGCCATTGGCAGGCCTTTCATCGCTTCTACCGCGCCACCACAGACAAGAAATGGGGCCGCAGCGCCTATCTGACGCGTGATTTCTGGCCACTGCTTGGCGAAAGGCTGGGTGATCGCGTGCTGTTGATGGTGGCGGAACGGGATGGAGAGCCTGTCGCCGCCGCGCTTAATCTGATCGGGCGTGATGCGATTTACGGCCGCAACTGGGGCGCCATTGTGGATGTGCCCTTTTTGCATTTTGAGCTTTGCTATTACATGGCGATGGATTTCGCGATTGCGCATGGCATTCCGCGCGTTGAAGCCGGCGCGCAGGGAGAACATAAAATCCAGCGCGGCTATCTGCCCGTGCCAACCTATTCCGCGCATTGGATTGCGCATCCTGGATTATCCCGCGCAGTGGCTGAATTTCTGTCGCGCGAACGCCCGGCGATGGAACGCGAAATGGCGGCCTTGGCGACGCTTTCCCCCTTTCGTCAGGCGGATGAGGCAGCGTGACACCGGGCGCGCCGCGCATCGCCTATCTGCAATTGGCGGCCTCCATGGCGCTGGTCGGTGCCAATGTCGCGGTTGCCAAATTGCTCGCCGAAGCACTGCCCATTCCGATGATTGCTTTCCTGCGCTGCGTTTTGGCGGTGGCATTGCTCTGGCCCTTGGCGCGCCTGTTGGAAGCAGCGCCTCGGCCTGAGGGCGATGTGATGCGAAACCTTGCCTGGCAGGCGCTGTTCGGCACCGTGATCTATAATGCAGGCTTGCTGGCGGGCTTGCGCCTGACCTCGGCGCTGGAAGGTGGGCTGGTATTGGCAAGCCTGCCGGCGGTGGTGGCTTTGGGCAGCGCCTTTTGGCTGCGCGAACGCCTGACACCGCCACAATGGATCGCTGTGCTATTGGCGGGTTTCGGCATGGCGGCGATGACGATTGCGCGGAGCGGTGAGGGGGTTGCGGGGTCTGTCCTTGGCAATCTGCTGATCTTCGGCGGTGTGGTGGGTGAGGCGCTTTATGTGCTGCTGGCACGGCGCATCGTGGGGCGCGTTGGGGTGATCACGGCCAGCCTTTGGATGCAGATTTTCTCTGCATTGATGCTGGCGCCTTTTGCGCTGCCGGATATTGCCAGCATCGCGGCACTCGCTGACCCGCGCCTTGCGGCGTTGCTGGTGTTTCATAGCGTAACGGCGAGTGTGCTTTGCCTATTGCTTTGGTATGCGGGGCTGAAGCGCGTTGGCGCTGGTGTTGCGGGCATTTTCACCGCTTTCCTGCCCGCGACCGCCGCGCTGGTGGCGGTGATGGTTTTGCAGGAAGCCTTCACCGCCGTCCACGCCATCGGCTTTGCGCTGATGATGTTGAGTGTGCTGATTGCCACCTGGCCGCGAAAGGGTAGTCCATGAGGCCGTGGTTCGCTGAAAGCCTGGGCGATTTCCGCCGCCAAAGCCCATCGCAGATCGCAGCGCGTCTCGCCTATGAACAGGCGGCGCGTTTTGGCGCGCTTGAAGTGAAGCAGCGCGATTCCTGGGAGGCCAGCGCTGCGCTGTTGCAGGATGCGCTGGCTGGTGGCGACGCTTCCTGGCACATCTTCATGGAATGCGATTTGCTGCGCCTCGAAAAACGCGCCGATGCCATTCTGCTGACGGATCGCGCGATCTTCGTTCTGGAATTCAAGATGGGCGCGCAGAAGCCCGACCTCGCTGATCTGCGCCAGACCGATAATTACGCCATGGATTTGCATGATTTCCACGCCGGCAGCCGCAGTGTGCCGATTGTTCCGGTGTTAGTCGCGCCTGCCGTGCCGCAGCGCGATCTTGACCTGCCGCTATTCTGGCATGGCGTGGCGCCGGTCATGGTCGCGAATGGCGCCTTGCTTAGGGATATTGTTGCGCGCGCGCAGGCAGCGATCCCGCCACCCGCAACGCCACTTAACCCCGATGCCTGGGCGCATTCCGCCTATCGCCCCGTGCCAAGCGTCCTGGAAGCGGCGCGGCTTTTGTATCGGCGCAATGCGGTGCCCGATATCGGCGCCACGCGCGCCGATGCGCATAACCTGACCCGCACGACCGAGGCGATTGCGCGCGTCATTGCGCGTGCCCAAGCAGAAGGCGGGCGCCATGTCGTTTTCGTCACCGGCATTCCTGGCGCGGGCAAGACGCTCTGCGGCCTTAATCTGGTATTTGGCGCGCTGCGAGAATCAGGGGCCGCTTTTCTTTCCGGCAATGTACCCTTGGTGACAGTGCTGCGCGAAGCCTTGGCGCGTGATGCAGCGCCGCAAGGAGGCGCCGCGTTTCAGGCCGCAGAACGCGCCGCGCGCACTGCGCTGCAAAATGTCCATCGCTTTCTGGAACATCACGTGATCAACGCGGCGGAGAAACCCGAAGCGCGCATCATCGTGTTTGATGAAGCGCAGCGCGCCTGGGATCAGGCGCAAGCGACACGCGATGGTCAGCGCCGCAAAAGCCACCTGACCATGAGCGAACCAGCCCATACGCTTGAAATCATGGCGCGGCATGAAGGCTGGGCCGTGATTGTCGCGCTGATCGGCAATGGCCAGGAAATCAATACCGGTGAGGCCGGCCTTGCCGAATGGGGTCGCGTGATTGCGGCTTCATCTTCCTGGCGCGCGGTGGCGGCACGGCGCAGCATCACCGCTGCCGATCCCGCACAGCGCCTGGCTGAAGGCGCGCCAGCTTGGCTCAGCTTCGATGATGATCTTGACTTGCAAACCCCCATTCGCAGCCTGCGCAGCAGTAGGGGCACCGAATGGGTGGATGCGGTGCTCAGCGGCGATGCACGCGCCGCGCGGGCCATTGCGGAAGCAACGCCTGAATTACCCTATTACATCACGCGCGATGCCAACGCCTGGCGCACGGCCTTGCGCACCCGAACAAGGGGCTTGCGCCGCAGCGGCCTCGTCGCTTCTGCCGGCGCGCGTCGCTTGCGCGCGGAAGGGCTTGGCGTGCAGGCGCCCGATATCGCTGATTGGTTCCTGAAGCGCTGGCCGGATATCCGTTCTTCCGAAGCACTTGAAACCTTCGCCACGGAATATGATTGCCAAGGTTTGGAATTGGATGTGGTGGGCCTCGCCTGGGGCGGCGATTTTTTGCACAACGCCGGCCAATGGCGCGCGCGCCGCTTTGCCGGCCATCAATGGCAGATCGTGCGCGGTGCGGAGGAGCAGCGCTACATCCGGAATACCTATCGCGTGCTGCTGACGCGCGCGCGGTATGAGACGATCATTTGGGTCCCGCCCGGTTCCGCCGCCGACGATCCCTTCCACGACATCACGCGCCGGGCAGCCGAAATGGACACGCAGGCCGATTTCCTGCTTGCCTCTGGCGCGCGGCCCCTTGAAGCTTTATCCACAGAATCAGAACCCGCGCCTGATCTGGCGCAGCTTTTATGAGGGCAGCATGCGTGCACTGATCCTTCTGGCCCTGCTTCTGTTGGCGCTGCCCGCCTGGGCGCAGGAAATCAAACTCGCCACATGGAATATCGCTTGGCTCACCACCAAGCCCACCGGGCATCCCGATCTGCCGCGCGATCTGACCACCAGGACCGAACAGGATTTTGCGCGACTGCGCGCCTATGCGGAACGGTTGGCGGCGGATGTGATTGCGTTGCAGGAAGTGGATGGCCCCCTGGCCGCGGCGCGCGTTTTTGACGCCACCGCCTATGATTTCCACTTCCCGGCGGAAAGCGATGTGCAGCGTGCCGGCTTTGCCTGGCGCAAGGGACTACAAGTGACGCGCAATCCGGACCTGATGGCGCTTGATCTTCGCCCGACCGCACGGCGTTCGCTCCGTCGCGGCGCGGATATTACGCTGCATGGCGCCAATGGCCTGCGGCTTCGTCTGCTTTCCATTCACCTGGATGGAGGATGCTCTCAGGGTTCCGTGCGCAAACCGAATAGCAGTGATTGCCAAAGCCTGGGTCAGCAGGCGCAGATTTTGGCGGAATGGATCACCGAACGGCGCCGCGAAAACATGCCCTTCGTGATCCTGGGCGATTTCAATCGGCGCTTTTCGCGCGATGATGAAATGCTTGCCATACTGAACGCGGCATCGCCGATGCGCCGCGCCACTGAGGGTTTTTCGAATCCCTGCTGGGCGCGTGATGGGCAGGGGCGCGCTTTTGTGGACCACATTCTGCTGGGGCTTCGCGCGGCAGATTGGCTCGTCAGGGATAGTTTTCGCACGTTTTCCTATGGGGAACGCGATCCCGCGCTGCGTGACGTGATCAGCGATCACTGCCCAATTTCGGTCCGGCTCAGCCTGCCCTGAAGTGCCCTATGGGCGGGGCGCTGCACCCGTGCCATGCTCTCCCCATGTCGCTTTTCACCCGCATCACGCTGCCGCTGGCCGCGATCAATTTCATCAATCAGGCGAATCGGTCTTTGGTGGCGGTGATCGGGCCAATTCTGGCGCTTGAATTCGGCCTGACGGCAGCGGAGCTTGGCTTGCTCGCGGCCTGTTTTTTCGCCGCCTATGCCATGGCGCAATTGCCGATTGGGCTCGCCCTTGATCTGAAAGGCCCGCGCCGTGTGCAGGCGAGTTTGGCGCTGATTGCGGCAACGGGCTTTGTGATAAGTGCACTGTCAAACGATGTGCTGATGCTGGCAGCGGGGCGTTGCGTTGCCGGTGTTGGCGTAGCCGCCGGCCTGATGGCCATGCTGAAGGCCAATACGCAATGGTATCCCAAGGAACGCGTGGCGGCGGTGACGGGCGCGGGCTTGTTCTTCGCTTCCATGGGTGGCCTTGCCGCCACCATGCCGGTGCAATGGGCGCTGCCCTTCATTGGCTGGCGCGGCGTTTTCGCGGTGCTGGCAATGCTTGCTGTCATGGTATCGGCCTGGATCTGGTTTTCCGTGCCCAATGCGCCGCCGGGTGTTGCACCTGCAGCGCGACGCAGCCTGCGTGAGGAAATCGGCGAATATGGCCGCATCTTCAGGGACCCGGTTTTTCTGCGCTTGGTGCCCACGGTTGGCATGCTCTCCACGCTTAATTTCACCTATCAGGGGCTTTGGGCAGGGCCTTGGTTGCGCGATGTCGGCGGCTTGGATGATGGCGCACGCGCCGCGGCCTTGCTGATCTATGCGCTTGGCATGATGTTCGGCAGTCTGTTCACGGGGCAGGCGGCATCCTTCGCGCAGGCGCGCGGCTTTTCGCCGATGTTGATGCCCTATATCGGTGTCGCGGGCTGCCTTTTTGCACAAGCGATGTTGATGCTGGGGCCAAGCAATTTCTGGGTCATGGCGGCCTTGTGGTTTTTCTTCTCCTTCTCGGGCTCGGTCGGGCCGGCGGGCTATGCCGCCATTGCGCAGGGCTTCCCGCCGGCACTTGCTGGGCGCGTTTCCACCGCGATCAATTTCCTGATGCTGTGTGTGGTTTTCATCTTCCAAACCGGCATTGGTGCCATCCTTGATTTTTGGCCGCGTACGGCAACAGGCGGTTGGGCGCCTGAGGGTTATGTCTGGGCGCTGGGCATGACATTCTCCGTCCAATTGGCGGCAGCGCTTTGGATTTTCCTGCCCTGGTGGCAACCACGAAAGGACCCCGTGTGATGGAAAAAAGAGCAACAAGAATCCTGGATCGCTTCCGCGTGACGAAGGGCCGCGGCTTTCGCCTGAAGGATTATGACCCGGGCGATACAGCCGGGCTTGATATGGAAAAAACTACCGCCGGGGCGCTGTTGCAGCAGGGTATCGAACGGCTAGCGCTATTGCAGGACAAGCTTTATGCGCAGGATCGCTGGTCGGTGCTTTGCATCTTTCAGGCAATGGATGCCGCCGGCAAGGATGGCGCCATCAAGCATGTTTTTTCGGGCGTCAATCCGCAGGGCTGCCAGGTGCATTCCTTCAAGGCACCAGGGGCGATGGAATTGGACCATGATTTTCTCTGGCGCCATTCTATTGCGTTACCGGAACGTGGCCGCATCGGCATCCATAACCGTTCCTGGTATGAGGAAGCGCTGGTGCTGCGGGTGCATCCGGAATTCCTCGCACGGCAGAAGCTGCCGCCTTCGCTGATTGGCAAGAAGATCTGGGATGAAAGGCTGGAAGATATCGCGGCCTATGAACGCTATCTGGCGCGGCAAGGGACGGTGGTGCTGAAATTCTTTCTCAATGTCAGCCAGGAAGAACAGAAAAAGCGCTTCCTGTCCCGCATTGAAGAACCCGAGAAGAATTGGAAATTCTCACCCAATGATATTGCGGAACGCGCCCATTGGGATGATTACATGAAGGCCTATCAGGCCGCGATCAGCGCAACCGCCGCGCCCCACGCGCCCTGGTTCGTGGTGCCGGCGGATGCGAAATGGTTCACGCGCCTGGTGGTGGTGGTGGCGATGATTGAAGCGCTGGAAAAGCTTGATTTGCATTACCCCGCAGTCACCAAGGAACAGCGCGCCGCACTTGCGGTTGCCAAGAAGCGGTTAGGGTGAACCCCTAATCCCCCACCGCATCCAGCACATGCAGCGCATAGGTATAGGCCGCGCCGGCATTGAGCGCGATGGCAACGCCAAGCGCTTCGGCGATTTCTTCCTTGGTGGCGCCGGCAGCCTTGGCCTTGCGCGCATGGGCATCAATACAGCCATCGCATTTTGTGGTGATGGCAACGGCAAGGGCGATGAATTCGCGCGTCTTGGCATCAAGGTGTTTTGTTTGCGCGGCACCATTTGATAGCGCGACAAAACCCTTCACGATATCAGGGTGCAATTGCCCCAATTCCTTGCCGCGCGCCTTCAGCCCTGCGCTGTACTTCGCCCAATCCTTGACTTCAGTCATGGCTCATTATCCTTTCAATGCATCACGGCAGCGGCGGCGCTGGCATAGCCGACGCGACGTTCGGGGGGCACAGGATGGCGCCCCGCCACACGTTCCAGCAGCAGCCGTGCATCGGCCAACATACCGGCCTTCATCGCCGCATCCAGAAAAAGCTGTTCCAGCACATCCTGCTGCGCATGGCTGCCACCCATGCGATGCATCACGCCAATGGCAGGGCGCATCACCGCCACAGCGCCGGCATGGTCACCACGCCCATGCGCCAATACTGCCTCGCATACCGGCAGTGCTGCATCGCGCAGTATGGGCGCCAGTGTACCGCAAGCGGCAATGGCATCGCGAATACCGTCCAATAGTCGCGCCGCCGCCTGGAAGCGCCCGGTTGCCGCCAGCGCCATCATCCAATGCGGCAGGGTGAAGGCGGATAAGCAATCACCAATCCGCGCTTCTGCCTTATCCGCCAGTTCCTCCCAGCGCGCACCCACATTCACGCCCTGACGCTGCAGCCGAAACAGCATGGAAGCAGCATTCTGGACATCAATGTACAGATCAGGCGCGGCTTCGGTCAGCGGGCTTTGCAGGTTGCGAAAACCCTTGTCGTAAAGTGTCAGCACATCTTCTGATTCCGCGCGTTCCAGATGATACATCGCGCGGTGCCAGAACAGATGATGCGCCAAATTCGAAGCGCCTGCCCAATGTTTTTCCAGGCCCGAGAGCCAGGCAATGCCTTCTCCGCGGCGGCCTTGCATTTCCATCACATGCGCCACCGCATGCGCAGCCCATAAATCGCCGGGGTCAAGGTCAATCGCCGCGCGTCCGCTTTCTTCGGCCAGCTGGTAATTGCCACATTCCTCATGTGCGAAGCAGCGGCACGCAAGGATGCTGCCAAAGGCCGGCAGCGCTGCGGTCCAATAGGGATAAACACCATCCACCACGCGCTGCATCAGGCCGGCGCGCCCCAGCCAAAACGCGTTGAAGTGATGCAGGCGAAACGCCAGAATATCATGCGGGTGGTCGCGCAAAATCGCCTCCCACCCTGCCAGCGCCTGGTCCAAATCTCCCTCGGCCCAGGCGGTCACGGCAGCCGCATGCGCCGCTTCGCGCGCGCTTGCTGTTGCGGCAAGCCGCGTGGCGGCCGCGGCCGCTTCACGTGCGGCGGGCAGCAATGCGGCCTTATAGCCAAGCAATAAAAACGCTGACTGCAACACCCGCGCCATCGGCATATCGCCGTCGGCTTCCAGCAACGCCTTCATGCGCGCAGGCGTATCGGCGCGATATTTCAAATAGCCCGTCACCACATGATCATAGGCGCGTGTTGCGGCATCTGATGCGCTGGTGATGGCAAGGCCGTGCTGATCCTGGTGCATGGCGGAACTCCGACATTCAAGCGCAAAGCTTGCCAGCCTTGGCCAAGCCGTGTCGAGTATACATAACGTCACGAAGGAGAGAGAAATGTCCGAAGACACCCCCGAAGCCCGTCTGGCGGCACTTGGCCTGATCCTGCCGCCGGCGCCGAAGCCGCTTGGGACCTATGTGCCCTTCCGGCGCGATGGGAATATCATCTACCTCTCGGGCCAGGGTCCGCGCGATGCCAATGGCCAGCCGATCAGCGGCAAGGTGCCCACCGAAGTCAGCATTGATGAGGCCTATCAGCTCGCCCGCCGCGTCGGGCTTTCCTTGCTTTCAGTCGCGGCATCGGCTGCGGGCGGGCTTTCGCGCCTGCGCGCGCTGAAAGTACTTGGCATGGTGAATGCGGTGCCGGAGTTTCGCGAACATCCGCGCATCATCAACGGGTGTTCGGATCTTTTCGTCGCGGTGCTCGGCGACAACGGCCAGCATGCGCGCTCCGCCGTTGGCTTCGGCAGCCTGCCCAATCAAATCCCGGTGGAGATCGAGGCGATTTTCCGCGTGCTGGACTGAAACGGTTCAAACCTTCGTCCCGGTGCTGCCGAAACCGCCCGCCCCGCGCGCGGAATCCGGCAGCGCCGAAACTTCGCGCCAAACGCCACGCGTCACCGGCGCCAGCACGGCCTGGGCAATGCGCATGCCGCGTTCAACGGTGAAGGCCTCATTCCCCGCATTCATCAGAATCACGCCCAATTCGCCGCGATAATCCTCATCAATCGTGCCGGGGCTATTGGGCAGCGTGATGCCGTTTTTCAGCGCCAAACCGGACCTGGGCCGCACCTGAATTTCATATCCTGCCGGGATCGCCATCTTCAGGCCGGTTGGAATCAAGGCGCGCCCGCCGGGCGGGATCACGACCGGCGCGCTGATCGCCGCCAGCAAATCCATCCCCGCCGCACCTTCCGTGGCATAGCTCGGCAACGGCAAATCCGCGCCATGGGGCAGGCGTATCACTGCAATTTCCGGGGTCATGCCAATGCCTCTGCAATGCGCGCGGCAAGCTTCGCCGCGACCTCTTCCTTCTTCATGCGTGGCCAGGCTTCTGAGCCCTTCGGTGTGATCAGCAGCACGGTGTTTTCCGCGCCCCCCATCACATCGCCCGAAACATCATTCGCCACAATCCAATCGCAGCCCTTTTTCTTGCGCTTGGCCCGCGCATGGTCTTCCAGCTTTTCGGTCTCTGCCGCGAAGCCCACCACCAGCTTGGGGCGGCGCGGCCCGGCGGCGGAAAGCGTCGCGAGGATATCGGGGTTGAGCGCGAGTGCGATCGGCGGAGGCACTTCGCCCGCGATCTTTTTCATCTTCTGATCGGCGGCGGCAGCACTTCGCCAATCCGCAACGGCCGCCGCGCAAATCGCGACATCGGCGGGCAGCGCGGCTTCGCAAGCGGCCAGCATATCGCGTGCCGATTCCACGCGCCGCACGGTCACCCCTGGGGGATCAGGCAGCGCCACCGGGCCGGAAACCAAAGTGACGCGCGCCCCAAGCGCAGCAAGGGCGGTGGCAATCGCATGGCCCTGCTTGCCGCTGCTGCGATTGGCGATGTAGCGCACAGGGTCAATCGGTTCATGGGTCGGGCCGCTTGTCACCAGCACATGGCGGCCTTGCAACGGGCGCGCGGCGGGCGTCAGCGCGGCCTGCACCGCTTCAAGCAGTGCCGCCGGTTCAATCAACCGGCCTGGCCCCGATTCCGGTTCCGCCATGGCGCCCACTTCCGGCCCGGCCAGCATCACCCCGCGCGCGCGCAGACCAGCGATATTCGCCTGCGTCGCAGCGTTTTCCCACATGGCCGGGTTCATCGCCGGCGCCACCATGATTGGCGCGCGGGTCGCCAATAGCACGCAAGTGGCCAAATCATCGGCCAGCCCATGGGTGATCTTCGCCAGCAAATCCGCCGAGGCCGGCGCCACCAGCACCAGATCAGGCAGCCGCGCCAGGCGGATATGGCCGATATCCGCTTCCGCCGCCCAAAGATCATCATGCACCGCCTGGCCGGTGATGGCGGCGAGCGCCTCCTTGGTCACAAAGCGCGCCCCGCCCGCGGTCAGGATGGCGGTCACACTCGCCCCCGCCTTGCGCGCCAGGCGCGTGAATTCCAGCACCTTATAGGCGGCGACGGAGCCCGAGACGATCAGCAGGATTTTGCGACCTGAAAGCATGGCGGAAAGCCTAACCCAGAAGCGGCGCGAATGAAATGCGCAAGGCAAGTGCTTGAGACCACGCGGAATGCCCGATCACGGCGTCATGCTTGTCCTGGCTTGCCTCTGTCTGATGGGGTTTCGCCATGGCTGGCGTGTCACTTCATTGATTTCCGGCGCCGTATCCAGCCCCAGAAGCGGGCTTCTTCGGTGCTTGGGGTCTCTGCCCGGATCAGCCGGCGGTCAGGGTGAAATCCAAGAAAATCAGTGCAATCACCCCGTCGCGCGCGCCACAGCCGGACGAAGCCATTGGGGCAATGACATTTTCGCGCCATTGCGCAGGGCTTACCCAGCGCGCCCCTTGCGTTCGATCTGTTCCACCTTGGGCCAGATGGATTTGAACAAAGCCTCACGCAGCGGAAGATCGGCACAATTCGCTGGCGCGTAATCCGGGTGCAATTCACGCGCCAGCACGCGGCGCAGCTCATCAAAGCGGTGGCGGTCCATTTCATAGGCCTCTTCGGTCAGCATGCGCGCCTCGGCGGCCAAGGCGTGGCGCTTCCAGGCTTCACGTTCGGCGATCAGCAGCCGGCAGGCATCGCGGAGTTTTTGCATATTCTCCCGCTCGGCCATCAACACCCGGGCTGCGTCACGCAGTTTTTCCAGTAATTTCTGCTGATCTTCATTGCCGGATTGGCCAGGGGGCGTTGCAGCGGCAGGAGCTTCCTGCGGCTTTTCCGGCTTGGGCCCAGGGCCTTGTGGTGGCGTGGCCGGCTGGGCCGCCGCGGCTTTGCGAACGGCAGGCGGACCCTGAGGCCGGGACACAGGCCACCAGCCGTGATCATCAATGGCCCCAACGATGCCCGCTTGCTCCATGCGTTGCAGGTAGCCGAGCGCCAAGCTCCAGCGAATGCCAAGGCCATCAGCCAGGGCGCTGGTATTGATCCGCGGCTGGCGGCGCATATAGCGCACCGCATCGGCATAGGTTGGGGTCGGCATGGCTCACGATCAGGCGATCCAGGGTGGATCACCTGAGGGTATTTTCGCCTGACCCGGTTAAGTTACCGTGAAGCCCGGCACGGCCTGCGCCAGAAGGGTTAACCAGCGGTGATTTTGGCCGCCCGCACCACCTCGGCCCAGGCCGCTGTTTCGCGTTCCATGCGCGCGGCCAGGGCCTCAGGCGAGGAAGGCACCACCAGCGCCCCGGCGTCAAAGGCGCGTTTGCGAATGGCGGGATCGGCCAGCACCTCATTCAATTTCTGGGCGAGCAAGCGTGCCACGGGTTCCGGCGTGCCGCGCGGGGCAAACAGGCTGAACCAGACATTGAGGTCCAGATCCGCCAAGCCTTCTTCCTTGGCTGACGGGATATTCGGCATGCCGGGATGCCGTTCATTGGAACTGACGCAAAGCGCGCGCAGCTTGTAACCGCATCAGTAATAATTTATTATCAACGATTGGTAGATTCTTCGGAGAGCAATCATGACTCGGAATTCTGTTACGGGTTTTTCGCGTTCCGTTGAGTGCGGTTGTTGCAATTCTAAGAAGCCGCATCCTACAATCATGCAAGATCACGAAGCCAGCGAATCTCTTGAAGTTTTTTTGGCCAAAGTAAAAGCTCTCCCCGATGTTAGCGTAGAATGCGTATCGCCATCAGAAGACCGTGCGGGGTTTGCAGAGGGGGTTGCCGCAAAGGTCCGGTTCTGGTGCCAAAGCTGCGAAGCACGAGAAGGATCGCCTCAGCACACTAAGCTCGAACTCTCGCTTGACAATTTGGGCGGTCTAATGAGCGTGAGTTGGACATCAGAAAGGTGATCAAGACCAATGACAGCCGCCTACCATTACGCGCAAAAATGATAGGGATGCGGCGCCGTAGCCTCGTTCTGTTGCCGTTTGCTCTTGTGGCGAGCTTGGGTTCTCAAGCCGAGGCAGAAACTCTAGTAGATGGGATGCGAAGGCGGGTCGCAAGCCTTCCCACCAACGAGCGCCTACTAACTGTTAGGTTGGCCGAGAATGAAGCGGTGGCTCTCTATCGCGACTTCCTTGCGAGTCCGGACGCTGCCGCTATGTCCAGCAACAACCGGATTCGGGTGGGTGTCATCATTTTCGGATCGATATCGCTAGTGCTTGCCCCTGAGCACCCTGATATCGCAAAGTTATATGAACAACGAACCGAGCTACTGGCCGAGGTAATCCGGGGCCGCGAGACAGCAGCTACAGTTTCGCCTCTGGAAACTCGCCTTCAAAACGAAATCAACGAACTAATGGAAAGAAGATATCTCGTGATGTCGCTGACGACTCCTATTCGGGAGACACGGAAGCCAGAGGTGCTTAGTAACGGCAAAGCCCTTGGCCGCGACCTCTACGCCTCAGCCCTAAGGCAGGTTCGCGACCGACCAATTCGTTGAGTTATCGAATCGCACGGTCGCAGAGTGATCCCATTCTTGAAAGCCATAATCCACGGCTTCAAACCGCGCCGGTGGCGGTAATGCCGCCATCCACAATCAATTCCGTGCCGGTGATGTGCTTGGCTTCATTGGAAACCAAAAACAGCACCGCATGGGCGATATCCCAGCCATCGCCCATTTTGCCGAGTGGCACCTGCGCATCGCGCTTGGCGATCAGCGCCGCCGCGTCATTGCCGCCCAATTGCCTGACGAGCCGATATGCCACCGGTGGCGTATGCATCAGCCCCGGCACCACGGTAATGCGGCGCACGCCTGCCTTGGCGTTTTCACCGGTAACGCCACGCGGTGCTTGAACGGCGGCGCCGCTGGGCCATCTAATAAAAAATTCGGTCCGGGCCCCTCTGGCGATGCGTTACGCATCGCGATGTCGGACCTCCATTCGGCGCGCAGGGCGCGCCGTGGCAGAGGAGGCGTTATGCCATGACCAAACCATCCCCTACGCGCGTCTCGCTGGTGCTGCGCGGTTTCGGCGCCTTGCTGCTGCTGGTGGGCGCGGCGGGCTATTTCCTGCCGGCGCCGCCGGTGCACTGGACGGCGCTGATCCCGGCCGGGCTCGGCTTGGTCGCGCTGCTGGTCTCGCTAGCTGGTAGATGG
>JADCGG010000297.1 GCA_020249125.1 Roseomonas sp. | reverse complement strand
CGAGAATATCCCCTCCACCGCGCCCGCAGCACCAAGCAAATGGCCGACAGCGGATTTGGTGGAAGACATGGCAAGCCCGCTTGCGGCATCGCCCCAAAGCCGTTCCACCGCTTCCAATTCCAGATCATCGCCGAGCGGCGTGGAAGTGCCATGGGCATTCACATATTGGATTTGCTCCGGCGTAATGCCGGCGCTGGCAAGGGCGGCCTTCATGGCGCGGAAGGCGCCATCATGGCCCTCGGCCGGGGCGGTGATGTGATAGGCATCGCCGCTCATGCCATAGCCGATCACCTCGCCGTAAATCTTCGCACCGCGCGCCTTGGCGTGTTCCAATTCTTCCAGCACCAAAACGCCCGCACCTTCACCCATCACAAAGCCATCGCGGGCTTCATCCCAGGGGCGAGAAGCCGCGGTTGGATTGTCATTGAAGCTGGTGGAAAGGGCACGTGCCGCGCAGAAGCCGGCCATGCCGAGTTCACCAACGGCGGCTTCCGCCCCGCCGGCAACCATCACATCCGCATCACCAAGGGCAATCAGCCGCGCCGCGTCGCCCAAAGCATGCACGCCGGTGGCGCAAGCCGTCACCACGGAATGGTTCGGCCCCTTGAACCCATAGCGGATGGAAACCTGGCCGGAGGCAAGGTTGATCAGCGCTGATGGAATGAAGAAGGGCGAAATGCGCTTGATCTTGCCCTGCAAGATCAGTGTGGCGGCTTCCTGAATCGTCTCAAGACCGCCAATGCCGGACCCGATCATCACGCCGGTGCGGCAGCGCTGATCTTCATCCTGCGGCACCCAACCGGAATCGACCACCGCCTCATCCGCCGCGACCATCGCGAATTGGATGAAGCGATCCATCTTCTTCTGATCCTTGACGGGGATCCATTCATTGATGTCGAGCCCGCCATCAGCCTTCAAACCCGCCGGTATCTGCCCGGCGATGCGCGCTGTCAGGTTCGAAGCATCAAAGGATTGAATGGCGCCAATGCCGGAATGGCCGGCGAGCATGCGCTTCCACACATGCTCCACACCGACCCCCAGCGGGCAGGCAATGCCCATGCCCGTCACGACAACGCGACGAGGCGCAAAACCCTTTTGGAACACGCGCGATTCCCCGTTGGATCAGCGAAGGGGCGCTCAGGCGCCCTTGTGCTTTTCGATATATTCGATCGCGTCCTTCACGGTCGTGATCTTTTCGGCGGCGTCATCCGGGATTTCCACGCCGAAGGCTTCTTCGAACGCCATCACCAGTTCGACGGTGTCAAGGCTGTCCGCGCCCAGGTCATCAATGAAGGATGCCTCGGTGGTCACCTTCGCTTCTTCGACGCCAAGGTGTTCGACCACGATCTTCTTGACCTTCTCGGCGGTATCGCTCATCGCGTAACTCTCCATTTGGCGGGGCTTGGCCCGCTCTCCCCAAAACAATGCGGCTGGCTGCCCGATGGCCTGAGACTCGCACCCCATCCCGCCTGGCGGCGTCGCCTTAACATAGGCGAGACGCGGGGCCTAGAGCATTTTCAAGCCAAGTGGAACCACTTGGCGGCTCGGAAAATGCGATCAAAATACTGCCTGATGCGTTATTGCTGCATTTCCGCAGCGAGAAGGCATCAGGCTGGAGATGGGGATTCGGTCAAGATTCCTTCGGCTGGAGATACTTCCTTAGCTTGCGGCGTAAAGGTACATCGGCAGTGGCTGGGTCTCATCCGAGACCGATTTCACCCCTGGCACCCCCTCCGCAAGTACCCTCAGGCCGCGCTTGATGGCGTCCGAGCGGGAGAAGCCATGGAAGGTCACCGCGCCATCCTTCACATCCACCATGATGTAATAGGTATCGGCCCAGGGTTCCTTGCGCATGGCGGCCAATACGGCGGCGCGGATGCGCTCATCGGGGATGCCTTCGGCCTTTTCGGGGGGCAGCAATAGGGCATGGAGCAGATCGGCCCGGCTGATCAGGCCACGTAGCCGCCCCTCCGTGACCACCAGCACCCGGCGAATGCCCTGCTGTTCCATGACCTGCGCCACATGCGCGGCGGTCGCATCCGGTTCCACGGTGACCAGCTTTTCCGTCATGATATCGCGCGCCTTGGCGCCATGGGTGCGGGCGTATTGTTCGGCGCCACGGCCAGGGTCGCCAAACAGGCCAGAGAACCAGGAAGCCGGCTTGTCTTCTTCCCCGGCCAGGCGGCGGATCAGGTCTGCCTCTGTCACCATGCCAAGCAGGGCGCCATCAGCGGCAAGGACCGGCACGGCGGAAATGCCACGATCCGCGAGCAGCCGCGCCACGGCGATCACCGGGGTTTCGGGCGGCACGGTGACGAGTTGGGTGGTCATCAGATCACGGGCGGTGAGTGTGGACATGGTGAATTCCTCCTGATTGTGCGGCCTCGATAGCCGATTTCGCCCCGCTATTTCTTGACGCAGGTCAATGGTGCGGGAGTTCTCGCAACCCATGGGCGAATATGCGAAGATAAGCGCATGAAGGCGGCGTTATTGATATTGGCCCTGATGCTGGGCGGTTGTGGCGCATTGGGGAGCGCGGGGCTGATGGGCAGCGCCCCGCCGGCGGGCCAAATGGTGCCGCCCGATCAATTGGCACCCCTGGCCGTGCCGCCGCCAGGCCGGTCGCTTTGGGCCGAGCTTGGACAGGATGCGAGCCCGGCGCGTCTGGTGCGCGAAGAAGGGCCGCGTCGCTTCTGGCGCATGGATCAGGGCTTTGTCTTTGTGACTGAGGGCGCCCGAGTCGTCGCGACCGCGGGGCTGCCGACCATGCTGCTGGCCAGCGCGCCGATTGGCGAGGACCCGCTGCGCCAGGCCGCCCCCCTTGGTCGGGCAACGCTTCGTGTGGCGCATAGTTTTGATCTGTCCGGCGCTGCGGGGCGCCCGGAACAGATGCGCTTTGGCCAAGTGGTGCAATGCCGGATTGAGGCCGAGGAGCCCGCCATTGGCGGCCTGATTGAGCGCGTCGAAATTTGCGAGGGTGCCGCGTTCTTCACCAATCGCTTCTGGTTCCGCGCCGCTGATCGCGTGCTGATCCGCTCAGAACAATGGATCGGGCGCGATGTGCCGCCGCTTCGCCTGGAAGTGGCGGTGGAGGGCAGTTAACTCGACGCCGCCGGTGGCTCTTGCGCTGGGCTTGCCGTTTGCGCCGGGTGCTTTTCCTCCAGCACCAGCTTTTGGTGCGGATAGGGAATTTCGATCCCGAGCTCATCAAAGCGCCGCTTGATGCGCCGGTTCATCTCGCGCGCAACCGCCCAGCGTTGCGATGGTTCGGTCTTCAGCCGCACGCGCATGACAACGCCGGAATCGCCCAGCCGATCCACGCCCATCACATCCAGATCATCACGGATCACGGGACGCCAACGCGGATCCTGTCGCATTTCAGCGGAAATACCCCGCAATGTTTCCGCCACTTCATCCGTATCTTCGCGGTAATCAACGCTCACATCCACCACGGCAAACGCGAAATCGCGCGTCTGGTTCGTCACGCTGGTGACCGCGCTGAACGGAATGATGTGCAGGCTGCCATCCACAGCGCGGAGCTTGATGGAGCGTACGGAAAGCTGTTCCACCACACCGCTGAGGCCGCCCAATTGCACCACATCCCCAACGGCCACCGCGTCCTCAAACAACAGGAAAAGGCCATTGATCACATCCTGCACCAGCTTTTGGCTGCCGAAACCGACTGCGATACCAACAACACCGGCACCAGCGATGAGGGGGGCGACATTCACGCCGATTTCAGTGAGTACTGAAAGGGCGACAAAAACCAGGATCACCGCCATAAGCGCAGTGCGCAGCATTGGCAAAAGCGTGCGCACCCTGGCACTTTGCGCTGCCTTGGCGTCGCGTGACAGGGTTTGGAGATGGCGCTGGATGGCCGCGTTGATCCCTTCCCACACCACCAGCGCCAGCGTGATGGTGAGCGCGATGGAAACCAGCGAGGACACCAGCCGATTGCCAAGCTTGCCGTGCCCAAACCAGGAAAAGGCTTCCAGCCCCCAGCTTTCCAGCAGGAACAGCAGCGTGATCCCGCCGATTGCCAATGAAAGGCTGCCCTTCAAGATCGGCAGATAGCGATTGGCCCGCGCTTCCAGCCCCGGGTAGCGCGTGGATAATTCAGGTGTGATGCGAAAGGCGCTCTTGATAATGCGCCGCGAAGTCATGTCAGCAAATTTCGCCAGGCTCAGGATCAATATGGTGCTGAAGGAAACCTTCAGCAGCCGCCAGAAACCATATTGAATTTCAAGCGCCCAGACCCCCCAGGCCGCCATGAGCCAAGCAATGGCCACCAAGTGCCAAATATCCGCAACGCGGTCGCGCAACATGCGGAAAAAGCGTCTCGCGCGGTCTGGTTCTTCCCCTTCAGCCAGTTCTGGCGCGCGCAAAAGGTCGGTGATGGACTGCCGATTTTGCAGAATGATGATGATCAGGAAAAGCGTCACCAGCAGCAATGCGATGCGGAGAATGGAATCATAGGCAGACCAAGGCAGACCGAATTGCAACCCCGCTTCAGCGGAGGCATAGCTTGCCACCAAGACCACGACGACCCGCCTGAGCCATATGGTGGCATAGGCGGCGGTTTCGTCTGTCACCGGCAGGATGCGCAGATGTGTTGAGGCCGGCGAGAACAGCATCCGCGCCAAAGCCATGATCATGCGTGAGAAGATATAGGCGTTATTCGCCGTTAGCATCACAAGCTGCGTTGTTGGCAAAGGCCGCACGGCGCCGATAAGCCCATAGGACACCAACGCGAAGGCCAGGATTGGCACCAAATCCAACCCCAAACGACCGAGGACTAAAGGCACGCGTCGCAGCCTTGCCAGTCCACTGGCATCGGGTGGCGCATGGGCATCCAACCATTCCCTGGGCCTGCGCAGCGCGGCAGTGGTGGCCCATTCGGCGATAAGGCCAAGCCCTAACACCAGCAGTAATTTCCAGGAAGCATCAAGAACGCGGGTATGCGTGACTTGATCGCGTGCCAAGGATGTCAGCCAGGCAAGCACTGCCGGCAAATCGGCGATGGCTTGAACCGTTGCCACCAAGTGATCCGAAAACGCCGCCAAGCGTTGCGATGCGCCTTGGAGCAATTGGGCGCCAAGCGTATTGGGGGCGAGCAAGGCGGGTTCGGCGCCGGAATTGGCTGGCGGCGCTTCGGCTTCTGCTTCCGGTGCGGCAGCGCGCAGCGCGCGAACCAATTCGGCGCGGCGGGTATCATCCTGCAAAATCTTGAGCAGCGCTTCGATCTCTGGCGAGACAGCGGTAGCGGCGGGCGTGGTGGCCGCCTGTGGTTGCGTCACGGGATTGCCTGGTTCGGGCTGCGCCAGCGCCTGACCCGTCAGCAGCGTAAAGCCGAACATCAAGGCGACAAGCCGAATTCCCTGAAAAATGCTCATGGCAGGCTTCGGAGCCTATTGCCGGGCGCGGGTCAAGTCTTTCCCGCGCGCCGATTGCCGGAAAGGGGCCGCGCCGTTACACCGCGCGCATGCTGGCTTCCCCTTCCGTCTGGACCGTCATGATTGCCCTTTTGGGGACGCATCTGGCGGGGATGGGTGTTTTCCTGACGGTGCCGGTGCTTGCCCCCGCCATTGCCGCAGAACTCGGCATCGCTGCGTCGCTGGCGGGGGTGCATACGGCGCTGGTCTATCTGGGGGCCATGGTGTCGGGGCCTTTGGCGGGGGCCTTCATCCATCGCTTTGGCGGCATTCGGGTCTTGCAGGTGGGGATGCTGATCTCTGCCTTTGGCATCGCGCTGGCCATGCTCGGCCATCCGGCAGCGCTTTTCGCCTCGGCGGTGATTGCCGGGCTTGGCCATGGGCCGGTCACCCCTGCCGGCAGCCATTTGCTCGCCGCGCGCACGCCAGCCAAGCGGCGGGGCTTGATCTTCAGCCTGAAGCAATGCGGCGTGCCCGCGGGGGCGATGCTGATTGCCGCTGCCGTGCCGCCCATTGCGGTGGCCGCCGGTTGGCGCCAGGGCGTGCTGGCGGTGGTGGTTTTCCTCGCGTTTTCAGCGCTTTGCCTGCAACCCTTGCGCGCGGCTTTGGATGCGGAACGCGACCCCAAGGCCGCGATCCGGGGCCTGGGGCAGATTTGGGGGGCGGCGGCTTCCAGCCTTGGCTTGCTCCGTCAATTCCCGGTGCTGCGGCGCATGACCATCATGTCGGCGCTTTATGGCGTTTCCCAATTCTGTTTTTCGACCTTTTTCGTGGTGTTTCAGGTGGCAAGCCTGGGGGCATCGCTGACGGAAGCAGGTATGCGGCTGGCTTTCGCCCAGGCCGCGGGGGTGGCGGGGCGGGTGCTTTGGGGCGTGGTCGCGGACCGCACCGGCGCGGCGCCGGTCTTTGCTGGGCTTGGTATCGGCGCGGCCGTGGCCGGTTTGGCGCTATTGCTGGCGGGGCCTGGCTGGCCGGGTTTTGTGATCATTCTGGCCGGCATGCTGATGGGCGCGACCGCCATTGGCTGGAATGGCGTGTTTCTGGCGGAAATGGCGCGCCTTGCCCCGGCGGGCCAGGTTGGCGGCACCACGGCGGCGGCGGGCTTTGTCTTTGGCCTTTCCATGCTGGTGGCACCGCCCTTCTTTTCTCTGCTGGTGGACCTGACCGGCGGTTATGAGGCCGGCTTCGCGCTTTGCGTCATCACCGCGCTGATTGGCGCGGCGCTGGCTTGGTCTGTGCGGGGCAGGGCTGTCTCCGCCGAGTGAAAAAGTGTATGAACAAGCCATGATAACCATTCTCACCATTCTGGTCGTGCTGGTCATGCTGGCCACGGTCGGTGTGCTTTTCGCCGGCATTTTGGGCATGGCGGGCGGCAAGGCCAATCCGCGCACCGCCAATTGGCTCATGCGCTGGCGCATCATCTTTCAATTCATCGCGGTGGCGCTTTTCGTCATTCTGCTGTTGCTTCTGAAAGCCTGACCCCGCCTTGCCCCGCCCCGCGCAGGGCTTTATGAGGTTCCCGTCGGTGAGAGGGGACGCAATCCCCCCGCCAGGCATTCCGGCCCCCCATTTCCTGAAGGCTATGGTTGCATCATGAAGCTTCTGGTCCCCGTCAAGCGGGTGGTGGATTACAACGTCAAGGTCCGCGTCAAGGCGGATGGCACGGGCGTTGAAACCGCCAATGTGAAAATGTCCATGAACCCCTTTGACGAAATCGCGGTGGAAGAAGCCGTGCGGCTCAAGGAAAAGGGTGTCGCCACCGAAATCATCGCGGTTTCCGCCGGCCCCGCCGTGGCGCAGGAGCAAATCCGCACGGCCCTTGCGATGGGGGCTGATCGCGGCATACTGGTCGAGCATGATGGCGTGCTGGAACCGCTCGCGGTCGCGAAAATCCTGAAGGCGATCATCGCCAAGGAAGCGCCGGATCTGGTGATCCTGGGCAAGCAGGCGATTGACGATGACATGAACGCCACCGGCCAGATGCTGGCGGCGCTGATGGGCTGGCCGCAGGGCACTTTCGCGTCCAAGGTTGAGGTTGCCGATGGCACGCTGAACATCACGCGCGAAGTGGATGGTGGTTTGGAAAAGCTGGCGCTGAAGCTGCCGGCCATCATCACCACGGATTTGCGCCTGAATGAACCGCGCTATGCGTCGCTGCCGAATATCATGAAGGCGCGCAAGAAGCCGATTGAAACCGTGAAGCCCGCCGATCTGGGCGTGGACCCCGCGCCGCGCCTGACCGTTTTGAAGGTGGAAGAACCGCCCAAGCGCCAGGCCGGCAAGAAGGTGGGTTCCGTGCAGGAACTTGTTGAAAAACTGCGCAATGAAGCGAAGGTGATTTGATCATGGCGGTGCTTGTTCTTGCCGATCATCAGGACGGCGCGCTTTCTCAGCCCACCCGCAGCACGGTCGCGGCTGCCGCCAAGCTTGGCGATGTGCATGTGCTGATCGCGGGCGGCGCCACCGGCCCCGCCGCTGCCGCCGCCGCGAAGCTGCCTTCCGTTGCCAAGGTGCTGACCGCCGAGGCCGAAATCTACGCCAATGGCCTGGCTGAGCCCATGGCGGCGCTTCTGGTGGCGCTGGCCCCTGGCTATTCGCATTTGCTGGCGCCGGCTTCTGCCGGTGGCAAGAATGTCATGCCGCGCGCCGCTGCGCTGCTGGATGTGCAGATTCTGTCTGACATTTCCGATGTGCTGGATGCCGATACCTTCGTGCGCCCGATCTATGCCGGCAATGCCATGGCAACGGTGAAATCCGCCGATGCGAAGAAGGTGATTACCGTGCGCGCCGCCTCCTTTGACCCCGTGCCGGCTGAAGGTGGCGCGGCGTCGGTGGAAGCCGTGGCGGCGGCGGCTGATCCTGGGCTTTCGCGCTTCCTGGGCGCTGAGATCGTGAAAAGCGAACGCCCTGAACTGACGGCGGCGCGGATTGTGGTCTCAGGCGGGCGCGCCATGGGCTCGGCAGAGAATTTCGGCATTGTCGAAAAAGTCGCCGATAAGCTCGGCGCCGCCATTGGTGCTTCCCGTGCCGCGGTGGATGCGGGCTATGCGCCGAATGATCATCAGGTCGGCCAGACCGGCAAGATTGTGGCGCCGGAGCTGTATATCGCCGTTGGCATTTCGGGCGCCATCCAGCATCTGGCCGGCATGAAGGACAGCAAGGTGATCGTCGCCATCAACAAGGATGAAGAAGCGCCGATTTTCCAAGTGGCCGATTACGGGCTGGTGGCCGATCTGTTCAAGGCCATGCCGGAATTGGAAGCCGAACTCGACAAGAAGTGATTTGCCTGGTCGGGCGCGCGGTCTGCATCAGCGCCCCCGACTTGCATGGTAACAGGAGCATCCATCATGGCGGCAATCAATAAACTCGGCGTGATTGGCGCGGGGCTGATGGGCAATGGCATTGCCCATGTGGCGGCGCTTTCCGGCGTCCCGGTGGTGCTGATGGATGTGCAGCAACAGGCGCTGGACCGGGCGCTCGCGACCATGGCGAAGAACATGGAACGCCAAGTAAGCAAGGGCAGCATCAGCGGCGCGGATCGTGATGCCGCCTTGGCGCGGATTGTGACGGCGACCGATAACAGCGCCTTCGCCGATTGCGACATGGTGATTGAAGCGGCGACGGAAAACGAAGAAATCAAGAAGAAGATCTTCGCCGCCCTTTGCCCGGTGCTGAAGCCGGAAGCCTTCCTTGCCTCCAATACATCTTCCATTCCCATCACGCGGCTGGCGGCGGCGACGGATCGGCCTGGCCGCTTCATCGGCATGCATTTCTTCAACCCCGTGCCGATGATGAAGCTGGTTGAGATCATTCGCGGGCTGGCGACGGAAGACGCCACCTATCAGGCGGTGGAGGCGCTCGCCAAGCGCATGGGCAAGGCGCCGGTCATGGCGCAGGATTGGCCGGGCTTTGTCGTCAACCGCATTCTGTGCCCCATGATCAATGAGGCGATACAGGCGCTGATGGAAGGTGTGGGCGATGTGGCGGCGATTGATGCCGGCATGAAGCTTGGCGCCAATCATCCGATGGGGCCTTTGGAGCTCGCGGATTTTGTTGGGTTGGATACGCTCTATTCCGTGATGAAGGTGCTGCATGAAGGCTTGGGCGATTCCAAGTATCGGCCTTCGCCCTTGCTCGCGAAATATGTTGAAGCCGGCTGGTATGGTCGGAAATCTGGGCGCGGCTTTTACGATTACAGCACCACGCCGCCGACGCCCACGCGCTGACGCGGCGGCGCCATGGCGGGGGTGAAGCGGTTTGAAGGCTGGCGCCTGAGCCTGCGGGAACTTTACTTCGGCAGGTCCACGGCGGCGCGGCGCTTTCGCTACGGCATCATCTTCTTCGATTTGCTGACGCTGGCTTTCGTCATCGGCACCTCCTTCCTGCCGCGAGAGCCCTGGGTTGGTTATGTGGATATCGCGATTGGGCTGTTTCTGGCGCTGGAATATGCCGCGCATTTGGCGGCGCATCGCAATCCGGCGCGGCAGGCGCGCAGTTTTTCGAGCCTGATTGATCTGGTGGCGATCGTGTCCTTCCTGGCACCGCTTGCCGGTGAAGGCTTCGCTTTCCTGCGCGTGCTGCGCACGCTTCGGCTATTGCATACCTATCGCACGATGATGGAATTGCGAGAGGATATGCCCTTCTTCCGCCGGCATGAGGAAGCGCTGATTGCGGGTGTGCATTTGGCGGTGTTTGTCTTTGTCATGACCGCGATCGTTTATGAAAGCCAGCGCGGCATCAATGCGAAAATCGCCGATTACGCCGATGCGCTTTATTTCACCGTGACCGCGCTGACAACAACAGGCTTTGGCGACATCACGCTGGAAGGCAAATTCGGCAAGCTGCTTTCCGTTGTCATCATGATTTGCGGTGTCACGCTGTTTCTGCGCCTGGCGCAGGCAATGTTTCGCCCACGCAAGGTGCGCTTTCCCTGCCCAAGCTGCGGGCTGCAACGCCATGATGTGGATGCCGTGCATTGCAAGGCTTGCGGCACGATGCTCGCCATTCCGGATGAAGGGCGAGATTAAACCGGCGTGCGCCATTCCGCATGGGCATTGGTGGTGCCGCGCACGACGCTTTCATAAGCTTCCTGCAAGCGCATGGTAATCGCGCCGGGCTTGCCATCACCCACCGGCAGCCTGTCCACGCTGGTGATCGGCAGCAATTCCTGGCCCGTGCCGCAAAAAAACAGCTCATCGGCGATATAAAGTTCCGTCCGGTCAATGGTGCCCTGTTCCACATCCAGGCCATGTTCGGCGGCAAGATGCAGCACGGTATCGCGCGTGACGCTTTCCAGAATGTCGTTCTCACGAGATGGCGTAATCAGCTTGCCATCGCGCACCATGAACAGGCAGGCGCCGGTGCCTTCACTGATCTTGCCGGCGCGGGTCATCAGCAGCGCATTGTCATAGCCATCCGCCTTGGCCTGCAACATGGCGATGCGCCCGGCATGGTAATTCGCCGTCGCCTTGATGCGCGGCGGCATGGTGGTATCCGTGATGCGCGTCCAGGACGAAACATGCACCGAAAGCCCGCTGCTGCGCTTGGCATTGCGTTCGCGCGGCATGGCACCGCAAGCCCAGCCGACGCTGCCGGTGCTGGCCATGGATCCCAGGCTTTCGATATGCACCTGGATACGGATATAGGCGTCATCATCCGGTTCATTGGCGCGCACCGCATCCAAAACCGCCTGGCGCATTTCATCGCGCGATGGCGGATTGTCGAAGCGCATGAATTTCATGCCCTGATCCAAGCGCACCAGATGTTCTTCCAGCCGGAAGACAGCAAGCTTGCCGGTGCTGTAATTCATATAGGCGCGAATGCCTTCAAACACCGT
>JADCGG010000296.1 GCA_020249125.1 Roseomonas sp. | reverse complement strand
CAGTTTTGAACGCATCGCTCTCGCGCTCCTTGATCCCGCTAGCCGGAGCCAGGGGCTGACGGTGGGGCTGATCTTCATCCTCGCTGGCCTTGCCTTCAAGGTTTCCGCTGTGCCTTTCCATATGTGGACGCCCGATGTTTATGAAGGCGCGCCCACACCGGTGACGGCGTTTTTCGCCGCCGCGCCGAAAGTGGCGGCGATTGCGCTGCTGGTGCGTGTGCTGGCCGGGCCTTTCGCGGATCTCGCCGCGCAATGGCAGCAGGTGATCATTCTTGTCTCACTCGCTTCCATGGTGCTGGGTGCGCTCGCCGCCGTTGGGCAGCGCGATATCAAGCGCCTGATGGCTTATTCGTCCATCGGTCATATCGGCTATGCACTGATGGGCCTTGCGGTCGCGAGTGATGAGGGCCTGCACGGGCTTGCTGTTTATATGGCCATCTACCTCGCGATGAATCTAGGCACCTTCGCGGTGCTGATCGCCATGCGGCGCCAGGGCAAGGCCGTTTCGCGCATTGATGATCTAGCCGGGCTTGGTAAGACCGATCCTGCCATGGCGATGTGGATGACGATCTTCATGTTCTCCATGGCCGGCATTCCGCCGCTCGCGGGCTTCTTCGGAAAGCTTTATGTCTTCCTTGCCGCGGTGCAGGGAGGGTTTTGGACGCTGGCCGTGGTGGGTGTGCTCACTTCCGTGATCTCGGCCTTCTATTATCTGCGCGTCGTCAAGGTGATGTATTTCGATGAGGCGCAAGCGCCGCTGGATGCGCGCCCCCAGACGCTCACGATGGTGATGGGCATTTCCGGCATTTTCACCACGCTATTCTTCCTGATGCCCGCGCCCTTGGTGCGCGCGGCGCAAGAAGCGGTGTCCGCGCTGCTCGGCTAAGGCCGGGTGCGCGGCAGTAAGCCTGCGTGAAGTTTCGCCTTGAATGTCATGAGGTGCTGGAAAGCACCTCCTCCCTCGTCAAGCAACGCGCGGAGGCGGGCGAGGCTGAGGGGTTTGCCGTGCAGGCGTTGCGGCAAAGCGCAGGCCGTGGCCGGCAGGGCAGGGGGTGGAACAGCCCTGCGGGGAATCTCTACCTTTCCGTATTGTTGCGCCCAGATGTGCCGCTGCGGGAGGCTCCGCAATGGTCTTTTGTGGCGGCGGTGGCCTTGGCAAAAACGCTCATGACGTTGCTGCTTGAGACCGCGCAACCGAGCCTGAAATGGCCGAATGATGTATTGCTGCGTGGTGGCAAGCTGGCGGGTATTCTGGTCGAAACCGGTATCACCACTGACCATGCACTCGATTGGATTTGCATCGGCATTGGCGTGAACATCACGAACAAACCAAGCCTGCCGGACCGCGCCACGGCTTGCCTTGCCGAATACCTGCCCAATCCACCCAAGCCGCAAGCGCTGGCAACCGCGCTGCTGCATAACCTTACCCATTGGCATGAAACGCGCCTGCGCCAAGGTTTTGACCCCATCCGCGATGCCTGGCTCCGCCATGGTCCGACCATAGGCGCATCGGTATCAGTAAAACGCGATGGCGCACTGATGGAAGGCACCTTTGCCGGGCTATCGCCCGAAGGCGGGCTACTGCTTGCCAAAGACAACGAAGTTCAGCTTATTCTGGCCGGGGAGGTCATGTGACCCATGCTGCTCGCCATTGATGCCGGCAATACCAATGTTGTTTTCGCGGTCCATGACGGGAAGGAATGGCGCGGGCGCTGGCGCATTGCGACAAGGGCGGACCGCACATCGGATGAATATGCGGTGTGGCTGCTGGCCCTTTTTCAACATGCCGGCGTGACGCCCAATGACATCCTGCGCTGCGTGATCGGCACGGTGGTGCCGGCGGCACTTTACAATCTGCGCCGGCTTTGCCGCGAATGGATGGATTGCGAACCGCTGATCGCGCGTGCGCCGCTTGATTGGGGCTTTGCCATTCGCGTTGACCGGCCTGAAGAAGTGGGCGCGGACCGTCTGCTGAATGCGCTGGCCGCGCATACCCGCTATGGCGGGCCGCTGATTGTGATTGATTTCGGTACCGCCACCACTTTTGACGTGGTGGATGGTGATGGGTCCTATCTGGGCGGCGCGATTTCGCCGGGGATCAATCTGTCTATCGAAGCGCTGCACAAGGCCGCTGCACGCCTGCCGCGCATCGGCATTGGCCGCCCGCAAGCGGTGATTGGGCGCGCCACCGTGCCCGCCATGCAATCGGGCATTTATTGGGGCTATGTCGGCTTGGTGGAAGGCATCGTCTCCCGCATCAAGGCGGAATATGGCGGGCCGATGAAAGTAATTGGCACGGGTGGCCTTGCGCCGCTATTCGCCGAAGGCACCCTTGTCATTGAAAGAACCGATCCCGACATAACGCTTGAAGGGTTGCGCCTGCTGGCCGAGCGCAATCCTTCTTCTGTCTTCCACCAAAGCGCGCTTCGCGATCCCCTTCGATCGGATTCTGATTAGCACCATGAATGTCATGACTGGCGATCTTGCCTTTATCCCGCTGGGCGGGACGGGTGAGATCGGAATGAACCTTAATGTCTATCGGTGTGATGGCGCCTTGTTGGCGGTGGATTGTGGGCTTGGCTTCGCCGGGCCGGACCAGCCGGAAGCCGATGTCATGGTGCCGGATGCCGCTTGGCTTGCCGAAAACCGCGGCGCGCTGCTTGGCCTGATCATCACCCATGCGCATGAAGACCATATCGGCGCGGTGGTGCATCTGTGGCGGCAATTGCGCTGCCCGATTTATGGCACGGCTTTCGTGCTTTCCGTGCTGCGCCGCAAGCTTGGCGAAGCGGGCATGATCCATGAAGTGCGCCAGCATGAATTGCCGTCGGGCGGGCGCGTGAAGCTCGGCCCTTTCGATTGCAGCTTCATCCCTGTGACGCATTCCATCCCGGAAGCACAAGCTTTGGTGCTGCGCACGCCTTATGGCTTGGTGCTGCATACGGGCGATTGGAAGCTGGACCCAACGCCGCTGATCGGCGCGCCCACGGATGAAAGCGCGTTTGAACGACTAGGCGCAGAAGGCGTGCTCGCCATGGTGTGCGATTCGACCAATGCCTTGGTCGAAGGCCATTCCGGCAGTGAAGCTGAAGTGCGCGCTTCACTCACCGAATTGATCAAGGGCATCAAGGGGCGGATCGCCGTCACCTGCTTCGCGTCCAATGTCGCGCGCATGGAAAGCATTGCGGTGGCGGGCCGCGCGGCGGGGCGGCAGGTGGCGCTGATGGGGCGGTCTTTGCGCAATATGGAAGCCTCGGCGCGGGAATGTGGCTATCTGAAATCGTTGCCGCCCTTCCTGGATGAGGAAGAAGCGGGCTTCCTGCCCGATGATGAGATTCTGCTGATCTGCACGGGTAGCCAAGGCGAACCGCGTTCCGCCATGGCAAAAATCGCGGAAGACAAGCATCCGGCCATTGCACTGGGTGAAGGCGATACGGTGATCTTTTCATCGCGGCAGATACCGGGGAATGAGGTCGCCATTCAGCGCGTGCAGGATGGGCTGGTGCGGCGCGGCTGCCGTGTGATCACCGATGAACAGGCCATGGTGCATGTCTCCGGCCATCCGGCGCGCGAAGAATTGCGCCGCCTGTATGCATTGGTAAAGCCGCGTATCGCCGTGCCGGTGCATGGCGAATGGCGGCATATGCAGGAGCATGCGGATTTGGCGCGCGCCGCTGGTGCCAAGCCGATCCTGCTGAATGATGGCGATGTGCTGCGCCTTTCCGGCAATCGGGCCGAGGTTGTGGAAACCGTCCCCACCGGCCGCCTGGCCGTGGATGGTGAACGGCTTTTGCCGCTGGATGGCGATGTTATCGCCGCGCGTCGGCGCATGATGTTCAATGGCGTTGTGCTGGCCTCCGTGGCACTCGATAAGCAGGGCAGGGTACTGGGCGATCCGCAAATCACCGCGCCCGGCCTGTTTGCCGATTCTGATCCCGAACCAGGGCTGGTGGCCGCCGAACTGCGCCGTACCATCGCCGATCTGCCCGCGGGGCTGCGCGGCGATGATGAAACGCTCCGCGAATCGCTGCGCGCCGCTTTGCGCAAGGCGCTGGGCAAGCGCTTCAAAAAGCGGCCCAGTGTCGAAATTCATGTGATCAGGGTTTGAGCCATGTCGGTGTTCACTGGCGTTATTCTCTATCTGCTGATCTGGTGGCTCGCGCTGTTTTGCGTGCTGCCGGTGGGCACGCGGCCCGATTCGCAGGGAAAGCTGGAAGAAGGCGGCTGGCGCGGTGCGCCGCAAAAGCACCTGATGGGCTGGAAACTGCTTGGCACCACGGCACTGGCCGGGGTGATTTGGTTTGGCATCTACCTGCTGATTGAAAGCGAATGGCTTTCCTTCCGGACCGGCATCCTCGCGATGCCCTCCAATTAAGCGAAAAACCGACCCTGAGGTCGGTTTTGCCTTATATCCGGGCAATGTCAGTCTGGTAGCCGCTTTTTTGACCGTGCTCTTGGCTCTTTTTGATTGAGCCTTCTGAGCTGGTCCGCCATTCTACAAATCGAGAGGCTGATTGATTTTCAGCCTCTGCCGTGTGACTGGCGTTTCCTCCCTAAACTTGGGCCGCTGCCTGATGGTGGCGGCCTTTTCTTTTCTAAGTGTTTGTGGCGCCCGCTGGCAAGCGCAAAAATGCCATAAACCTGCCCGAAATGACGAATTGGTGCGCTGCACAATGAAGTTGTGTTGTTTTATTGCTTGGAACTTCAGGTGATTCCCCCGGCGGCACTTCTGGACTAGGGTGCGGCCCCTGCCGCTAGACATTGAAGGATGAGAACCTTGCGCCTTACTCGCGCCTTTCTGCCGACACTCAAGGAAACCCCGGCCGAGGCGCAAATCGCCTCTCACCGCCTCATGCTGCGTGCGGGGTTGATCCGCCAGACCTCGGCGGGGATTTACGCCTGGCTGCCGGCGGGCCTGCGCGTGCTGCGCCGCGTTGAACAGATTGTGCGCGAAGAACAGGACCGTGCCGGGGCGCATGAAATCCTGATGCCAACCATCCAGCCCGCCGAGCTTTGGCGCGAAAGCGGGCGCTATGATGATTACGGCAAGGAAATGCTCCGCATTCGTGACCGGCATGAACGCGAAATGCTGTTTGGCCCGACCAATGAGGAAATGGTCACCGATATCTTTAAGCAATTCGCCAAATCCTATCGCGATTTGCCGCGCAATCTGTATCACATCCAATGGAAATTCCGCGATGAGGTGCGGCCGCGTTTTGGCGTCATGCGCGGGCGCGAATTCCTGATGAAGGATGCCTATTCCTTTGATCTCACCAAGGAAGGCGCGCAGCATTCCTATCGGCAGATGTTCCTGGCCTATCTGCGGACCTTTGCGCGCATGGGCTTGAAGGCCATTCCGATGCGCGCCGATACGGGGCCAATCGGCGGAAATCTTTCCCATGAATTCATTATCCTGGCCGAAACCGGCGAAAGCCAGGTTTTCGTCAGCCGTGATTTGCTGGAACGTGACGTACTGGCCGAAGCCCCTGATTATGACAGCGATTTGACCGCGCAGGTGGATTTCTGGACCAGCCATTACGCCGCGACCGAAGAAATGCATGATGAAGCCGCCTGGGCCGCGCTTTCGGAAGACAAGCGCGTTTCCGCCCGCGGCATTGAAGTGGGCCACATCTTCTATTTCGGCACCAAATATAGCGCCGCGATGGGCATGGCCGTGACCGGACCGGATGGCAATGCGGTGATCCCGGAAATGGGCAGCTATGGCATTGGTGTCTCTCGCCTGGTGGGCGCGCTGATCGAAGCCAATCATGATGAAGCCGGCATCAAATGGCCGGATGCGGTCGCGCCCTGGTCGGCGGCGATCCTCAATCTGCGCCTCGGTGATGGGCCGACCGATACGATGTGTGAAACGCTGTATGCGCGGTTGGGCGCCGAGGACGCAGTCTATGATGACCGTCCCGTGCGCGCCGGTGAGAAATTCGCCGATGCCGATCTGATGGGCTTCCCCTGGCAGGCCATCATTGGCCCGCGCGGCGCCGCTGCCGGGCGCGTGGAACTGAAGCGCCGCATGACCGGTGAGCGTGAGGAAGTCTCACTCGAAGACGCCATTTCGCGCATCAAGGGCGGCTGAGGGCGCATGTTCAACGCTTTTGAGCGTATGGTCGCCTTCCGCTATTTGCGTGCGCGGAAGGGGGAACGCTTTGTCTCGGTGATTGCGATTTTTTCGCTGGTTGGCATCGCGCTTGGGGTCGCGACGCTGATCATTGTGATGAGCGTGATGAATGGCTTTCGCCATGAATTGCTTGGGCGAATTTTGGGCTTGAATGGGCATCTCGGCATTTATGCCGTTGGGTCATCCTTCACGGATTTTGATGAAGTCGCGGGTCGGATTCGCGGCATTCCCGGCGTGGTTTCCGCGACCCCCATTGTGGAAGGGCAGGTGCTGATCACCTCGGAAGCCGGCGGCGCCACGGGAGGCTTGGCGCGCGGGATCAGGCCGGATGATTTGCGCGCGCGGCATTTGATTGCGGATGGCATTCGCCTAGGGAATTTGGATGCGTTTCAGGGCGAAGACGCCATTATTATTGGCCGACGCCTTGCCTCGCGCTTGCGTGTTTCCATTGGCGACAATGTCAGCTTGGTATCTCCCCAGGGCCGCACCACGGTTTTCGGCACGGTGCCGCGGGTGCGCGCCTATCGCGTGGTTGCGATATTTGATGTCGGCATGAATGAATATGACAGCAGCTTTGTCTTCCTGCCGCTGGAAGCCGCGCAAATTTACTTCCAGCAGCGCGATGCCGCAACGCAGATTGAGGTTTTCGTGCAAGACCCAACGCGGCTGCGCGGTATCATGCGACAGATCCAGGAAAAGGCGGGCAGCCGCGTGATCGTGCATTCCTGGGAAGATGCCAATTCCAGCTTCTTCAATGCAGTGCAGGTGGAACGCAATGTGATGTTCCTGATCCTGACGCTGATCATCATTGTCGCGGCCTTCAATATCGTCTCAAGCCTGATCATGCTGGTGAAGGATAAGGGGCGCGATATCGCGGTGCTGCGCACCATGGGCGCGACCCGGGGCGCGGTGATGCGGATTTTCCTACTGTGCGGGGCTTCCATTGGTGTGCTTGGCACCATGATCGGCTTCGTGCTGGGGCTGGTGTTTTGCCTCAATATCGAAAGCATCCGGCAATTCCTGCAATCACTGTCAGGGACGGAATTGTTCAGTGCGGAGGTGTATTTCCTGACGCGCCTGCCCGCGATCCTGGATTACAATGAAGTGGCGCAGGTGGTGGCGATGGGGCTTGGCCTTTCTTTGCTCGCGACGCTTTACCCTTCCT
>JADCGG010000295.1 GCA_020249125.1 Roseomonas sp. | reverse complement strand
CTGGAAGGTATTTCGGGCCTCGCGGATCGTTACGATGGCTATGTACTCGATCTCTGGGGTGTCGTGCATGATGGGCGCAAACCCTATCCTGGCGTGCCGGAGGCACTGGCGGCGCTGAAGGCGCGTGGCAAGCGTATCGTGTTTCTCACCAATGCGCCACGCCGTGCCTGGTTTGTGCAAGGCATGCTTGACCGCATGGGGCTCGATCGCGGGCTTTATGATGGCATCATGTCTTCCGGAGAGGCTTCCTGGCGGCTCATGAAGGAACGCAAGCACCCCTGGTTCGCGCGGCTAGGGCGCCGCGTGATGCATATCGGGCCTGAACGAGACCTTTCCGTGGTGGAGGAAGACGCCGCCGAGATTGTGAAAGACCCGAGCCAGGCGGATTTCCTGCTGAATACCGGCCCGGATGCGGATGGCGGCACGACAAGCGCGGAACCTTATCGCGCGGCCTTGCGCGCCTGTTTTGATGCCGGGCTGCCCATGCTCTGCGTCAATCCTGATCGCCATGTGATGGTGGCCGGCGAAAAGGTGATCTGCGCCGGCGCCTTGGCGGATGTGTATCGCGAATTCGGCGGCGATGTGCTGGAAATCGGCAAGCCCGATCCGGCGGTGTATGAACCGGTGCTGGAATTGCTCGGGCCGATCCCGAAGGCACGCGTGCTGGCCATTGGCGATAGCCCGCATACGGATTTGGCGGGCGCGCAAGCCACAGGCATTGATGCGCTTTGGGCGCTGACGGGCCTGGCCGGCGAAGCGCATGGCGCTGACCCAAGCGGTGAGGCATTGGCCGCCGTTGCGGCGGCAGAAAAAGTGGCGCCGCTGGCAGCGTTGAGGAGCCTGCGCTGGTAGTGGCCTACCCCCGCCGCGCCAGCGCCGCTTCCAGCGTATTTTCCAACAGGCAGGCAATGGTCATGGGGCCAACGCCGCCCGGGACCGGCGTAATGGCGCCGGCATGGCCCAAAGCCTCGGCATAGGCGACATCACCCACCAGCTTCCCGTCAGGCAGGCGGTTGATGCCGACATCAATGACCACCGCGCCGGGGGCGATCCAATCGCCGCGCACCATCTCTGCCCGGCCAGCCGCCGCCACCAAAATCTCCGCCCGCCGACATTCCGCCGGCAGATCCCGCGTGCGGGAATGGGCAATGGTCACGGTGCAATCCGCCCCCAAAAGCAATTGCGCCATGGGCCGCCCGACAATTTGCGAACGCCCGAGCACCAAGGCCCGCGCCCCGGCCAGGGCCACACCCGATTCGCGCAGCAAATGCATCACCCCGCGGGGCGTGCACGGCACCAGGCCCGGTTGCCCGGCCGCCAGCCGACCGGCATTGAGAGGATGGAAGCCATCCACATCCTTAGCCGGGTCCACTGCGGCAATCGCGGCCTCTGCCCGGATATGGGCCGGCAGGGGTAGCTGCACCAGAATGCCATCCACGGCAGGGTCGGCATTCAACCGCGCGATTTCCGCGAGTAGATGAGCTTCGCTGGTCGATTCGGGCAGGTGAATGGTGGCGCTATCAAAGCCGACTTCCGCTGCCGCGCGATCCTTGTTGCGGACATAAACCCCGCTGGCCGGGTCATCACCCACCCGCACTACGCGTAGACCTGGCTTGAAGGGAAGGGTGGCGATGCGCGCGGCAAGGCCGACGCGCAGCCGGGCACCAAGCGCCTTGCCATCAAGAATGCGTGCGGTCATGCCAAAGCCTCGATCCTGGGAATGAGAAGGGAAGGGTCGCCCGAAATGCGCAGCGTCTTTTCCCGCGCTGTGGCCCCTTGCGCCACTTCAATGACAGATGCCGGAACCCCATGGGCAGCGGCCAGCGCCGCGCAAACCGCGCGATTGGCCCGGCCATCTTCCGGCGCCTCGGTCACGGCGACGCGGAGCCTTGGGCCGTCGGCGCCGGGGCGGAGCCCTTCAAACCCTGGGCGGCGCGATTTTGGCTGAACCTTTATGCGAACCAATAGCGCGCCAGCTTCCGTGCGCCAGAAGCCCGTCATCGGCCAAGGCTGCCGCCAAGCAGGCCGAATTGGATTTCCGCCAGCAGAATGCGCGCCGCCTGCAACAAAAGGATCAGCACCACGGGTGAGATATCAATCCCGCCCAGATTGGGCAGAAAGCGCCTGATGGGCCGCAAGGCGGGTTCTGTCAGGCGATGGAAGAAATCCGCGATCGCCCAGACCGCACGGTTGCGCGTATCCAGCACATTGAAGGCAATCAGCAGCGATACCACCGCCCCGATAATGAGCGCCCAGACGAAGAGGCTGAGCGCAGAATCAATCAGCCAGAATAACGCGTGCATGAAGCCTCCTGCCTATTCCAAACACCGCCGCGCAGTGTCGCGGCCCGGAAGGATTAGACCCTATATCTTGAAGAAGGGTTCAGGCTGCAAGGCCTCTGTTGCGGAAAGGTCTTCAAGGATGTTCCAGCCTTCCTGCACCGCCTTGACTTTGGCTTCAGCCTGGGGCACTCACCGCCGCCTTGGTGCGGGGCTGTAGCTCAGTTGGGAGAGCGCGTCGTTCGCAATGACGAGGTCAGCGGTTCGATCCCGCTCAGCTCCACCAAGTTATGAGGCAAAGCAGTGTTGGGCCAAGTGCTTCGCCTGTTTGCAGCGCCGACGGATGAATGCAATGCCCCGCAACCTGGAAATCTGCGTCCAGACTGGTGATGAATGCGGTTTAAGGGGATGATCCATTCCCGTTCTTGTCCTGGCAATTGGGAAAGTGAAGGATGGCAGGAAAGGCACCGATGGGTGTGCCGGGCGCCCCGATAGACCCTTTGCTCGCCCAGGCTGTCGCCCTGCATCAACAAGGGCGCATCCCGGAAGCGCGGTTGGCCTATCAGCGCATTCGGTCCCAGGACCCTCGCCAATTTGTAGCCTGGCATATGGGCGGTGTCGCGGCGCTGCAGGCCGGTGATATTCGTGACGCCCATGCCCTGATCCGAAAGGCGCTGGCCCTGCGCCCAAATGATGGCGCGGCGCTGATCAATCTGGGTATTGTCTTGCATCGCTTGGGCAAACTGCCAGAAGCCCTGAAGGCCTTCGACCAAGGTTTGAAAACCCGCGCGGATGATCCCAGCGCGCATAATAATTTGGGCAATCTTTTGCGTGACATGAAGCGCCATGAAGCCGCGCTGGAAAGTTATGACCGCGCCTTGGAACTCAATCCGCAAAATGTGCTGGCCTATGCCAATCGCGGTACCGTGCTGCGCGACCTTGATAGGCTTGCGGAGGCATTGGCGGATTTCGACCATGCGCTTGCCCGTGCGCCCGGCTATGCCATTGCGCATCACAAGAAGGGCGAAATCCTGGCCGAGTTGCGTCGCTTTCCCGAAGCACTGGCACATTTGAATGCAGCGCTGCGGCTTGAACCGCACAACGCGGCCTTCCACGCCAGCCGCGGTGAAATTTTTCAGGACACCAAAAATCTCGATGCGGCGCTCAAGGATTTTCACCAGGCGATCCGGCTGGAACCGCAAGCCGCGCGCTACCATCAAGGGCGCGGCCTGGTCCTGCAGGATATGCGCCGCTTTCCGCAAGCCGCTGCCGCCTTTGATCAGGCGCTGAAGCTTGACCGCAGACTACCCCTGCTGCCGGGGCAGGCCTTGGCGATGCGGATGGCGATTTGTGATTGGCGGGATTTTGATAAATCCCTTGCGGCGCTTGAAACTTCCATTGCGCGTGGCGTTGCCGCATCGCCGCCCTTTTCCATGCTGGTCGCCAGCGCATCGCGCCACTTGCAGCGTCAATGCGCGGCTTCTTGGCTGGCGCGGGAAGGCCGAACGTTAGCCTCTGCGCCACAGCGCCCGGACACCACGGGGCGCAAAATCCGCATTGGCTATTTTTCGGCGGATTTTCACAATCATGCCACCGCCTATCTGATGGCCGAAATGTTTGAACGCCACGACAAGACACGGTTTGAGCTTATTGCCTATTCCTTTGGGCCCAATATCCAAGACGCCATGCGGGCACGTTTGCGTGCGGCTTTCGATGCGTTTGTTGAGGTGGGTCACTTGTCAGACGGCGATATCGCCGCCCTTGCCCGCCGTGATGGGATTGATATTGCGGTTGATCTGAAGGGCTTTACCGGGGAAGGGCGTCACAAGATCTTCGCCCATCGCGCGGCCCCCTTGCAGGTAAGCTATCTCGGCTATCCCGGCACCATGGCAGCGGATTATATGGATTATCTTGTGGCCGATCCGGTCCTGATCCCCCCCGAACATCAGAAGGATTACGCTGAGAAAATCATTTATATGCCGCATAGTTATCAGGTGAATGATGGCACGCGCCGCATCGCAGAAGGCAATCCGGACCGTGCTGAATTGGGCTTGCCGGAAGCGGGATTTGTTTTCTGCTGCTTCAACAATAACCATAAGATAACGCCATCCGTTTTCGATATTTGGATGCGCCTGCTGCGTGCGGTGCCGGGCAGTGTTTTGTGGCTGCTTGCCGATAATGCCGCCGCTGTTGTCAATTTGCGGCAAGCTGCCCTTGCCCGTGGGGTTGAGGCGGAACGGCTGGTCTTTGCCGAACGGATTGACCTGGCCGAGCATCTTGCCCGCCATGCGGCGGCCGATCTCTGCCTCGACACGCAACCCTATAATGCCCACACCACCGCGAGTGACGCGCTATGGGCCGGGCTGCCGGTGCTGACGCAGCTTGGGCAAGGTTTTCCCGGCCGCGTCGGCGCCAGTCTGTTGGCTGCGCTGGACTTGCCGGAACTCATCACGGAAAATTCGGCCGCTTACGAAGCCCGAGCGCTTGAATGGGCGCGCGACCCCGCCCGTTTGGCCAGTATTCGTCGCAAGCTATGGGCGCAACGCCTGACGGCACCGCTGTTTGATGCCGGGCGTTTCGCGCGCCATCTGGAAGCCGGGTTTCAGCAGATTGTGCAAAGGCATCAAGCGGGGCTGCCGCCCGCCCATATCATGATTTCCGACGTCCCGGACTGACCGGAAAGGGATATTCCAAGAAACCCCCCGCTGACGTATTGAAGGCGGCCGCTGGGCGGTGATGATGTAGGCATGAATGAAGCCGGGTTTCGATCCCGCTTCACAGCATCACATTCGCTGGGCCACGCGATCAAGCAACGCAATAAAGAAAAAGCCCGGCAGATGCCGGGCTTTGTCAAAGCGCATCGGATGAGCGATCCACTTTCAGGGGCCGAAATATCAGCCCAAGCGCAGTACCATGGCCGTAACTGGGCGCTCAACCCTACTTGCGCGCCCCAATGCCGGCGAAGCGCTTATTGAACTTGGCGATCTGGCCGCCCGTATCAATAATGCGCTGCTGGCCGGTCCAGGCCGGGTGCGATTTCGGGTCAATGTCCAAGCGAATGGTATCGCCCGGCTTGCCGTAGCAGGAACGGGTCTTGTACTCGGTCCCGTCGGTCATGATGATGTTGATCTCATGATAATCGGGATGGATATCGGATTTCATGGCGCATGCTCACAAAAAATGGGCCGCCGATGCCGACCGGCCGCCAGGGAGACAGGGCTATAGGGGATCAGCCCCGCGCGCGCAAGCCAGCGATTGACCAAGGCCCCGCCAAGGGCCAGAGGTTTAGCCCGCCCCTGAACAAGGTCCGCTGCGCGTGAGCCTAAACATCCTCTCCATCCAATCCTGGGTCGCTTACGGCCATGTCGGCAATGCCAGCGCCATCTTCCCCCTCCAGCGCCTGGGGGCAGAGGTCTGGGGGGTGCATACGGTGCAATTCTCCAACCATACCGGCTATGGCGCCTGGCGCGGCCAGGTGTTTGGCGCTGATTTGATCCGCGAATGCGTCACAGGGATTGAAGAACGGGGCGTGCTGCCCCGCTGCGATGCGGTACTGTCGGGCTATTTGGGCTCGGCGGAGATCGGGGCGGCGGTGCGGGATGCGGCGCTCAAGGTAAAGGCGGCCAATCCCAAGGCGCTTTGGTGCTGCGATCCGGTGATTGGGGATATCGGGCGAGGTGTTTTTGTGCGCCCCGGCATCCCGGAATTCCTGCGCGACCAGGCGCTGCCGGCGGCGGATATCGCCACCCCCAATCAATTCGAATTGGAATGGCTGACCGAGCAGGCGATTACCAGCCTGGATACGGCCAAGGCCGCCATCACGGCGCTGCAGGCCAAGGGGCCGCGCTGCGTGCTGCTGACCTCGCTCCGCACCGATGCGACCGGGGATGATGAGATTGAATTGCTGGCAGCCGAAGGCGGCGGCTTCTGGCGGTTGCGGACGCCGATGCTGCCGCTATCGGTGAATGGCGCCGGCGATGCGATTGCAGCACTTTTCCTGTTTCATCGGCTGCAAAGCGGCGCTGCGGCCCCGGCGCTGGAGGCCGCTGCAGCCAGTATTTTCGGCTTGCTGAGCCAAACCCTGGCAGTGGGTGCGCGGGAATTGCAGGTGGTAGCAGCACAGGCGGAAATCACCGCGCCGACAAGGCGTTTCAGGGCGGAGCGTTGCTAGTAAAGGCGCCCCCAACTCAGTGCATAAAGCTCCGCGTCACATAGGCTTTGAGCGCTTCCACATCATGTTCCTGTTTGGCAAAGCGGAACTTCACCAAATCGCGGATGCTGACAATGCCAAGCAGCGCGCCGTCCTTGTCGCAGATCGGCAAATGGCGGAAATAGCCCTGATCCATGATCTCCAGCGCGGCTTCCACCGGTGTATCGGCGTCAACCATGATGACTTCGCGCGTCATGATTTCCTCAGCGGCAAGGCACCGTACGCCGTTTCGCCGATCCGCGACGGCTTTCACAATATCTCGCTCGCTCAATATTCCGGCGACCTGACCTGACCCTGTCACGATCAGCACGGCACCGATGCGGCGCGCCGCCATGATGCGGGCGATTTCCACCACGGGGGTTTCGGGGGTTACGGAAATGGCGGCATTACCTTTCTGCCGCAGAACTGCTGCTATGGTCATGGCCGGAGGCCTCCTGTTCCGAAGCTCTGCCAGCCCACCTCATCCTTCGAGCGCCTTTTGGGCGCTTTGCGCCGGAATCGCAAGCATTGAATCGCAGGGAAAAAAGGATTCCGCGCCCTATCGGCCCTTTCGGGCGGTCATCGGTGCTTGCCTTGCCCCGCAGCCGCATGCCAGCCTTCATTCGGGCTTGATGGAAACCGGCTTGCCGGTATCGCACAGGGAGAGATCAACATGAAATTTCAAACATCGCGCCGCCTGCTGCTTGGCGCTGGGCTAGCAATGCCCTTCATCCGCACCGCGTCAGCGCAGACCACGCTGGAATGGGTGGCGGGGTCCGTGGGTGGTGGTTGGTACACCATGGCGGCGGGGCTTTCTTCCCTGATCCGGGAGGAAAACCCTGATCTGCAAATTCGCGTGGTGCCGGGCGGCGGCTTGGCCAATTCAACGCGCATCAATAACGGCCAATCCCAGATCGGTTGGGGGATTGATGCGTTTGCGGCCTCCGCTGTGCAGGGGCTCGAACCCTATAACGCCAAGCATGATAAGCTTCGCTGCCTCGGCACCGGCTATTCGCCGACCGAGCACCATTTCCTGCGCCACAAGGGCGCGGGGCCTGAGGATATGCGCGCCATCCTGACGCAGCGTGGCCTGAAGATCGCGGCCCCACAGCGCAGCAGCACGGATGAAATGACATTGCAGCGTATTCTGCGTTTCCTCGGCACCAGCCCGGACAAGATCAGGGCTGAAGGCGGGCGCTATTTGAATGGCTCCTACGCCGATATCGCGGCGGCCTATAATGATGGCCAGGTGGATTATCTTTACGCGGCGCTGGCGCGCCCGGCGGCGATTTTCACGGAAATCGCGCAGGGCCGACGCGGCGGGCATATGGTCGCCTTCCCGCAGGATGTGCGTGATCATCTGCAAAAGGAATATGCCTATGCGCAGGGGATTCTGCCCGGCGCCACCTATCCCGCGCTGATGACCGGCGATGTGCCGGTGACCACGATGGATAGCGTGATCCTGGTGCATGAAAGTGTCTCGGATGAGGTGACCTACAAGATCACGCGTACGCTGATCCGCAATCGCGGGCAAAGGCTGATTGCCATCCATGCCAGCATGGGCGCCTGGAACCCGACGGCATCCGTTGCCTATCGCGGTGTGCCGCTGTCGGCTGGTGCTGTGCGCGCCTTCCGCGAAGCTGGCGCCAATCCGCCAGCGTGATCACTCTACTGCGCTGGCGTTAAGGTAAGGGCACGCCATGCGCGCGCTTGATGGGTGGTTGAAAAGCGCCATCACGCTTTGGATGGCGGGATGGGCGGCTTTGCATCTTTATTTCGGCGGCTTCGGATTTCCGGAGCCGATCGAAATGCGGAGCCTCCATCTGCTGGTCTTCACGCCGCCGCTTTTCCTGCTTTATCCGGCGTTTCAGAAGCACTCACCCAAGCACCGGCCAAGCCTGTTCGATTGGCTTTGGGCATTGGCCGCTGCCGCGCCGCATTTTTGGGTTTTCGTGCATGCGGG
>JADCGG010000294.1 GCA_020249125.1 Roseomonas sp. | reverse complement strand
CCAAGCATGCCGCCCTTTTGCGCCTGGCCTTCGCGGCGCGCTGCTTCCGCTTCCCATTCCAATTGCTGCATGCGGTTATTGGCTTCGATCAGCGCGGCTTCCTGCGCAAAGGCCGCTTGCGTGATGCGGTAGCGCGCTTCCGGATAGCGCGTGAACAGCTCCGCGATCAGGCGATCAGCTTCCGGGTCCATGGGCGGCAGGTTCGGCTTTTGCGCCGAGCTTGCGCCCCAAGGGCCAGAGGACGCGCCAGCGACCGCGGCATTGCCGCTCATGCGCTCCACAAACGCGGTGATGATCCGCTTTTCCTCATCCGTCATGGTGTAATCCTTCTCCCGACATAAATGGCGCCGGCGGATTCGCGCCCGCCCGGCTGCACGCGCAGGAATTGGCCCGGAAGGGTCAGGCTTTCAAGCGGCTGCATCTGGGTTCATGCAACTGACATGAGCGCGCGGGAGCCTCTGGTCAGAAGTCGCTCACGCGCCCCTTTTGTTCCCAATCGCCAAAGCGGGTCGGTTCCGGGCCTTTGGGGCCGCCGATCTCCTTGGGCTTCGGGGGCGGCGCCTTGGTGGGCGGCGGTGCTTGGGGCGCCGGGGTTTCGGGGGCGGGTTTCTCGGTCATGACAAAAGGGCCTGGCATCTTTAACATGGTCGGTTGAGGGAAAAGGAAAGGCGCTTCATGGCCGGCTATACCCGCACTGTCATCCTGCTTGCCGCGCTGACCGCGTTGTTTGGCGTGATCGGCCTGATGATCGGGGGTGAGCAGGGCATGATCATGGCGCTGCTTTTCGCCGGGGGCATGAACCTCTTTTCCTGGTGGAACAGCGATAAGATGGTGCTGCGGATGCATAATGCACAGCCCATCAGCCAGCAGGAAGCGCCCCGGCTTTACGACATGACCGCGCAGCTTGCCGCCAATGCCGGCCTGCCCATGCCGGCGCTTTACGTGATCCACGAGGAACAGCCCAATGCCTTCGCCACCGGGCGCAACCCGCAAAACGCAGCCGTTGCGGTGAATACCGGCCTGCTTGAGATGCTGTCAGAGGAGGAAGTCGCCGGCGTGATCGCGCATGAATTGGCGCATATCAAGAACCGCGACACGCTGGTGATGACCGTCACGGCGAGCATCGCCGGGGCCATTTCAGCGCTGGCGCAATTCGGCTTGCTGTTTGGGCGCGGGCGGGATCGGCAGAACCCCTTCGGCCCGATTGGCCTGCTGCTGATGGTGATCCTGGCGCCGATGGCGGCCGCCATTGTGCAAATGGCGATCAGCCGGTCGCGTGAATATGAGGCTGATCGCGCAGGCGCAGAAATTTGCGGCCAGCCCATGGCCCTGGCCGGCGCGCTGCAGAAATTGCAATACTACGCCCATCAGCGCGTGAACCAGCGGGCCGAGGCCAATCCGGCAACCGCGCATATGTTCATCATCAACCCGCTATCGGGGGCGCGCATGGATAATCTTTTCTCGACCCATCCGCGCACGGAAAACCGCGTGGCAGCGCTGGAAAAACTCGCCAGCAGCATGGGGGCGCTGCCGGGGCGTAGCGCCCGGGGTGGAAGCTCCGTCCCGCCCATCGGCAAGCCTCCGCCGGCGCGGCGCGGGCCTTGGGGTTAACGCTGGCAGTCCCGGCCTGGGGCGGCTAGACTATCCTGATGAAGACCCTGATGCGCCTGCTCCCTTTGGCTGTGATCGCTTTGGTGCTCACGCAAGCCCGCCCCGCCGCCGCACAATTCGCGGCGCCACCTGGGCAGCCAGGTGCCGCGACGCCTCGACCCCCTGCCCTGCCCGGCCTTGCCGCGCGCCGCGCGCCGGAGCCCATCCCAGCCGATGAAAATGCCAATCTGTCACCGACACCCGCGCTGTTTGATGCCATCACGCGCGGCGATCTGGCGGCGGCGCGAGATGCGGTCAATCGCGGCGCGGATTTGAATGGTCGTAATGCGCTTGGCCTGACGCCCACGGATTGGGCGGTGGATCAGGGGCGCAATGATATCCTGTTCTATTTGCTCTCGGCCCGCGGCATGGCCGGCAGTTCCAGCCCGACCAATGCCCGCAGCGCCGCCGCCGCCCGCGCCGAGCAGGAGCGCGCCGAACGTGCCGCGCAGCAGGAAGCGCTGCGCCTTTCACGCCAGGCGGCGGCACAGGGGGCACGCGCGCCAAGTGTTTCCATCAGGCCCAGGCTTTTCGCCAATGATGGCGGCGCGGCGCAATTGGAATCGGGCTTCCTTGGCTTTGACGCCGGCCGGCCTGGTGGCGCGCGCCGCGGCGGCTGAGATGGCATTCTTCGAAGGCTTCTCGCTCGAAACGCGCGAAGCCAATGGGCAGAGCATCAGGCTCCGCCACGCGGGTTCCGGCCCGCCTCTTCTGCTGCTGCACGGTAATCCACAAACGCATGCCATGTGGCATCGCGTGGCGCCTGTTCTGGCGCGTGACTTTACCGTGATTGCGCCCGATCTGCGCGGCTACGGCTTCTCATCCAAGCCCGCTGTCAGCGCGGACCACGAGCCCTATGCCAAACGCGCCATGGCCGCCGATATGGTGGCGCTGATGGCAGGGCTTGGCTTTCCGCAATTCCAGATTGTTGCGCATGATCGCGGTGCGCGCGTGGCGCATCGCTTGGCGCTGGATACACCGGAAGCGGTGGAACGGCTTTGTGTGCTTGATATCATCCCAACACTTGAACATTTTGAACGGGCCGATATGGCCTTTGGCCTTGGCTATTATCACTGGTTCTGGCTGGCGCAGCCGCATGATCGCCCGGAACGCATGATCCTGCGCGATATCGAGGATTGGTTCGATTTGCACACATCGCGCGAACCCAAGGACAAATCCTTCTTTCATCCGGAAGCGCGCGCGGATTATCTGGCCGCCTTGCATCTGCCCCGGACGGTCGCCGCGATTTGTGAGGATTACCGCGCCGCCACCACGATTGATCTTGACCATGACCGCGCATCCCGCGCGGCGGGGCAGAAAATCTCCTGCCCGCTGCTGGCACTTTGGGGCGCCAAGGGCAGCATCCCCAAATGGTATGATGCGCTGGCCATTTGGCGCGATTACGCTGCCGGCCCTGTGACCGGCGGCGCGGTAGCTTCAGGGCATTATCTGGCGGAGGAAGCGCCGGGGGAAGTGCTGGGCTGGCTCAAGGAATTTCTGCATCATCAATGAGTGCTGCGTGGATATTGCAGCACCAGCACCTCACCACCATCAGCACCTGCGGTGATCTCCAGCGCCTTTTCATCCGCACTCACAAATAGCGCGGCGAGGCGATCGAGCGTTTTGCCTTCATGCATAATGCTGCCGGCAGCGACGATCATGGATTGCCCCGCACCTGTCGCCGGATCGGGCGCTGCAATTCGGCCATTGGGCGGAATGCGCAGCATGAAAATGCCAAGCCCATCCGGCTCGGCCAGCACGGTTTCACATACCGTTTCACGCCGCGCAGCCAGCGCTTCGGCGCTGCTCGGCAGAATGGGATCGGCCAGGACATAGCGCTTCGGGCCTTTCACCATGCGTTCCCGCGCAGCCGGCAGGAAATGCGCGCCGGTGCTATCCGCGCTGGCGCGGAGCGTAAAGTATTTCAGCCCACCATCACCGGGCGTGATCGGCCCATAGCCCGTGCAGGCGCCAGCGAAATGCGCCATGATCGGCCCGACATCATGCCGGCCAATGCGCCCGCCACCATCCACCACCACCTGGAACTGATCCACGAAATGGAAATGCGGATGCACAATGGCATTCGGTTCCTGTTCCACGAGGAAAGCTTGCGGCGGCCTGATTTCACCCGGCGCAGGGGGTGTGAAGACCTCGGCATTCATCGCGTTCGGGTCAACGGAATTGGAGGATTTCGGCGATGGCGGCGGGCCGAAATAATCCGTCCGCCAAATTTGCCCACCGCCCGGCGCCTTGCGCGCGAAACGTGTCGGGGCCGCCAAGGCCAGGGCATTTGCATAAATCATCCGCTGCCACTCCCACCTTTCTGCCAATCCTGCCCGGCCTGTTGCGAAGGCCAGCTGAATGCCGCCATAGTCTAGCATCCGAAAGGCGCAGCAAAGCAAGGCGCCATGCTTGGGAGGGAAAAAAATGCGGGCATTCCGGGGCCATCGCCGTGTCGTTTTCGTGCTGTCAGCATTACTGTTGGGAATGGTAGCACCGCTGCCGGCCGCACAGGCGCAGGAATGGCCAAATCGGCCAATCCGCATTCTGGTGGGCTTCCCTCCCGGCCAGGCGACGGATGTGATTGCGCGGCTGCTGGCTGAACGGCTCGCGGAAAATCCAGGTTGGTCCATGCTGATTGACAATCGCCCAGGCCAGGGCGGCAGCCTTGCCGCCGCGCAGGCCGCGCAATCCGCCCCCGATGGCCATACGCTGCTGTTGAGCGCGACGGCGCCGCTGGCGACCAACCCGAATCTTTACGCCAATGTCGGCTATGATCCGCGGCGGGATTTCGCGCCTATCAGCTTGGTTGCCAATCTGCCTTTTGTGCTTTTCGTCAACCCCAATGTCGCGGCGCGCAACGTCGCGGATCTGATTGCGCTGGCCAAGGCGCGCCCAGGGCAATTGACTTACGCAACTTCGGGCAATGGCACGACTTCCCATCTGATCACCATGATGTTCGCGCGTGCTGCAGGCGGGCTTGAATTGACCCATGTGCCCTATCGTGGCGGTGCGCCAGCGCTGACCGATCTGCTGGCTGGGCGCATCGATATCATGATTGATACTGAACTCTTCGCCTTGCCGCATATTCGCGAAGGCCGAGTGCGGGCGCTTGCGGTGACAACAGCGCAGCGCACCGCCTTGCAGCCTGATTTGCCAACCCTTGCCGAAACGGGGCTTGCGGGATTTGACGCTGCTGCTTGGCTTGGCCTGGTAGCACCAGCGGGCACGCCAAGGCCGATTGTTGAAAGGCTCAATCGCGAATTGCACCGTATCCTGGCGGAACCCGCAACGCGGGAGAGGCTTTCGGGTCTGGGCGCGCAAGTCATGACCAGTACGCCGGATGATTTCCTGGCTTTCATGCGCAGCGAATATGTGAAATGGGGCAATGCCGTGCGTGAAAACAATGTGAAGCTGGATTGATCGCGCGATGACGGGAGCTGCGTTTCAGATATGGGAATGCGCGCTTTGCGGCTTCATTTATGATGAGGCAAAAGGCGCGCCGGAAGAAGGCTTGGCGCCCGGCACACACTGGGCCGATGTGCCGGAGGATTGGACCTGCCCGGATTGCGCCGCAAGCAAGGCGGATTTTGAGATGCGGTTGAAGGGGTGATGCCCCCAAGCCTGTCAGGCGCGCGCCAAAAACGCCTTTAGCCTGAAGGCCGCATCGGCATTCACCGCATCTTCCGGCATTTCCCCGCGCGCCAGGGCCGCGATCTGGCGCACCGTGTCCATGGCTTGGTGTTCCATCGCCTCTGGCGTCATGCCGCCAATATGCGGGGTCGCCACCACATCGGCGCGGGCTGCCAACAATGGATTGGGCCTTTGATCCGGCGCGCTACCAACATCCATGGCCACACCTGCCAGATGCTTGGATTCAAGTGCTACGATCAGCGCCATTTCATCCACCAATTCCCCGCGCGAGAGATTGATGAACCGCGCCCCTGGCTTCATGGCGGCAAAGGCAGCGGCATTGAAAAGATGCTTGGTGGAAGCGTCGGAAATCGCGAGACACACAACAATATCCGATGCAGCCAGCACTTCCGCGAACGGCGCCTGCGTGATGCGCGGATCGGTCACTTGGGCGAAGGGGTCCGCCACCGCCACATGCATACCAAGCGCAAGGGCAACTTCAGCCAAGCGCTGACCGATGCGCCCATAGCCAATAATGCCAAGCCGTGCCGCCGATAGCTGCAAACCCATGCGCCCTTGCGGCAAACCACCAGTGCGATAGGTGCCGACCATGACACTGACATCGCGTGCCAGATCCACCATGAAGCCCAGCGCCAATTCCACCACCGCATCCACAAAGCCCGGCGTGGCGCGCGTTATCAATACGCCCGCCGCGCTGGCAGCGGGTACATTGATGGTGGAGATATCCACCGCCACGCGCAGAAAGGCCAAAAGATCGGGCATCGCCGCAAAGGTCTCGGGAAGCCCCGGCGTTGCGCGATCCGCCACAATGGCATGGCAGCCGCGCGCCGCTTCGGCCAGGGCCGTGCCAGACAATACGCTTGTGCCCGGGTTGCGGATGACCTCAGCATGCAGAGCCAGGGCCGCGAGCGCGCGCGGGCCGTAATAGCCTTCGAACATTTCAGGTGTATGCGAGAGAAAAACGCGGAGCTTCATGGGGAATTTCCTGATGCCAAGGTGGCGATGGTTTGGCTGACGCATACTCTCCCATCTTGTTCGTGGCGGCGTCAAAGCGCTTGCTTGACGGTAAGGCGAGAGATCATCTTTGATGTGTGTATGCGGCGCCTGTTGATCATGCTGATATCCCTTGCTGGCGCGCCGGCCATGGCGCAGCCGCAAGCCATTGCCATTCCGGCCCATCCCGGCGAACAGGCCGTGAATGGGCCAGCCGCGCTGAATGCTGTGCTGTGGCAGCCTGCCGGGCGCGGTCCGCATCCCGCGATTGTGCTGATGCATGGCTGCGCGGGCATGACCACACGCTCAGGCCAGCCCTTTCCGCGTGATACGGATTGGGCGCGGCGCCTTTCGCAACTTGGCTATCTCATTTTGCAAGTGGATAGCCTGACGCCGCGCAATGAAGGCAGCCTTTGCGGCCAAGGTGGTGACCGCCGTATTCGCGTGAGCGTGGAACGCGCGCGCGATGCCTATGCCGCGTTGATCTTTTTGCAAACGCGCCCGGATGTGCGGGCGGATCGTATCGCCCTCATGGGTTGGTCCAATGGTGGCGGGACGGTGCTTTGGACCTTGTCGCGGGGCAATCGCGCGCGGCCTGCGGGGCTTCGGCATGATTTCGCTGCCGGTATCGCGTTTTATCCTGGTTGCCGCACGCTGTCAGAGCGCCGCGATCCCTGGCAACCCGTGGCACCAGTGCTTTTGCTGGTGGGTGAGGCAGATGATTGGACACCCGCACCACCCTGCGTCACGCTTGCATCGCAATCTGCTGGGCGCTTGGAACTGCAAACCTATCCTGGCGCTCATCATGATTTTGACGCACCCGATACGCCGCAACGCGTTTTGCGCGGGGTTGGCGCGACAAGCAGCGGCACCGCCACCATTGGTACGCACCCAGCGGCAAGGGAAGATGCCTTGCGCCGTGTGCCGGAATTTCTTGCGCGCAAGATGCCCGATCGTTAACCTTTCCAGCGCGCGAGCGCGAGCATGCCGCCACCGGCGAGCAACCCCCAAAAGGCGCCGCCAATACCAAGAAACGCAACACCCGATGCCGCGATCAGGAAGCAGATCACGGCCGCTTCGCGATCCTTATCATCGCGCACCGCGCCCATCAGCGCGCCAGCAAAGGAACCCAGTAAGGCAAGGCCCGCGACTGCTTCGATCAGGATTGGTGGTGCAACAGCAACCAGGCCACTCGCCATGCCGGCGGCGAGTCCGCACGCCGTATAAACCAAGCCGGCCATCACAGCAGCGGGCCAGCGCCGCGCGGGATCGGGGCCGGCGCCATCACCAGCACACATTGCAGCGGTGATGGCAGCAAGGTTCACCGGATGGCCTCCGAAAGGTGCCGCAAAAAGACTGAAAATTCCCGTGATGGAGAAAAGTGGCCCTGGATCAGGGCGATAGTTGTTTGCACCCAGCACCGCTATCCCTGGAATATTCTGTGACGCCATGGTCACGATGAAAAGCGGTAGCGCCAGACCTGTGATGGCAGTGAGGGAAAATACCGGCGTCACCCATTCCGGGCTTGGCGCCCAATTGCCTTCTGGCATCGGCGCCTGAAAGGCAATAATCACGCCGGCAACAATCACCGCCGCTGGCACCGCCGCCAGCTTGTGCCAGCGCCCGGCAATGATCCATGCGGCAATGATGGCAAGTGCCGCGATCGGCGCTTCCGCCACCGCGCGCACCGGTGCCAGAACAAGGCCAAACAAAATCCCGGCCAGCATGGCATTGGCAAGTGAGGCTGGAATCGCCGCAACTGCCCTTCCCAGCGGCTTCCATAACCCTGCCAAAATCAGCAACAAGGCACAGATGATGAAGGCACCTACCGCTTCCGCAAAGCCACCCGCCGGCATGATGGAAGCCGCCATCAGCGCCGCACCTGGCGTGGACCAGGCGCAGCTGATCGGCATGCGCTTCCAAAGCGACAGCAAAATCCCGCAAAGCCCCATGGCGATGGAAACCGCCATCAGCCCCGATGCGGCCTGCGAAGGGCTGGCACCCATGGCCACGAAACCTTGCAGCACCACAGCAAAAGATGAGGCAAAGCCCACAACCCCCGCCAATAACCCCGCCGAGATGGCTTGCATCGGCATCAACGTCTTTCCTTCGGCAGTTTATCCAAGGCGGCTTCAATATTCGTAATTGCATCCGGCGTCAGTCGGCGAAAATCCCGCGCGAGGCGATTGGCAAGCGCTGTTGCCTCTGGTGAAAGCCCGCCGGTTTCTAGCACCACACGCGGATGGGATTGCCGCGCGAGCCGTGCCAATTCCTCCGCCTCATCCCAGATCAGGCCGAAGAATTCATTGACCTGGTGCACAAGCCCTGCGGATGGTTGTCCGCGCCGCCCATGTTCCAGGGCAGAAAGATAGGCGGCGGAAACCTGCAAGGCTGCGGCCAAATCCTTCAACGCCACACCGCGTTCGGCTCGCAAAGCGCGCAGCCTGGCGCCGAAGGGTGTCATTTGCGCCGCCGCAGCATCAGATGCACCGCACCCGTATTCGCTGCATGCGGATGCGCTGCCGCCAGCAACAGGCGCCGCATATCCGGCGCATTGAGCCAATGCGGCAATTCACGCCGCAGTACGCCACCTTCCGGCGATGAACCTCGCCCGGTGATCACGGCCACACAACGCAAGCCATCAGCGAAGGCATCCAGCAAAAAACCGCGCACCGCATCATGCGCTTCCTGCGCACGATGACCATGCAGATCGAGCGTGCGTTCCGGCTTTGTCTTGCCACGCCTGAGCGCGCGCCAGCGCTTGTCATCCAGCCCAGCGGGCGTGACATTCACCTGTATAGGTGGCGGTTGCCACGCGACCGGCAGCGCTATTGGTGCGCTTGACGCGGGTTGCGTCGCAGGCACGACTATGGGCTCTATTGTAGCTTCAGGCGGTGGCAATTCACGCCCCGGTAGCGCTTCTACGTTCACCACATAGGCTTGCCACAAGGCACGATCCGCAGCACTCAGCGCGCGGGCGCGGCGACGCGAAAGGCTCATCCCGGCAGCGCGGCGGGATCGTCATCCACCAAAATCACATGCAGCCGCCGCGGGCCATGCGCGCCAAGTTCCAAGGTCTGTTCAATATCCGCGCTGCGTGATGGGCCGGTGACAAGCATGACATTGCGCGGCATGAAGCCACCAGAAACAGGATCTTGCCGTTCCGCGCGCAGCATATCCCAGGCATCCTCATAAGGCCCAGTAATGCGTGACGCGCGGAGCACCACGATTTCGGTTTCAGCGAGTAGGTTTAGCGTGGTGGGGCGCGAGGGATCGGAAGGCAGCATCAGCGTGCCGGTTTCCGCAATACCGGCATAGCCATGCTGCACGGAGACAAGATCGCTTGCTTCGGCGCGGCGTGTCTCGAACTCCAGCATCGCGCGATCAGACCAGGGCAGCGCCTGCAATTCCGGATGCGGCGCCATGACAAAACGCGGCGCCAGGTTTTGCTGCGAAAGATATTCCGCGACCGCACCGGGAATATCCTTCGCATCGACCACGCGCGTGACTGTGCCGAATTCCTTTTCCACATTGGCGATGAAAAGCCTGATCTGATCGGGCCGCGGCACGCGCGACCGCGCCGGAATCAAATGCCTTGGCCGCGCCAGCATCCGCGCTTCCAGCATGGCGCGCTGATCCGCCGGAAGCGGGCCGCGCTTCAGGCCACGACGGATGGCATTGAGGATCGCTTCCTTGCTCATGGCTCAGCCCCCGCGCTTGGTTTTGGCGTAGCGATCCATGAAGGTACCGCCTTCCGGCACCGGCAAATCGCGCCCCTGAGTCCAACCGCCCGCGAGCGGCAAGGACCGGAACGCCCCCTTGCCCTGCGCCAGCAGACCAAGCGCCCCGACCGCCAATTTCGTCGCCATGCGATAGAGCGCGGGCCGCTGCGCGACGTATGCCCATAGCCCCAGATTGCGCCGCACCGCTGCCGGCGACAAATGCCGTTCGAATTCACGTTCGCGCCAATGGCGCATCATTTTCGGCAGTGGAATCTTCACCGGGCAGACGGATTCGCAGCGCCCACAAAAGGTCGAGGCATTGGGCAAATGCCCCGCCTTATCCACGCCAATCAGCGTTGGCGTCAGCACACTACCCATGGGGCCGGGATAGACCCAGCCATAGGCATGCCCACCCGTCACGCCATAAACCGGGCAGTGATTCATACAGGCGGCGCAACGGATACAGCGCAGCATTTCCTGAAATTCCGTGCCGAACATATTGGACCGGCCATTATCAATCAGCACCACATGATATTCTTCCGGCCCATCCAAATCGCCAGGCCGACGCCCACCTGTGGAGAAGGTGGTATAGACTGAAAAATCCTGTCCCGTGGCGGAACGTGCCAAAAGCCGCAGCAGGGCGCAGGCATCATTCAGCGTCGGCACCATTTTTTCGATGCTGGCCAGCGCAATATGCACACGCGGCAAGGTTTGCGTCAGATCGCCATTGCCCTCATTCGTCACAATCACGCTGCTGCCTGATTCCGCGATCAGGAAATTGGCACCCGTAATCCCAACGTCGGCAGCCAGGAAGCGATTGCGCAGTTTGGTGCGCGCTTCGGTCAGAATATCGCGCCTTTCGCTGAATACGCGGTCCTTGGGCAGATCCGTGTGCATTTCACGGAAGGATTTTTCCCAATCTTCCCTGTTCAGGTGAAAGGCCGGCGCGATGATATGGGAAGGATGTTCGCGTCGAAGCTGGATGATGTATTCGCCAAGATCGGTTTCAACCGGTTCAATGCCATGGGCTTCCAGATGGTCATTGATCCCCAATTCCTCGGAGATCATGGACTTGCCCTTGGTGACGGTTTTCGCCCCGGCATTGCGACAAATCTCCAGCACCGCCGCGCGGGCTTCATCCGCCGTGGAACACCAATGCACCGTGCCGCCTGCCGCTTCCACATTGGCGGCATAGGTTTCCAGATAGAAATCCAGATTAGCCAGTGTATGATTCTTGATGTCGCGCCCGATCTCGCGCAGTTGCTCGAACTCCGGCAGGCGCGCCACGGCATCGCCCCGGCGTTGCAGGAAGGCCCCTTTGGCCTTGCCCAAAGCCTTTTGCAGGCCGGCATCGCCAAGGGCGCGGGCGGCATTTTCCTTGAATTGCGGCGAGGTAATCTGAACCACGGCGGAAACCCTATTGCTTTTGTGGCGCAGTCTAGCGCAACCCGCGCGCCTGGTCAGGGGGGTTTGCGCGCGGCGATCACCTTTCCTAACCTGCCCCGAGCATTTTGGGGAGCAAACCATGGCAGGGTTTTTGGCATGAATATCGCGGCTTTGCCCGCCCGCGCCGCCGCCGCGCCGGGCCTGGCGCGCTGGGGGCGCGACCTGACGGCGGATGTCTTGTTCAGCGTCGGCGATGCCGCCTGGATTCTCGCCATCCATAAGGGCGTGCTGATCTCCGCCAACCGCGCGCCCGCCCTGATGCCAAGCTATGACCTGGCCATCCGCGCCGGTGCCGAGGATTTCGCGCGCTTCCTGCAAGACCCGCCGCCCCCCGGCTGGCACGACATTATGGGGCTTGTGCGGCTTGGCACCTTCAAGGTGGAAGGCAATGTCGCGCTTTTTATGGCGCATATTTTCTGGTTCAAGGGCGTGCTCGCCCTGCTGAGGGAACCCCGCGCATGATCGAAGCCATTACCGGGCGCTATATGCGCCTTGAACTCGAAGGCCGTGCGCATCGGCTGTATTTCGAGGAAGCCGGCCAGGGCATCCCGCTATTATTGCTGCACACAGCGGGCAGTGATGGCCGCCAATGGCGCGGCCTGCTGAATGATTCGGAAGTGACAGCGCGCTTTCGCTGCGTGACCTTCGATATGCCCTGGCATGGCAAATCCAGCCCGCCCGAGGGGTGGGAGCATGAGACCTATCAACTCACCACCGCGCGCTATACCGGGATGATCATGGCGGTGGCGCGCGCGCTTGGCCTCGATCGGCCCGTGGTGATGGGGTGTTCGATTGGTGGGCGCATTGTGCTGGATCTCGCTGCTGAACATGCGGATGAATTGCGCGGCGTGATCGGCCTGCAATCGGCGGCCTTTCTTTCACCCTATTACGACACATCCTGGCTGCATCACCCGCATGTACATGGCGGTGAGGTATGTGGGGGCATCGTCTCCGGCCTGATTGGCCCGCATGCACCAGACGCCTCGCGTTGGGAAACGCTCTGGCATTACATGCAGGGCGGGCCGGGCGTGTTTCGCGGTGATCTGCATTTCTACAAGGGGGAAGGCGATTTGCGCCCGAAGCTGGCGCGCATTGATACCAAGCGCTGCCCCGTCCATATGCTGACTGGCAATTATGATTATTCCTGCAAGCCCGAGGATACGGAAGCGACCGCCGCCGCCATCCCGGGCGCCAAGGTGCAAATCATGAAGGGCCTGGGGCACTTCCCCATGAGCGAGGATTACGCGGCGCTGCGCCCTTATCTTTTGCCGGTATTGGCGGAGTTCACCTAAAGCTGCGTGTCACGCCGCCAGCCGGTCAATACGATCGCGCAGGCGATACCAGCCGCCGATGATGGGCAGGAACCAATTCGGGTTGCCGTTGTAAAGCGCAACCGTCGGGAATTCCAAACCATCAAGCGCGAAGCGTTGATTGGCGGCGCCGGCAATTTTCAGCGCGGCGTTATGGCCGAGCCAGGTTGCCATGGCGACACCAGAGCCCTGGCAGCCGGCGGCGTAATGAATGCCGTCCTGCACACCGATATGCGGCAGAAAATCGAAGGTGAATGCGACATTGCCGGTCCAGGCATGGGTGATTTTCACCTTGCTCAGTTCCGGGAAAACCGCCGTCATGAAGCTGTGCAACCGCGGCGCGGCCGCTT
>JADCGG010000293.1 GCA_020249125.1 Roseomonas sp. | reverse complement strand
CTGACGCCTGGATTCAGGAACGCACGGGCATCAAATACCGCCACGTGGCTGCTCCCAATGAGGCCGCTTCCGATCTGGCCGCTGCTGCCGCGCGCGCGGCGCTTGCGGATGCGGGGGTGGAGGCTTCTCAGGTGGATGGCATCATCGTGGCCACCACCACGCCCGATTCGGGCTTCCCCGCCACTGCCGCGCGGGTGCAGGCCAAGATCGGCGCCGGCCCGGGCTTCGCCTTTGACATCACCGCCGCCTGCACCGGCTTCATCTATGGGCTTTCCATTGCTGAGGCCATGATGCGCGCGGGCCATGCGCGGCATGTGCTTGTGATTGGCGCCGAGGTCTATACGCGCATCATGGATTGGACCGATCGCGGCACTTGCGTGCTGTTCGGCGATGGTGCCGGCGCGGTGCTGCTGAGTGCCAGCGAGGGGGCCGGCACCAATCAGGATCGCGGGCTGCTTTCCACGCATCTACATGCCGATGGCCGGCATGGCGATATCCTTTTTGTGGAAGGCGGCGCCGGTTCCACTGGCGGCACAGGGTTGCTGCGCATGGCGGGCAAGGAAGTCTTCCGCCACGCGGTTTCCAAATTGGCCGCGGTGGTGGATCAGGCATTGGCCACCAATGGCCTGACCCATGCCGATATTGATTGGCTGGTGCCGCATCAGGCGAACCTTCGCATCATTGAAGCCATGGGCAAGAAACTGCACCTGCAACCGGGACGTGTGGTGGTAACCGTGGATCGCCATGCCAATACCTCGGCCGCTTCCATCCCGCTCGCACTGGCTGAGGCGCGGGGCGATGGGCGGATCAAGAATGGCGATCTGGTGGTGATGGAAGCGATTGGCGGGGGGCTGACCTGGGGGTCCGCCATTGCGCGTTTCTGAGATTTCATGCGGCAGGCGGTTGACGCCGTCGCGGGAAGCCGGTTTGCTGTAGGGAACAGGGATAAATCGGGGCGGGGTCAATGGAGACGATAACGCGGGCCAATCTGGCCGAGGCGATTTATGCGCAGGTCGGTCTTTCACGCAATGAAAGCGCCGATCTGTTGGAATCGGTACTGGAACGAATTTCTGCCGTGCTGGAATCAGGCGAATCGGTGAAGATATCCTCCTTCGGGACCTTCATGGTGCGCCAGAAGGGCCAGCGCATTGGCCGCAATCCGAAGACCGGCGTTGAAGTGCCGATCCTGCCGCGCAAGGTGCTTTCCTTTCGCCCGTCGCAGGTATTGAAGGCGCGGATCAATCATGAAGAAGTGGAAGACGAAGCATGACCGATGCTGATGATGCGGATGAAAAGGGGCGCCCACGCAAGGCGCCGACAGCGTTTCGCACCATCAGTGAAGTCGCCGATGATTTGAATATTCCGCAGCATGTCTTGCGTTTCTGGGAAAGCAAATTTCCGCAATTGAAGCCGCTGAAGCGCGGTGGCGGGCGGCGCTATTACCGGCCCGAAGATATCGCGCTGCTGAAGCGCGTGGGCGATCTGCTTTACAATCAGGGCTACACCATCAAGGGCGTGCAGCGGCTGCTCCGCGATGGCACGGATGAAGGCCCGGGGCCGGTCGCGATGGAATTGGCGCTGGGTGATCCGCCGGCGGCGGCTGAGGCATCCGAAGCCGTGGCGCTGAAGGCTGCGCTGGCCGAATTGGAAGATATCGCAGGCGCGCTGCATCGGCTCGCGGCTTAGCGCTTTTCGCCTTCGCAAAACGGCTTCAAGGGGTGGCAAGCTGTAATTTTGGGTGCTAAGCAGCGCTTAGTCGGAGCGTAGCGCAGCCTGGTAGCGCATCAGTCTGGGGGACTGGGGGTCGTGGGTTCGAATCCCGCCGCTCCGACCATTGCCGAAAACGCTTGGGTGAAGGTGGTGCGTGGCCTCAACGCAGGGGCTGAAGGCCTGGCCAGACCCGCGCCGCGCTCTCGCGCAGCCCCGCCCAGCCTTGTTCAATCTGCGCGCTGCCGGCGGCCATGATTTCCTGCACGGTTTCTGCCTGGCGCTGCGCGGTTGCCCAGGCTTCCTGCGCCATGCCCTCTGCAGCACCGGCAAGATGCGGCGCCAGAGCCTCACCAAGCGCACAGGCCGCGCGCTGTTCCGCACTCGGCGGGTTGCCCAAAACAGCATCCGCCAAGGCATCCCATGCGCGGCCAGAGCCGAGCAGCAGCGAAAGCGCCACACTGCCCGCCTGGCCGATCAGGCAGCCATAGCCCATGCGGGCTTCGGGTGGCGCGTGTTTCGGCAGCAGCGGCGCGGCGGTTGTTGCTTCAGGCAGCTTCGGATTGGGGGGCGCAATATCGGAAGCCAGCGCTGCCATGGGTGTGGCAAGCAAAGCGAGCATGGCAGCCGAAATGCCAAGTTTCCTCATGCGCGTTTGACCCCCCAGAACAAGGCAGGACCGCCTTTCACCACATCGCGGATACTCCGCCGATAGGCTTGCGGCGGCAGCACGAGACCCAGCGGAATGAAAGGCACTTCCTGCCACACCACGCGCTGAATATCCTCTGCGATGCGGCGTTCCGCTGCCAGATCGGGCGCGGCGAACCAGGCATCGCGCAATTCTTCAAGCTTCGGCATGGTGGGCCAGCCGGACCAGGCATTGGCGCCATTGCCGCGAATGGGCATGTGGCTGCCGGGCACGGAAACATCCAAGCCTTCCCAGGTGGTGCAAAAGGCGCTCCAGCCGCCTTGCTCTACCGGGCCGCGATTGGTGCGGCGCTGGATTTGCGTGCCCCAATCCATGGAAATGAAATCCACATTGAAGCCGATGCGCTTCATGAGATCCGATGCCACCACGGCAAGGTTCTGCAACACGGGCAGGTCGGTGGCCGACATCATCACCACGCGTTCATTCTTGTAGCCTGATGACGCAAGCGCAGCGCGTGCCGCATCCAGGCTGCGCGGGCCGGTCAGCACTTCAAGCCCCACATCATTGGCAAGCGGCGTGCCGGGCGTGAAAACGCCTGCCGGCACGTGGGAGAGCGTTTGATCCGTGCCGATGGAAGCATCCATGAAAACGCGCTGGTCAATCGCGGGCAGCAGCGCGCGGCGCACCGCGACATTGTCGAAGGGTGGATGCAGGAAATTGAAGCGCAGCACGCCAAGATTGCCGGCGCTATTGATGCGGTCCACCACAATATCCCGATGCCGCCTCAATAGTGGTAACAAATCCGCATGCGGCGTTTCCCACCAATCCGTTTCATTGTTTTGCAGCGCGGCGGATGCGGTGGAAGGGTCTGGCATGATGCGCCATTCGACACGATCGAAATGGACAGGCTTGCCCCCCGCCATGAAGTCGGAGGCTTCCTGGCGTGTCTGATACCCTTCGAAACGATCATAGACGGCGATATCGCCGGAACGGAACAAATCCTGCCGGAAGCGGAAGGGCCCGCTGCCGGTGAAGTCACGGATTTGCTGGAAGGCATCGGTTTCCGCGATGCGTTCAGGCATGATGGCGCAAATGCTGGCCGATGGCTTGCCAAGCGCCCAAGCCAGGCCCGCCCAAGGCTGCTTCAGGCGAATTTCAAAGCGGTTGTCATCCAAGGCGCGCATTTCATTCAGCAGCACGCCAAGCCTTTGCCCAAGCACATCACGCTTTGACCAGCGATTGATGGAAGCAATGCAATCACGCGCGCGCACCGGTTCATTGTCATGAAAGCGCAGCCCCGGGCGGAGCGTCATGGTCCAGGTCAGGCCATCGGCGGAAATCTCGTGCCCCGCCAGCATCTGATGCTTGGCGCGGAAATCTGCGCCCAACCCGAACAAGGTATCATAGACCATGAGGCCGTGATTGCGGACAATCACTGCCGTACTCCAGACCGGGTCCATGCTGGACAGGTTGCTTTGCGGAATGAAGCGCAGCGTGCGTGCGGTGGTCTGGCCAGTGGCAAGGCGTGGCGCGGCAAGCGCACCCGCGGAGGCCAGCATGAGGGAACGGCGTTGGAGCATGACTAAACCCTTTCAAGCAAAAGCAAGTTCAAGCATGCCGCTGCCCTGGCGCAGGCGGCAAGCCCAGTGCCGTAAATTTCACCGCTGCGCCGGGTAGTAAAGCGCGACCGTATGCGTCGCTTCCGCGAAAATCAGCCAGCGTTCAATGATTAGCCCAGCCAGGGCGGAAGCGGCTGCCACTGCGCCAAGCGCCATGGCAAGCCCACCGCCCAGAATAATCGCCAGGCAGAAGCACAAGGCCGGCAGCGCAAAGCCCAGCAGCAGCGCGATATTGCGAAGCTTCGCCGCATGGACGCGCGCGATACGAAAAGCCATTTCACGCAAAAGGTAATTGCTTTCCGTATGCGGGCTTTCCAGCGGGCGCACCGTGCCGATGAAGCCAAGCCCTGTCGCGCTTTCGCGCGTGCTGGCGGCGGGCGTGGCATCCACACTCGCCCAATAGGCGCGCTTGAAGAAAAGCGCCGCCATGCCAAGTGCGGCGGCCACCAGCGCGGGGAAGAAGCCGCCGCCCCAGAAGCCCGCCAGCATCGCAAGCAGCGCCGCACCGGAGAAACTGGCAAACAGCAAATAGCCCGGCGCCACCATGGGGTGATGCCATTCCTTCACGGGCTTGAGCGAGGCATAGATCATGCCCGTGCAATAAACTGTCGCGACCGCTCCGGCAGCCGAAAGCAGCCCGGCGGGCAGCATCAGCGAAGTTTCGCCATGCGCCAGCGCGATCAGGAAAACCACCGCCGGCGGGAAGGTCAGCACCGCCGCCACCCCTTCGCGCGATAGCCAGGAAGACCGCCATTGCGATAGCGCACGCCAGGCGCGTTCTGGCCGCCCCAGATGCAGCAGCGAAGAACAGAGCCCCGCCGAGATCAGCGCCAGAGCGATAATCGCCGCGGTTGCGCCAAACAGGCTGCTGGCGGGCAGAAGCCCCAGCGGCTTCAAAACACCAAGCCAGAACAACAAGCCATACCCCGCGCCGGAAGCGACGGTGAAGAAAATGATGGATGGGGCGGGTTTCATCGGGACAACACCTTATCCATCCAACGCAGCAGCGGATTGGTGATTTGGCTGGGCAGTGGCCCGGCTTCCTTGGGCGCGGTCTTCACCGCGCTGCTGGCCTTGCGCGGCGGCAGATAGCGATTGACCGGCTGATAGCCCATCTCCGGCATCAGCTCATACCCGCCGCGTTCGGCAACCAGCTTTGAGACATCGCTGTTGGGATCACCAAGATCACCGAAATGCCGCGCATTGGCCGGGCAGGTGGAAACGCAGGCCGGCACGCGGCGGTCTTCCGGGATGGTTTCGTTATAGATGCGATCAACACATAGCGTGCATTTCTTCATCACGCCCTGGTCTTCATCCAATTCCCGCGCGCCATAGGGACAGGCCCAGGCACAAAGCTGGCAGCCGATGCACATATCGGTATTCACCAGCACAATGCCATCTTCCGCGCGCTTATAGCTGGCACCTGTGGGGCACACCGTCACGCAGGCCGGCGTTTCGCAATGCAGGCAGGAACGCGGGAAATGCACCGTACGGCCTTCATCGCCATCACCGGCTTCATAGGCATGAACACGGTTGAACCAGACACCTTCCTGCGCCGCGGAATAAGGCTGCTGATCCGGCAGCGGTGCCATATG